>JBHAEI010000021.1:0-21963 GCA_041855505.1 Prevotella sp.
ACACAGAAGTATAGAGAACTTCTTTACAAACCTTATCGCAGCACTGATTGCCTATCAACTGATGCCAAAAAAGCCTACGATGAATATTGAAATCATAGACAAAAGCAGACTCATTGCATAAAGCTTATACCGAACTCAGGTATTCTCACACAATAATGCCGACATTCAAAAGATAGAGAATACAGAAATATATCTTCCCACCGGTAATATCTTTAACAGGATGAATGGTAGGGAAAATGCAACGACAACAGTGATAGATAGTCGTAATGTCGGGCATTTTGCTGCCTCCGAAAAATACTCCACGACCACATTTCTCACCTTCCATTACAACCATAACTTGAATTTGGCAGATAATACAACCGCAAGCTCAAGAAACCAGTCTTTACTTAACCGGTTGATAACGAAAGGGAAAGAGAAGGCCGATCATTATAATGTAAGTTTAGCCAACGAAGGATATTTCAAGACTATTACGGATATGCTTCGCTATAGTGTCAATGTGGAATATGACAGGCTAAAGGATAATAGTTTCTCTTTGTATGATCTGACTTATACTGATGGAGTTACGCCCCATGACTTCCGCAATAACTATCGCCGTAATGCAGGTCTGTACTGGAAGGGCAAAGGCAATGTTTCGTATGAATGGATATGGCCCGGATGGAGTATTCGCCCTATGTATGAGTATAACTATCGTTACGACAAGGCCAACAACAACCTTTATCGGCTTGACAAAATAGCCGGCGCCGACAGTACGCGTTACGATTTGTTGCCATCTACGGTCGATGCGCTTCTTGCTGTACAGGACAATAATAACAGTTATCTGTATCGTAACTATCAGAATCATCATAAATTCCAGTTGGAGTTGAATATTAACCGTGCTGCCGGATCGAATAAGTGGAACATAGAAACGGCCTATATTCGTTTCCCCTTACGGCTGGTACATAAAAACATTTCCTACTATCGTACAGGTCGATATGGTGTATCGAGACATGCTGTTTTCTTTGAGCCGGAGCTGTTTGCACGTGGAGGAACAAAGCTGATTTGGGAGATTAATGCAGGTATCAAGTCAGAGATTCCCGGCTTGGTAGATATGATAGATTATCGTGATGATTCCGATCCGCTCAATGTTACGTTAGGAAATTCAGCCTTGAAGAACATCCACAGATACAATGCTTCTTTCTCTTTGCAACATGAAGGCAGGTATCAGCGTTTATGGAATGTTCGCCTGCTATACAATAAGGTAGATAATAACATTGCCTATGCCACCACTTACGATGCAGGGACGAATGCTGCCGTGCTGCAACCTGTAAGTGTAAACGGAAATTGGAATACTGCTTTTAATTTCGACTATACACAGGCTTTGGACAGTGCCCGGCAGTGGACGATCGATAATCAACTCTCTGTCAGCTATAACCATAATGTCGATATGGCAACGGTGAATACTTACACAGGCAGTGTTAGGAGCATTGTAAATAACTGGCAGTTAGGCGATAACCTCAAACTCACCTATCGTCCGAGCGAGCGTTATGAGTTCTCACTTCATGGTGGCGGTACTTATTTTCTCATCAACAGCGATCGTGAAGGCTTCAAGAGAATCCATGCGGGCAACTATAAGATAGGCTTCAACACAGTGCTTGCGCTTCCTTGGCATTTCTCTTTGAATACGGACATTGCCTTATATGCCCGCAGAGGTTATCAGGACAATTATTTAAACACGACGGAATGGGTATGGAATGCAGAGCTGGCACGCAGCTTCTTCCACGAAAGGTTATTGGCAAAACTTTCAGGTTTCGATATCCTCCGCCAGCTGTCGAACACAAAGTATGTGATGAACGAGCAGGGCAGGACGGAGAGATGGTACAATACCATTCCTCGTTATGTTATGTTTTCCCTTGTTTGGAAGTTTACGGTAAGCCCTAAGAACAGAGGTAAATAGAATGAAAGGGCTCCCTCAGTACAAAAAACAGGCCGGATTATCCAGACTACCAAATGTCCATTACTAACAAGCATGAAAGGTTTCCGCCTACCAAATGCCCATTACACCAGAATTACATTAGTATGACCTACTGTGAATGATGGGGAAATCTGTTTTTTGCTGTCATACTGTTTCTGCTTTTGTAATGATAGAATACTGATTAATAGAATGTTGCGATAATTGTTAAACGTGATAGCAGCAGCGATAAAATAAAAATTCTTGGTAAATACGGACTTGTCAATGAAGTTAGGGTACTTCCCTTTCTTATACAGGTACAGTGAAAATTAGATTTGAAGATTTTTAAAAAATCCGGATAGTTTTTGTGGGTTGTCATCTTTTTATTTGTATATTTGTAACAAGTTATCATATAAATTTAAAATATAACGCTATGAAAAGAATCTTATTTTCCGTTGCTTTTGTGGCAACTTGTATGTTTGCCGGTGCGCAGACACTGATTAAAGCCAACTTCCAAAAGGGCGACAAGGTGGTGTATGAGTCGGAAGCAAATATGACGATAGAGCTCCCTATGGGTGGCGGAACGCAGACTGCCAAGGTAACAAATAATACTACATTGACGGTAAAAGATGCCACGCCCACAGGATATGTTATAGAACAGGTAGTCAGTAATATGAAAACAGAAGGGAGCGAAGAGGTTGCAGAAAGTGCTGCAAGTACCGTAAAATATCTGGAAAACATACCGTTATTGTTACAAACCGATCAGAATGGCAGGGTGGTAAAAGTTCAGAATTATGCCGAAGTAAGCAAAGCTCTGAAGCCGGTTGTTATGGCAAAAGTGAATGAGATGTTTAAAAATAACCCTCAGCTTGCGCAGACAACAACAAAAGAGAAGCTGCAAGAGACTATTATGACAGAACTTACGGCAGAAAAGTTGGCAGCTTCATGTAATGATATCGGAACTCTTTCTATTTATGGCAAAACGATTAAGACCGGTACAACCGAGCCCAAGACAATAGCAGATATGATAAAAGGTGTAACAACATACAATCTTCAGAATGTTTTGGGTACTACAGCGGTTGTAGCAACCACCAAGAGTAATATGAATGAGGAAGATGTAAAGGAGGTGCTGAAAAAGCAATTAAAAGAGTCCGGCATGACAGATGAGATGGTAAACCAGACCATGAACAACTGGGGACAGCTAAAGGCTATGGGCATGGATAAGGTGGATGCCAGCTTAGTGGAAACCTTCCATTTGCTGAAAAATGGCTGGGTGAACGATTATGCTACCGATATGACCATGAAGATGATGGGAGTAACAACAACAGTGAAGGGAAATGACAAAATTGTCAGTCATAGTTGGAAATAAAACAAGTAATTGTTAAGATTAATAATAAATCTTAAATAGGAGGGGTGAAACGTGCATTTTACCCCTTTTATGCGTAATTTTGCATCCAATTTGCATTATAATAGGATAATTGTATAATTTATTTTGGAGGCATAAAAATTCATGAGACAACTTAAGATTTCAAAGAGTATCACCAACAGATCCAGTGAGGCACTTGATAAGTATCTGGTAGAGATAGGACGAGAGCCGATGATAACTGTTGATGAGGAAATAGAATTGGCTCAGGAAATTCATAAAGGTGGTCCTAAAGGAGAGCGTGCAAAGGAGAAATTGATTCGTGCCAATCTTCGTTTCGTAGTGTCTGTTGCCAAGCAATATCAGCATCAGGGTTTGTCGCTGACCGACCTTATCGATGAAGGAAATATCGGTTTGGTAAAGGCAGCCGAGAAGTTTGACGAGACACGAGGCTTTAAGTTCATCTCTTATGCTGTGTGGTGGATTCGTCAGAGTATCTTACAGGCTATTGCCGAGCAAAGCCGCATCGTTCGTTTGCCTCTTAATCAGGTGGGTGCTATCTCAAAGATTAATCAGGCAACCAACGAGTTTATCCAGAAGCATAACCGTCGGCCGTCTAACCATGAGCTGGCAGAGATAACGGGTATCGATGAGGTGCGTATTCGTCAAAGCCAGAGCGCAGACAATCATCACATGAGTATTGACGCGCCATTCAGCGACGACGATGATAATTCTATGAGCGATATGCTTTCTTCGGGCGACGATTCTCGTACCGATAAGGGTGTTGATTTCGAATCGATGTCGGATGATTTGAGAGCCGTATTGCAGAACACATTGAAGGAGCGTGAGATTAAAATCGTTACGGAATGTTTCGGTATTGGCTGTCAGGAGAAAGGTCTTGAGGAGATAGGAACAGAAATGGCGCTGACAAGAGAGCGTGTTCGCCAGATTCGTGAGAAGGCTATTGAGAAGATACGTGAAAGTGGTAATGCGCGCGTCCTGATGAAATATCTGGGTTAATATGTAATGAGAGATTTTAAATAGGATGATTATTATATAATAGGTGTAAGCCTATTTAATAAGACGAGGAGCAAAAGGCTGAAATCTTTTGCTCCTCGTTTTGGTTTCTGCAAGTCTGTTTGTGGCTATTCATCAAGGTATTCTGTCGGATCCGGAACGCCTGCATCACGGAAGGCCTCCTTGCGTTCCACGCACGTTCCACATTTTCCGCAGTGTTTTTTACCGCCTTTATAGCAGCTCCATGTCTTGCTGTAGTCGATACCCAGTGCTGCTCCTCGCCTTACTATCTCCGTTTTTGTTGCATCTGTATAAGGTGCTTCGACGGTAACATTCACATACGTGCCGGCTTGAATAGCTTGGTTAATGGCCTGAATAAAGGTTGAACGGCAGTCGGGATAGATGGCATGGTCGCCCCCATGATTGGCGATAAGCACATGTTTTAGCTCATAGCTTTCGGCAATACCAGCCGCGATGGATAGCATGATACCGTTGCGGAAGGGGACAACGGTAGATTTCATATTGTCATCCTCATAATGTCCTTCAGGTATTGCATCGGCTCCATCCAGTAGAGAACTGTTGAAATACTCGTTCATAAACTTCAGCGGAATAGTGACATGGGGTATTCCCAACTGCTTGCAATGATACTCTGCCAAAGGAATTTCATTTTTGGAATGGTTTTGACCATAATCGAAAGAAATACCCAAGGCTATCTCGTCGGCCTTTTCATAAAGCAATGTAATAGAATCAAGGCCACCGCTCACAATAATAACAGAATCTTTCATCTTCTTTTCTTTTAATTGCAAAAATACAAAAAAGATAAGATAACTTTTCACCAGTCCGATGTTTTTGTGTATATTTGTACGAAGAAAACAATAAGTAAAATTATAATTTTAAAAACGAAATGAAAATCAATGATTTCAACTTCGGCGGACATAAAGCTATCGTTCGCGTAGATTTCAATGTGCCATTGGATGAAAATGGCCATGTTACAGACGACACACGTATTCGTGGTGCCCTACCTACACTGAAGAAAGTGCTTTCAGATGGTGGTGCCCTTATCATGATGAGCCATATGGGCAAGCCAAAAGGTAAGGTGAAGCCGGAACTTTCTCTGAGCCAGATTGTAAAGAATGTTAGTGATGCGTTGGGAGTTGAGGTTAAGTTTGCCAAGGACGCTGGCAACGCTGATGCCGAGGCAGCTGCACTGAAGGGCGGTGAGGCATTGCTGCTGGAGAACCTGCGTTACTATCCTGAAGAGGAAGGTAAACCTGTAGGTGTAGAAAAAGGCACTCCTGAATATGATGCAGCAAAGGCAGAAATGAAGGAACGTCAGAAGAGTTTCGCAAAGAAGTTAGCTTCTTATGCTGATGTGTATGTTAATGACGCATTCGGCACGGCTCACCGTAAGCATGCCTCTACAGCTGTTATTGCTGACAACTTTGACGCCGATCATAAGATGCTGGGATTCTTGATGGAAAAAGAAGTAACAGCTATTGATAATGTGCTGAAGAATGCTCAGCATCCATTCACTGCTATTATTGGTGGCTCAAAAGTTTCTTCTAAGCTGGGTGTTATCAAGAATCTGCTCGATAAGGTGGATAACCTGATTATCGGCGGTGGTATGGGTTACACCTTTATCAAGGCTCAAGGTGGTAAGATAGGTATGTCGCTCCATGAGGACGATCTTATTCCGGAGGCTTTGAATGTGATGGAAGAGGCTAAGAAGAAGGGTGTTAACCTTTCACTTTCTACCCATACGGTATGTGGTAAGGATTTCTCTAACGATACAGAACGTAAGACTTTCCCTATCGGTGAAATTCCAGATGAGTGGGAAGGTATGGATGCTGCAGAGCAGAGCTTGGCAGAATGGAAGAAGATTATTCTGTCTTCTAAGACAATTCTGTGGAATGGTCCTGTGGGAGTATTCGAACTTGACAATTTTGCTCACGGTACAGGTGAGATTGCCAAGTATGTGGCTGAGGCTACACAGAGCAACGGTGCTTTTTCTCTTGTAGGTGGTGGTGATTCTGTTGCAGCGGTAAATAAGTTCGGTTTGGCCGATAAAGTTTCTTATGTATCTACCGGTGGTGGTGCCATGCTTGAGGCTATCGAGGGCAAGGTACTTCCGGGTGTAGCTGCTATTGAGAAGTAAACAGCACGAAACTTTAAAAGTTCATTGAAATAAAAAAGGTGTCATGGCTTGCAAAGCGATGACACCTTTATTGTTATTATATCCTTGTTGAAGGGGTAATTGCTATAGGGAAATATTGATACCGGCTGTTACCCAGCATCGTGGTTGGGAAACATTTCCAACATCGGCATACTTGCGGGCAAGGACATTGTTGGCTTCAAGGTAGGCCGACCACTTCTTTTCGTCCCAACTGAAACGGGTGTCGAGTAAGCCATAACTGCCATATTTGTGCCGGACATTAGCTACATCCAAGTATTGTCCCATTCTGTGCTGGAAGCGATAGCTAAGCGTTGAGTTGAGCTTCGCAAACCAGTGGGAGGTAAGTGTAATGACAAACTTGTTCTTTAAATACTCTAAAACATACTTACTACTAATGCCATTGCCGTCCTTCTTGTCCTGATTGATATAACTGTAACTGAAGGATAGCTTTCGCAGGAATGACTGATGAGGGAGTAATTGTTGGAAATAGAGATCGCCCGATAGCTGTATGCCAAGCGCATTGATGGTTCCGAAGTTTATACTCTGCCATATCAAGGAGCCTTTTTCGTCGGTACTTCCATCGTTAATCCAGTCTATCAGATTTCGATAGCGATTGTGATAGATGCTTAAAGACGCGTTGAGCAAGCGCGAGGTGTACTTTGTTCCTATTTCAAAGGCAGTAAGTTCTTCGGGCTTTAAATGCTTGTCGGCCTTGAAACCTCCTACAGAATAATAAAGTTCTGTAAAGGAAGGCATGCGGAGGGCAGTGTTATAAGAAGCATATAATTTCCAGTATGGTGATATCCGATAGCTTACATCGATACTGGGATATACCTTCATAGCCCCTTCTGCCTGACTATTCTTGACTGCAATGATTCCTCCGGAAAGAGAAAAATCTCGCAAAATAATGTTGTGTTCGAGAATAATTTGTGTATTCGTTCTGTTTAATCCGTTGGTATAGTTTCTGTCGGTACCATGAATATGCTTGGGATGATTGAGCGGCTCGCCGAGGTTTCCACTGATAATATCCTCATTTCTTAACTCAAATCCGAGGGCTGTTCTTCCTAACATCCAATCGATATAGGTGTTGAGGTTGATTCCAATTACATCCGTTCGGTGGTAGTTAAAAGGATATTTCTGCGGCTCATCACGGAAAAGTTCGAACCTATCGTAGTTTCTATTCCAATAGAATGAGGGGCGAAAATGAACGACACCTTTCTTGTTTTCAGCCTGAATGGAGGTGAAAATCTTTGTGGTATGCTCAAACTGATTATCGTATTTTACCCCATAGAAGGTATTTGAGCCAAAGTCTTTTGTACTAACACCTGCCGACCATTTGGCAAAAAAGGAGGCATTGTCGAATATGCCCTGATAGAAAGCCTTGCCCGTTTTATAATCGGCATTAAGATTTCCTGCTTTACTACGCAGGTATCCGTCGCTACGGGTGTAGGAGGCTGAAAGAGTATGGATAAATTTTTGTTTGAAAGAAAATCCTGTTCGTGCCCCTATATTAAAGTAACCGAAGGAGCCACCGCTTATATGTGCTTCAAAAGGATGCGGTAAAGTGTTTTTGGTTATAATGTTTATGGCACCTAACATGGAGGATGTTCCATAAACACGCCCTGCCGGACCTTCAAGAATTTCAATGTGATCGATGTCTGCAAAGTCGATAGGTAAGTCGAAAGAATTGTGCCCCGTCTGTGGGTCGCAGATGTTAATCCCATTGAGAAGAACTGTGATTTGCTCCTGATTGCCTCCTCGAATGCTTACATCGGTCTGTGCTCCAAGTGGCCCTTTTTGGCGTACATCGACGCCTGCTGCATACTTAAGTAAATCGTTAATACTTTGTACTGGCGCAGCTTGGATGTCCTCCCTGCTCAGCACAGTTACCATTCTGGCCTGTTGCCCTGCTGTGAGTGGTGCTCTGGTTCCCGTTACACTAATCCCTTCCAGCTTGTGGATGGCTTCATTATTGGTGGTTGTGGAGTCGTTGCTTTGTTGTTGAGCCTCATTGCTCATGCCCTGTGCAGAGGCATGTTGGAGGGTGGCAACACTCAGTACACCAATAATCACCTCTTTGCCTAATACGGAAAAAAGGGCATAACCACGGCGCGAGAAGTGCGTAAACTTAATGGCACGGCGCTCATTGAAATTGATTTTGTACATTTTATAATAAATTAATTAATGGGGAGGGGGAATATACAGCATAATGGCATCTTCCCATAACTCCTGAAGTGCAAAGGTAAGGAAAAAAGAAGGAATAAAGAGAGGAATGGTGTTTTTTGCGTTATTGGGAAAGAAAGTGGTTGTTTTCTGTAGGATTTATAAAGCAGATTTATTATATTTGCATGCAATTAATTGAGAGTATAGGATTAAGATACGTTTTTTACCTATTTATTTGTGGCTCTTGATTCTTAAAAATTAATTGTATCAATGAAGACGTTACGTGATCGTATTCTTAAAGATGGGAAGTGTTATCCCGGTGGTATTCTAAAAGTAGATAAGTTTATCAATCACCAGATGGATCCTAATCTGATGAAACAAATAGCGGTAGAGCTGATTCGCCGTTATGCTTCTACAGAAATCAATAAGATTATTACAGTTGAGGCAAGTGGTATCGCTCCTGCTGTAATGATGGGTTTTTTACTGGACTTACCGGTTGTCTTTGCGAAAAAGAAGAAACCATCCACAATGGGAGATATACTTTCTACAAAAGTCTTCTCGTTTACAAAGCAAAGAGAGTATAACATCGTTATTTCGAAAGAATACCTATCGCCAGAGGATAAGGTTCTTTTTGTAGATGATTTCTTGGCTTATGGCAATGCAGCGAAAGGAATTATAGACCTATGTAGGCAAGCCGGTGCCGAGCTGGTAGGTATGGGATTTATTATCGAAAAGGCCTTTCAGTCGGGTAGGGAAGAGATAGAAAAAGCTGGCGTGCGCTGTGAAAGTTTAGCGGTTATAGAGTCGCTGGACAAGTGTGAGATAAAAATAAGAGAATAGATGATAGATGGGCAGACAGTGAAAGGTCTGCCCTTACTGTTTCAATACTGCTATAGCAAGATTTTATTACGTAGAAAAACATGGAAATGTAAACCCCTGTTAGCTATCAATTCATTTATATATCATATTCATTCGTAAAAATCTCCTTAATGAAAAAGACAAAAGAACTTATCTATGGGCTGAATGATCGCCCACCAATTCGTGAAACACTCTTTGCTGCCGTGCAGCATTTGTTGGCTATTTTTGTGGCAATCATTACTCCACCATTAATTATCAGTTCTGCTCTGAAGCTAAGTTTGGAGACTACGGCCTTTTTGGTTTCTATGTCATTGTTTGTCTCGGGGATAGCTACTTTCATCCAATGTAGGAGGTTTGGACCGTTAGGGGCAGGACTGTTGTGCATTCAGGGAACTTCTTTCTCCTTTATAAGTCCTATTATTGGAGCCGGAATGTTAGGTATGGTAGGCGGACAGATGAATGTGGAAATGGGATTAAGTTATATCTTCGGTGCCTGTCTTGTGGCATCGGCCGTAGAGATGTTAGTGAGCAGAGTTCTGCCCTATACTCGAAAGATTATTACTCCTTTGGTTTCGGGGATTGTTGTTACCTTAATAGGATTATGCTTGATAAAAGCAGGAATAAACTCCTGTGGAGGGGGGCAGTCGGCCATAGATGATGGCAACTTTGGCTCTATGGAACATTTGGGACTCTCCTTGTTAGTGTTGGTGAGTATTATCTTTTTCAATAGGTCGAATAATCGTTTTCTCCGTATGGCATCCATAGTGTTGGGGCTGGTGATTGGTTGTATCGCTGCTTATGCTTTGGGGATGATAGACTTTTCAAAGTTAAGCGGTTCAGGAGCTATTAATATTCCCGTCCCTTTTAAGTATGGCTTGCGCTTTGATGTAGGGACTATCATAGGAATAGGATTAATTTATTTGGTTACTGCAGTTGAGGCTTTCGGCGATATTACAGCAAACTCGCTGATATCGGGCGAGCCTGTCGAAGGAGATAAGTTTATGAAGAGAGCACGTGGCGGTATCTTGGCAGATGGTTTTAATTCTATGATGGCAGCAATATTCAATAGTTTTCCGAATTCTATCTTTGCGCAGAACAACGGAATGATACAATTAACGGGTGTAGCGAGCAGGTATGTAGGCTATTTTATTGCAGGAGCTTTGGTAGTGTTAGGCTTATTCCCTGTAGTAGGTCAGTTGTTCTCGCTTATCCCTGACAGTGTTTTGGGTGGTGCAACGTTGCTGATGTTCGGAACAGTGGCTGCTGCCGGTATCCGTATCATATCTTCTACAGAGATAACACGTAAGGCTGTATTGGTTATGGCCATCAGCTTTGCCATGGGATTAAGCGTGGAGCTGGTACCTAATATCATGGACAAAATGCCCGAAATCATTAAGAATATTTTTTCAAGTGGGATAACAACAGGTGGCCTGACAGCCATATTGGCAAATGCTTTTATTAAAATAAAGGAGTGAAATGATGTTTTTAAGGGTATAGAATGACCCTGTTAGCATATTAATGTTTATCTTTGCACAGGAATCTGATAGGCAGGGAAGCGTAGAAAGAGTTTCCTAAGCAGTCTTGACTTGGATTCCGCTTTGCGGAGATAGGACAATAGAGCAGTGAATATGACTCCTCTCTTTGTTGTAGAATAAGTAAACTTATTGCTGCTGATAAGTAGATAAATAGAAGTATGACGAAGGAAAAGAAAATAACAAATTCGCTAACATTCAAGGTGTTATGTGGTTTGGTTGTAGTTGTAGTCTTGGCTATGGCATATAACTTTATTGTAAATAGCGGTAGTGATAGTAAGGAGGCTGAGGAAGAGGAACGGGTACGGGCAGAGCAGGTGAAGGCAGAAAAGGATACCATAGATATAATTGGTGATTATTTATGGCCCAATTCCGCGCCAAATAAAAGTGTGTCTGAGATTACCGATATAGAAGAGCCTTCAAGTAAAGATGGGGCTGCAAAGAAAGCCGCTGAAACAAAAAATAATGTTGAGAAAACTTCTTCCGGTGAAGTTCATCGTGATCCTATTCCAGCCCCGGCACATGATGCCGTTCCACCTGCAGTCCCTCAGGTAAGTAATAAAAATGATGTAGCGCCGGTAATAGAAAAGATAGAGACACCAAAAGTAGAGAAAATCGACTAAACTTTTCGTTTGTTGATACGTCTTCTTTATAAGAGCGAGGTAAGTGGAAAGCTACTGTATAGGTATGATTGTAACAGCTTATATATGTAAAGATAATAAATGGAGATAAGGTAGGGGAAGATTTTCCACTCTGTCTATGCCAAAAAAATAACTAAAGGAGAAAAGGGGAGGGGAGTAAATGAGAAAATTAATCACGTTAGTATTTGCTTTATTTGTATTAATAGGATGTGCTACGACTTATTATGATTCAGAAGGTAAGGTTATTCCAAAGGATGTACATGATAAATTGACAGCAGAGGCCGTGAAAGGTCATTTGGACTCTCGTCGTTATCGTATCTTTGTAGATAGGGTATATCCTGCCCATGGCCCGGCTATCTATCTAAACGATGATTGGGGAATAGAAGTCAGTGGCGATTCTGTAGGGATGTTTTTGCCCTATTTCGGCAGAGCTTATTTTGCTCCTTATGGCCATGGTATAGGGTTGTCGTTGCTCGCCCCTTTGGATAGCTATCAGGAAGAGGCTATCAAGGATGGTAGTAGAGTTACAATGACGACGCGGAAAGCGGGGGAACATTTCCAGATAATTCTGGAACAGTACAATAATGCTACAGCTCAACTTACTGTATATCCTTCGAATAGAGAAATCATTCGTTTTAATGGAGTTATGTTCTTGAATGATAAGTTTACGCCATTAGACTCATTGAATATCAAATAAACTCCGATTAGGGGATAAGCTGTAACTACAATAATTGCATAAGGTAGGTTGCTAAAAAGGCATGAATAGTAGGGTAAAAGGGCATATATTTGTGTATAAAAGGATATGTATTACAACATGAATAGGTATGTTTTACCAAAGAATTTTATTTTGCTGTTTTTGCTTTCACTTTTAATAATTCATGTAAGCGACTGATAAATAATACTTTGTAATGAAAATACAGGTGGTGGAATGACAGCAACTTCTATAAAGTACCCAATCTCCTTCCTGCCATTGTATTTTCTTATTTTGCTGTCATATCTTCATTAAAAAAAATCTATAATACCCTTATATACAAGTGTTTATGATGATTGTTAAAAATGACAGTAAGTAAAAACATTTTTAAACTACTATATTGTGTTATGTTTTTCAGTTCGATACTCTTGTTCTGAGCCGGAATAATTTGGAAAAAGAGAGCACATTGCAATAGAGAAGGCCATATCGACACCGATATGGCCTTCTCTATGTCTTTGTAATCTCCGTATGATTTATTTGAATATTTCAAGAGGTTTTGTGATGAGCTGCTATATTATAGCTTTTGCCACCAGTGTTTTTTCTTCAGTAGAGTATGTTCTGCAAATGCAGGGTTGTGAATTCTATCTTCCCATGTTTCGTTATGTTTTACCATTTGGTAGATAGTACCCCAATCCGGAAGGCCTCCAATATTTCTGTCATCAATGAAAAGGTCGGCTTTTATCTTACGTGAATAAACTTGGTTATAGGCCTTTTGTTCTTCCGGATAGTCTTTGTTTACTGCCCAAAATTCCACTCCACGCTTTCTGCACCATTCCACGGCTTCCTGCAAAAGTTCTCCTTCTCTTACACTCCACAGAATGAGCTGATGTCCATCATTGATAAGCGCTTTAAGCGTATCGGTAGCGAAAGGAACTTCGCTACCGATTTTAGGATATCTGTGTTCGACGATTGTACCATCGAAATCGACTGCTATTACCATACTTGCTGATTATTTCTTTATAGAATCATCATTCTTCTTACCATAGTGACTATTATTGTAGTCGCCATAGTTACCATAGCTTCCATATTGCTTATAAGAAGAGCCGTACTTGTTGTATTTGCCATATCGTCCATACTTTCCGTATCTGCCATAGCCATACTCATAGCCATACTTCTTCTTCGACAGGTCGATACCATTCAGCACAAGTGCCATATTGGGCAGTTTCTTCTCCTCTGCAAAGCCGTTAATCATGTCGAATGTAGCTTTAGGAGTATAATCTGCACGGCAAAGATAGATGGTTGCATCAGCAACACGGGCAATTTGTAACGTATCTGTTACCAGCCCTACAGGAGCTGTATCAATAACGATATAGTCATAATTCTCCTTCAATATATTTATTATCTCGTCTAAAGTATGTCGGGCTGTCAGCTCGGCAGGGTTAGGCGGAATAGGACCAGCCATCAAAAGATCAAGATTCTTATGTATGCCGGATGGAAGAATCTGCTCACGAATCTCCTCTAATGAAGAGGCTTCTCTTGCCAAAAGATTGGTAATACCATGTTTATGATCCTTTATCTGGAATAGCTCTGCCAAGCGAGGACGTCGAATATCAAGTCCGATGAGTGCCACTTTCTTACCGAGAATGGCAAAACTCATGGCAAGGTTAGCCGCAGTGAAGGTCTTACCTTCCCCCGATGTTGATGAAGTAAACAGAATAACTTTCTCATCTTTTTTGAGCATGAACTGTAGGTTAGTTCTCAATGAGCGGAAAATCTCATCCATTTGAGTATTCTGATTCTCATGAACCACAATATCGGCCTTACCTTTTGCTTTGTTACTTGCAATGGCAATATCTGCCAAGATGGGCAATCTTGTTAGTTTTACAACATCTTCATGTCCCTCTATCTTGTAACGCAAGAAGTTGATGAGGAATAGAATCAATGCAGGGATTAATAATCCGATGATGACTGCTATTGCTTGAATTATACCATTGTTAGGACTAACCTGTCCTACCAAAGAAGGGTCATCCAGCAGCTTACCTTTGTCAGCAGTAGCAGCAAGTGAGATGCTGTTCTCCTCACGTTTCTGTAAAAGCATAAGGTATAATCCCGATTTTACCTCCTGTTGGCGACCAATTTGAGTAAGAGTGCGCTCTTGTGTTGGCGCTTTCTCAACATCGTTGGTGTATTTGTTGAATTGGTTATCAATAGCGTCTTTCTGTATCATTAGACTTCTTCTGGCAGTATTGATAGCGCTTTGAATATTTCTGTTCAGATCTCTTAACTGAGCTGTAAGAGGTGCTACTACCGGAGAGCTTTCTGAGGCGCTTCTCAACAGTCTGTTACGTTCCAATACAATTTCATTATACTTGTCAATCAGTTTGGTTGAGCTTGCATCTTGTAAACCAACGTTGGATGGAATTACCTGTGTTGGGTTCTTAGCAGAATTTTCTATTTCCTGAGAAATCGTATTGAATAATTCTATCTGTGTTTCAATATCGACTAATTTCTGCTCATAAGCATCTTGATTATTGAATGAGCTGGTAGAACTCATATCAAGATTAATCATTCTATTCTCCTGCTTATACTTCTGAATATCGCCCTCGGTTTTACCAAGGTCGGCATTAATCATTTCCAAACGAGAATTAATGAACTTTTCTGTACGTAGGGCTATTGTGTTTTTATCCTCATTAGCTTGTTCGTTATAAGCAACAACTAATCTCTTTAAATAATCGATAGCACGTTGTGGTATGGCATCCTTGATGGTTAATTGGGCAATCGAAGAAGCTTTTGCATCCTGATCTGCCTGAAGCGCATTGGCATATGATACCGCAACCATCTTTGGAGAAGAGATGGTAACATCTATGAAATCGCCATCATGCAGTGCGCCACCATTATTAGAGGTTATTGTAAGCACGCCTGCACCTGTCGGTATTCTTATAGGTAATGATGTTGCTTTCTTATCAATGTTGAATGGCCCCTGAGAATTATACTCATTGGTAGGAACGCTATAAGTACCCGCAATGTTGTAGTTTGAGCCCTCTCTTGTTATCTTTAACCGAATAGGGACGTTTAATTTTTCACGATGAGCAGCATCAATATCAACGTTGATAGGCTGGTTATTATAATAATTAAAATCTTTAACTCTGCCTTTTGTCGAGTAGGTTGTATATAACTTCAAGTCTCTGACTGCAGATTCTGCCAAAGAGCGTGAGGTAAGAATTTCAACCTCATTGTCTAAACCATTGGAATTTGAAACTGTTCCGAGGTTACTTGCATACTTTATAGATGATGGACGATTTCCGTCAGCATCTTTTACAAGTAATTTGGCAGTTACCTGATAAATAGGTGTTGTGTACCTTAAATAGATTTTAGCTATTCCCACACAGATGATTAGTGATAGGATAAACCAATACCAATTAAGAACAACAGCGCGATAAATCGCAGTGAAGTCAATGAAACTCTTCTCTTCGGTAGAGCCATAACTCTGTTTCTTCTCTAAATCGTTGATCTCTTCCATATATGAATTATTATAATTTCAAAGTTAATAATAGTTTTTATTCCTCGGCAAGTTTCAACAAATATTTGCCATAGTTGTTTTTTGCCATAGGCTGTGCTTCTTTTATCAAGCGTTCTTTTGTAATCCATCCCTTTTTATAAGCGATCTCTTCCAAGCAGGCAACCTTCAGTCCTTGCCTTTTCTCTATACATTCTATAAATGTACTGGCCTCCGACAGGCTGTCGTGTGTTCCTGTATCGAGCCATGCAAAACCACGCTGTAACGTCTGAACCATCAAGCTGCCTTGTGCCAGATATTCCTGATTAAGGGTTGTAATCTCTAACTCTCCCCGTGCAGATGGCTTAATGCGCTTTGCAATTTCCACCACGTTGTTGGGATAAAAGTACAATCCTACTACGGCATAGTTGCTCTTAGGATGCTCTGGTTTCTCTTCGATGCTCAGGCATTGTCCGTTAGAATCAAACTCTGCTACACCATATCTCTCCGGATCATTAACATAATAACCGAATACTGAAGCTTTGTTCTCTTCTTCTGCCTTTCTTACACTATTGTTTAGCAAACTGCTGAATCCGGCTCCGTAGAAGATGTTATCTCCCAAAACTAAACAAACACTTTCTTTCCCGATGAACTCTTCTCCGATGATAAAGGCCTGTGCCAGTCCATCCGGCGAAGGTTGTTCTGCATATTCAAAAGTAACACCGTAGGCGCTTCCGTCTCCTAAAAGGCGTTTGAAGCCGGGTAGATCACTGGGAGTCGAAATTATCAGAATCTCCTTTATACCTGCCAGCATCAGAACGGATACGGGGTAATATATCATTGGCTTGTCATAGATGGGAATAAGCTGTTTACTGATTCCCTTGGTAATAGGGTAAAGACGAGTGCCCGACCCTCCAGCAAGTACGATACCTTTCATTGTTATGAAATTGTTTTTTAATTGGTTTTAAAAGAAGATTAGCCAGGCATGAAACTTTAATCACATTCTGTTCATCGACAATGAGATGTTTAGTTATAGCAAGCTAATAACTTTAAAGTTTTCTTTTATTTTTATATTTGTGGCAAATTTAGTAAAAAACCTTTGAAACAAGAAGCGCAAAGAAGAAAAATATGTGAATGAGGCTGTTTTATTTATCTAAATTATTAACTTTGCATATGTAAAGCATAGATTTCACAGAATTAAGTAAAATAAATAATAGTCAAAACGTAATGGGATTTTTTTCAAAGCTTTTTAAAAATAAAGCAGAATCAGAGCAGCGAACAGGTGGCATGGAAGATTATATGACTTTGGTTAGAGTTTACTTTCAGGCAGTCTTGGCAAGCCGTCTTGGTATAACGAATTTGGCAATGTTGCCGGACTTAAGAACTTATAAGCAGACATTCCATGTTCCAACTGTTAATAATAAATTAGGAATTGGTGAGAAGTCAAGCGTGATAAAGACCATGAAAAATTTGTATCAGTTGGATGACTCTTTTTTTGCAGAAATTGATCAGAGTATCAAGAAAAACTGCAAGAAGATACAGGATGTTCAACCTTATCTTTACCAATTTCAAGGCTATACTCAGGAACTTATGATGCTGGTAGGTAATCTGATGAAGTTCAAACTTCGTGTACCTGGCTTCCTGAAGAAAGCTATCTACTCGATGACGGCCAAGACCATTAATGATATTTTCGAGAAAAACGACTATTCCGATGCAGGTGTTATCAAGTCTGTAGCAGCAGTTCGCCAGTATAATAAGCGTTTGGGATTTTCAAAGAAATGGACAACCGATTTTATTTATCAGATTGTTCTTTTGGCTAAGAAAGAGCCCAAAGCAGGCGAGGAATCTAAAGGTAAATAATAATTCTTAATTATTTGTTTAAATAAAAACTTTAATGTAATTTTGTAGCCAAAACAACGGCTTTTGTTATGAATGAGAATGAGAAAATCTTGAACACGTTTGCAACGAGGGTGCGGCAAATGATTCTCCAATACTCGGAATTGGAGAAAGAAAAACATGAGCTGTCGGCTTTGGTGGAGCAACGCAATCAGGAAATCAGGCAACTGCAGGAACAGTTGGCTCAGGCTCAGCAAGCATATCAATCGCTAAAGATGGCCAAAATGATTGAAATCTCTGATGGAGACATGGAATCTGCACAGAAACGTGTAACCAAATTGATACGAGATGTCAATAAATGTATTACTCTGTTGAGTGAGAAATAATCAGGAATATTATGGCAGACGATAAATTACATATTCGCTTACATGTATATGATACAGAGCTATCTGTGAATTGTCCCAGAGAGGACGAGGAGTATTATCGTTCTGCAGCAACGATGATAACAGAAACCGTGAATACATATTCAACTTATTTTAAGGGGAAAAAATCCGACAAGGAGATATTGTACATGGCGATGCTTGACGTTGCTTTGCGCTTTAAAAAGAATGAAGCTCGTAATGATACCGCACCTTTCCAAGATATTCTCGGCCGTCTTACATCAGAAATAGAAGAAGCATTAAAAAAATAACGAGAATATAAATCCATAACGTAATAGATTAATGAGTATATTAGTAACAACCATTATTGCAATTATCTGCCTTGCAGTAGGATGTGCTGGTGGTTTCGCCATTTTCCGTTATATCCTTACAGGAAAGTATAATGAAACCATGATGCAGGCAAAAAAAGATGCCGAGGTAATTAAAGAAAAGAAATTGCTTGAAGTAAAAGAGAAATTTCTTAATAAGAAAAGCGAATTAGAAACCGAAGTTCAGCAGCGAACACAGAAAATTCAGCAGAATGAGAACCGCTTAAAACAGCGTGAAATCTCATTAAACCAACGTCAGGAGGAACTGACCCGCAGAAAACAAGATGTCGATCAGCTTCAGTTGCGCATAGATAACGAGCGAAAACTCTTGCAGGTTAGGCAACAGGATCTTGAGAAAATGCAGGAACAAGAACGTGCAAAATTGGAAGAACTTTCGGGATTAAGTGCTGAAGAGGCTAAGAGTCGCCTTGTGGAAAGTCTGAAGGATCAGGCAAAACTGGATGCTGCATCTTATATTAATGAAATTGTAGATGAGGCAAAGCTGAACGCCAATCAGCAGGCAAAGAAGATAGTTATACAAACCATTCAGCGTGTTGCTACCGAAACGGCAATCGAGAACTCTGTAAGCGTATTCCATATCGATAACGACGAGGTGAAAGGTCGTATCATTGGACGCGAAGGTCGTAATATTCGTGCATTGGAAGCAGCTACAGGTGTGGAGATAGTTGTTGATGATACACCAGAGGCTATTGTTATTTCAGCGTTCGATCCGGTACGCCGTGAAATTTGTCGTTTGGCTCTTCATCAGTTGGTTTCCGATGGCCGTATCCATCCCGCACGTATCGAAGAGGTGGTAGCAAAAGTAAAGAAGCAGCTTGATAATGAAATAATCGAAACGGGTAAGCGTACCGCTATCGACCTTGGTATTCATGGCTTACATCCGGAGTTGGTGCGTATTGTGGGTAAGATGAAGTATCGTTCTTCATATGGACAGAACCTTTTGCAGCACGCCCGGGAAACTGCCAACCTCTGTGCGGTAATGGCAAGCGAGTTAGGGCTTAACCCTAAGAAGGCTAAGCGTGCCGGATTACTGCATGATATTGGTAAGGTGCCCGACGAAGAAACCGATCTTCCTCACGCACTTTATGGCGGTAAGATAGCCGAGAAGTATAAGGAAAAACCGGATATCTGCAATGCCATTGCAGCTCACCACGACGAAATAGAGATGACTACCTTGCTGGCTCCTATCGTTCAGGTGTGTGATGCCATTTCCGGTGCCCGTCCCGGTGCCCGTCGCGAGATAGTAGAGGCCTATATTAAGCGTTTGAACGACTTGGAGGCTATAGCAATGAGCTATCCCGGAGTTACCAAAACCTATGCTATTCAGGCCGGTCGTGAGCTTCGAGTGATTGTTGGCGCCGATAAGATGGACGATATGGAGAGTGAGAAGCTAAGCTCGGAGATAGCAGAAAAGATACAGAATGAGATGACTTATCCGGGACAGGTTAAGATTACCGTTATCCGTGAAACTCGTTCTGTGGCATACGCCAAGTAAGAAAGAAAGAGTTCAATTATTTGATAATAGATATAAAAAAGGCAGGAAGAATGTAACAGTTCTTCCTGCCTTTTTTAGTATCTGCAGGGGGCAATGATTATTTTCTTGCTGATGAATGACAGTGAATGGCAGTTGTATATACGAAAGTTGTTTTGGTAAAATTATTTTATAGTCTAATGCTTGAATACGTTTATCCTGTAACCTTCTGTACGATAATAGTTGAATTAGGCATCTTTCAGAGAGTAATCTGCCCTATATAGCGATGTAATTTGCCATATATTGAAGAGCAAAAGGCCCCCTTTTTCGGTGTAAAAGGGGCTCTTTTGCAAGCTACTTTATAACTTATTGGTTGTTAGATCATTATAAACGGGTATTTGAACGGCTTTCTAAAAGGAGCTTTGTAATTCTGTTATCAGCTACGATTAAACTTGCTTTTTGAAAATAATTGATAAATATGGTATATGGAAATAATCGCCATGTTTTTTCTTGATAAATGTGATACGTTATATTAGAAAAATGTATTACTTTTGCGGAGTAAAACAATATATTCCCATTATGGCTAATCCTAAAAGGAAAAAGGACAATCGTGGCGGTGCCCGACCGGGAGCCGGTCGTCCGAAAAGTTCTACCTCTAAGTTGCTTACATTCAGAGCTGTCAAAGAAGTGGCAGATTATCTGGGCAAGCAAGAGAATAAAACTTCCATCATCAACAGCAGTTTGCTTGAGCATATCCATCAGGAGAAGGCGGGGCGGGAAACCATTATCGACACCAATCTTGGTACGGTTATTCCCGGCACCTATCTTGAAGAGGCAAGAATACCTTATTATGATGTATCCCTTGTGGCAGGCTATCCTTTGCCGGTAGATAACAATGCGATGCCGGAAGATATAAATCTAACATCTATGTTAAGTCCGCATCCTGCTACCAGCTACCTTATTCGTGTTCATGGCTCATCCATGATAGATGCCAACATCAGCGATGGCGATTTGCTCGTAGTGGATAGAAGTCAGCGTTCTCCGGGTGAACGGGACATTGCCGTATGCGAGTTTAACGGAGAATATACAGTGAAGTATGTTCAGCGTCATGGCGGAAAGATATGTCTGGTGCCGGCCAATCCACAGTTTCCCGTTATTCCCGTAGCCGATGACGACGAGTTTAATATATGGGGAGTGGTTACCTATATTATCCATAAGGCTCACTAATAATCTTTCGATACATCCGGGTATGGTAACCTCTTTTTTGCTCACACGCACTCAATATATCCGTAAAAATAACCTCATTCTCCGATTATTTTTTTATTTTTGTCATTTAAAAAGTAGTAAGGTATGTTTTTCTCGACAATGAAAAGGGGCAGAACGACCTGTGTAATTGTGCGGAAAACCACGAATAAAATGCGAGTTTGGAAAGAAAGAAATCACAGAAAGCAGATTTAGAGAGCAAGCGATGGATAGGATTCTTGCTCGGACTTCTCATAGCGTTGTCATGCTTCTTTGTCGCCATGGAGTATAACTCGAATGGCAGTGCAGATGATGACGGCAGTTCTTCGCTTGTCCATTCTGTAAAATTGCATAACCTTGAAATGCTTCCGGCTATCGACCAGCAAGACATTTCGCAAGTAAAGGATGAGAAAAAGCCTACTATCGACGATATGCTGAACGTGAAGCGAAGCGACACTCCGAATAAGGTAACCCCTCGTAATGTGGGCAGTATGAACTCGAACGACAAGGTTACTGCCGCTCCACGGGTAAGCGATGATATCATGATTACGGTAAACCCCACTTTATTGCCGGATGTTCCGAAGGTGGAACAGGTGAGCAACAAGGTGAAAGAAAAGATGACCGATGATGATGCCGAGAGGGAAGTGGAGCGTACAGACGAGAAAGTAAGCTCGCGAATCCTGTCGGAAACGCCGACTCCTCCGGGTGGATGGGTGGAATTTATGAAATGGCTGACCAAGTCGCTCAAGTACCCTGATGCTGCGCAGGAAAGCAAAAGCGAAGG
>JBHAEI010000022.1:0-117851 GCA_041855505.1 Prevotella sp.
ATAATCGATAGTTGAAGTATTTTTGTTTCGAAAAGAAAGGAATTGCGATTAAAACGAAACTTTACTACTAATCCAGACAATGTAAATTGTCAAAATAAATGTAGGCAGGTTCAATATAAAATGATTCTATTAGTTTAAGATAACTATGGGTGAGAATTATTCAAATAAAGACTACGATGTAATTATCATTGGAGGTGGAATTACAGGAGCAGGTACGGCCAGAGACTGTGCCATGCGTGGAATGAAGGTGTTGTTAGTGGAGAAAGAGGACTTGACTAATGGCGCTACAGGCCGTAACCATGGCTTGATGCACAGTGGGGCTCGATATGCTGTAACCGACCGGCTTTCGGCATCGGAGTGTATCAAAGAGAATATGATTCTTCGCAAAATAGCACGCCATTGTGTGGAAGAAACGGACGGCTTGTTCATCACTCTGCCCGAAGACGACCTTAGTTATCAGGCTACTTTTGTGGAGGCTTGTCAAAAAGCCGGCATCCGTGCAGATATTATCTCGCCGGAAGAAGCCCGCAGATTGGAACCATCCGTAAATCCAAGTCTGATAGGTGCGGTAAGAGTACCCGACGCTTCGATAGATCCTTTTCGTCTGACGATGGCGAATGTGATGGATGCCCGACAGCATGGCGCCGACGTTTTAACCTATCATGAAGTAACCGAACTGCTGGTAGATCAGGACAAGGTAACGGGCGTTAGGCTTCGTAGCAACTTGACGGGGGAGGTATCAGAGGCACATGCAGCCCTGACAATTAACGCAGCCGGTATCTGGGGACACCTTGTAGCCAAGCAGGCTGGTATCAACATTAATATGTTTCCCGCAAAAGGAACGCTGCTGATATTTGGGCATCGTGTTAATAACATGGTTATCAACCGTTGCCGCAAGCCTTCCAACGCCGATATTCTTGTTCCTGACGATGCTGTCTGCGTAATTGGTACAACCAGCGACAGGGTTCCTTTCGATACGATTGACAACCTGAAGATTTCTAAGGAGGAGGTTGATCTGCTGATACGGGAAGGCGAAAAACTTGCCCCCAGCTTGGCTACGACACGCATTCTCCGTGCCTATTCGGGTGTTCGCCCATTGGTAGCGGCCGATAACGACCCTTCCGGCCGAAGTATCAGCCGTGGCATTGTTTGCATCGACCATGCCGAACGCGACGGAATGGAAGGTTTCATCACGATAACAGGAGGTAAGATGATGACCTATCGCAGGATGGCTCAGGAGGCAACCGACCTCGCCTGCAAGAAACTTCATATCGATAAGGTATGCCGGACAGCCGATGTTCCACTACCCGGATCGGATGGAAAGATACCTGTTTCGCATGATAAGATATACAGCACATCGTTCAATGCTGCCGAAGGCCGACATGGAACATTAGCCAAAGAGATTGCGCACCAATCGAACGACGACACTGCCCTTATCTGTGAATGCGAGGAAGTGAGTGTCGGAGAGGTGAATTTTGCGGTAGAAAAACTACACGTTCATAATTTGCTGAATCTTCGTCGTCGTACCCGAGTGGGTATGGGAACCTGTCAAGGAGAGCTATGTACGTGCAGAGCAGCCAACTTTATTTGTAAAAACAATGTAAGGCAGGCGGAGAAGGAGCTCATAGAATTTGTAGAAGAGCGCTGGAAGGGTATGCGTCCCGTAGCATGGGGAGAGTCTTTAAGCGAAGCACAGCTGACAGCTTACATCTATCAAGGACTGTGCGGGCTCGATAAAATTAAAGAGGCATTGGAGGATTAGGATATGAAGTTTGATACGATAGTTATAGGAGGCGGCCTAAGTGGACTTACAGCCGCCAATGTTCTGGCAGCCAAAGGGCAGCACGTAGCGCTGGTTACCACAGGACAGAATACCTTACATTTTGGTACAGGGTCCTTCGACTTGCTGGGATATGGTACGGATGGAGAGGAAACTGCTCATCCATTGGATGTCATTTCTTCCTTAGCGGCAGAGCATCCCTACCGAAAGTTGGGAACAGAGGCCGTAACCGCTCTGACCAATGAAGCTAAAGCGCTGCTGGAAAACTGTGGTATAAAAACGAAAGGAACAGCGCAGGAGAATCATTATCGTGTTACTCCAATGGGGACTTTAAAGCCTACATGGCTGACTGTAGAGGGAATGGCTACCGCAAAGGTTGATAAATCCTTTGCATGGAAGAAGCCTGTTTTGGTAAATATAGCAGGTTTCCTCGATCTTCCCACCAACTTTCTGCTGGCCGGATTACAAGAGCTGGGCATAGAATGTCCCCTTAAAACGATTCGTTTAGATGCTTTCGACCATGCACGCCGAAGCCCTACGGAGATGCGTGCAACCAATGTGGCAAAGGTTATTCATGACCAAAAACTGGTAGAAGAGCTTGCTGCCGAGCTGAACACCTTTACAGGATATGATATTATTCTCTTTCCGGCAGTGGCGGGACTGTTCAATGCTTCGGAAGACGAACAGCTTAGAAAAGAGGTGAATACACCGATAGAATATGTAACACCGATACCGCCTTCCGTAATGGGCATACGGGTTACTCACCTGCTCTCAGACCGTTTCAGACAACTGGGAGGTATTCTGTTGGTTAGCAACAAGATAAAGTCCGGAGTGGTGGAAGATGGTTCCGTACGGTATGTAGAGTCCGACCACCTGCCGGATGAGCAGCTTGTCGCCGATAATTACATTCTGGCTTCCGGCTCGTTTATGAGTAACGGTGTCAGGGCAGATTACGAACACGTTTACGAACCTATCTTCGGGCTCGATGTGGAAGCACCTGTTAATCGTTACGAGTGGTATAGCGAGTCGGCTTTCAAGGCACATCCGTACATGCAGTATGGCGTATCTACCGATAACGATTTCCACGCAAAGAAAGGAGGAAAAGCTATCAGCAACCTGTATGCTGTCGGCTCCGTACTTTCGGGGCACGACCCAATAAAGCTGGCCGATGGTGCAGGAGTTTCTTTATTAACGGCTTTGCAGGTAGCAAAGAACATTTTAAAGTAAGAGGAGAGGAATAGAATGGAAGGAATCCAACTAAAAAATATCAGTGAGAACAATCTGGAACAGTGCCTGAAGTGCTCTATCTGTACGGCTTATTGTCCGGTATCTGCAGTAGAGCCTACCTATCCCGGACCTAAACATTCGGGTCCGGATGTGGAGCGTTATCGCCTGAAGAGTCCGGAGTTCCACGAGGAAATACTGAAGAAATGTCTCAACTGCAAGCGCTGTGAAGTGGCTTGTCCGCAGGGTGTTCGCATTGCAGATATTATCCAGAGTTCGCGCATCAAGTATAGCACTCACAAGCCTATCCTACGCGATATCATGCTTGCCAATACCGATTTTGTAGGTACGATGGCCAATAAATTTGCTCCATTGGTGAACATGACATTGGGACTGAAGCCTACAAAAGTGCTACTCGACAAGGTAATGAAGATTGATGCTCACCGCACATTCCCGGCTTATTCCAGCAAGAAGTTTGAGACATGGTTCAGACAAGAGGCGCAGAAGAAGCAAGAATGCTATACGAAGTTTGTTAGCTATTTCCATGGCTGCTATGTAAACTATAACTTCCCTAAGCTCGGTCAGGACTTTGTAAAGATCATGAATGCCGTAGGATATGGCGTCCATTTGCTGGAAAAAGAAAAGTGCTGCGGTGTGGCGCTGATAGCTAACGGGCAATCGAAGCAGGCAAAAAGGCAAGGAGAGGTAAACATGCAGTCGATGCGCAAGGCCTACAAGGAGCGTGGAGAAATGGTACTTACCACCTCTTCTACCTGCACATTTACCATGCGCGACGAGTACAGGCACCTGCTCGATATCGACAACGACGATGTTCGTGAGGGCATATCTCTTGCTACCCGCTTTCTTTATCAGAAGATAGAGAAGGGCGAAATAAAGTTAGCTTTCCGCAAAGACTTCAAGATGAAGGCTGCCTATCATTCTGCCTGCCACATGGAAAGAATGGGGTGGGTAATCTATAGTACGGAATTGCTGAAGATGATTCCCGGGTTAGAACTGATTATGTTGAACTCTCAATGCTGCGGCATAGCCGGTACCTATGGTTTTAAGAAGGAAAACTACGAAAATTCTCAAAAGATAGGGCATGACCTTTTTGATCAGATTAAGCAATTAAATCCTGATTATGTTACAACAGATTGCGAAACCTGCAAGTGGCAGATAGAGATGTCGTCGGGTTATCCCGTCCTGAATCCTATCACCATTCTGGCAGATGCCTTGGATGTTGAGAAGACAATAGCATTGAATCAGTAGTCATTTATTAGTTTTTATACCGTTGATTGTGTGCCGATAGTATCTTTACTATGGCACACACTTCTTTATGTGCATGATGAAAGGGAATAATTACCCCAAAAAGGGGCATATATTACCAAGTAAAAGGATATAACTACCGAGTAGAAGAGCATGTTTAACACCTGTTGAGAGGGTATTTATGGATAGAGGATATACTGACTTTTACGGAAAAACACCTCAGTTAAGGATATCTTCTACAAGTCGTATTGCACATTGTTGTAAGCAAAGATGAAAGGATAGGCAAAACTTCTCACCTTTCCCATTATGCCCTTCGCGTTACCATTCCAGTAGATAGTCTCGCGATGCTTCATACACAGCCAGCAAAGACGGAGCAACGCTGTGCCGGAACGCTTCAGCATTAGTTTGGCCATTCGGTGAGCCAAAGGCTGCTTTTGGCGCGAAGTACGTTCTGCAATAAAGGTATATAAGCGTTTCCAGTTTTCTTTTCCCTGAAGCGTACGGTAGTTGGTAGGGCCATATAGGTAAGGTTGGTAGGTGAGTTTTCTCTTGAACTCTTTGCCAAACCGTTTCTGTTCCATGTCGATAGCCGAGCCTTCATGACTTCTGTGCCAGTTCAGTGGCTCATCCACCCTTACGATTCCTTTGCCCAATTGTGCCGAGATGGCCAAGCTCCAATCATAGTGAATGTAGGAGATCCAGTTCTTTTCGTCCTTTGCAAAGTCGGCCTTCAGCAGCATGGTATGGCCGGCAAACCCCGTAAAGAGCAGTGCTTCCAGGGAATATTGCGGAGTAACATACACCACATGCGCTCTGTCTCTGCCACGATGATGACAGGTAAAACAGATGTCGTGCCCGCTAATGGCAGCCATCTGTTTCTCTATCTTTGTGGGATACCACACATCATCCTGATCGGCAAGGGCTATATAGTCGCTGGTAGCGTGTAGGCAGGCCGTCCGGAAGTTCTCGTTAAAGCCTAAGTTATGCTCGTTTGCATAGAGTTTCACGATAGGATATTCTTCCATATACGACCGCACCACCTCCAAGGTACCATCGGTAGAGCCATCGTCCTGTACTATTAATTCTGAAACAGGGTAGGTTTGGTGAAGGATAGAATCGATCTGTTCCTTCACATATGCCTCCCCATTATAGGTACACATTACTACAGCTACCGTTGCGTTCATACTCATTTACTACCTTATCTTATCTCATTTATTGCTTTATCGTACCCCATTTATCACCTTATCTTATATAGATGGTTGCCGAAATTTTATGCACCGGCTTATCGAAGCCACGCTTCCGGATTAAGTTTTGCCGTTTCTTTACGTAGCTGGAACTGGAGAATACCTCTTGAATTTACCGTTCCCAATGTCTGTCCGGTACCCACCTTCTGTCCCCGGTGTACACTTACAGAGCCCATGTTACAGTAAACCGAGATATAGATGCCATGACGAACCATTACGATGGTAGAGCCGCCGGCGCTGAATATTCCACTTACCTCGCCCATGAACACACTGCGGACAGCACTGCCGGGAGCACCCTTTATGTTGATACCATCATTGCTTAGGCGCACATTGTGCATACCGGGCACGTTGTACTGACCAAAATGATTGATGATTCTGCCCGATAATGGCATAGGCAGGCGTCCTCTGTTGTTAGCAAAACTCCCCGACAACTCACGGTCGGCTTTCGTCCAGCTGTTGTCTTCCTCGGCCGCATGGCGGGCAGCTTCCGCCTCTTTGGCAGCACGCTCACTGTCGGCTTCCGCCTTTCGCTCTGCTGCCATACGATTGGCTTCCGCCTCTCTGGCCGCCTGATCGGCCTTAGCTTGCTCTGCTGCAGCCTTGGCATTGGCTCTTGCCGCCGCCTCTTCGGCTTTTCGTTCCTGTTCCTCGGCACGCTTGCGGGCACGCTCCCTTGCTGCTGAAGCCTGTGCGGCAGCCTCCTGTCGAGCCTTTTCGGCCGCCGCTCTGGCCGCTTCGGCACGGGCCGCCGCCTCTCTTCTGGCTTTCTCGGCAGCAGCAGCACGGGCCGCCGCCTCGGCTTTTGCCTTCGCTTCTCGAGCCTTCGCTTCGGCGATACGGCGTGCGTTCTCCTGTGCGGCCTTAATGGCTGCGGCACGTTTACGGGCTAATTCCTCGGCTCTTTTCTTGGCAGCAGCGGCACGGGCTGCCGCCTTTGCACGGGCTTCGGCTATCGCACGCTCTCGGGCCTTCTGTATCTCTATGGCTACAAGATGATCGATTTGCGCATTGATGGCTTGTTGTTGTTGGCGACGCTGTGCAATAACGGCTTCCAGATTTTTCTGGTCTTGCTGTAAGCTCGTTACGATATTTTGCTGTGCTATGCGTTTTCCTTCCATTACCGCATGAGCTTTACGGCCCTTATACAGCAGCACATTTTTTTGATTACGCACCTGCGCAAGCTGCTTGTGTTTTAGTTGTATCTGCTCTTCCTTGGCCTTCAGCAGTTCGCCTTGTGCCCGCTGATAGGCAGCATATTCGCGTACAAAGCGCAAACGACGATACATCTGTGTAAGACTTTTGGCTGAAAAAACGAACATCATCTTGTCCTGAATGCTGCGATGGCGTGCCATATAGCGCATGGAGCGGATAAAACGGCGACGCCGTTCGCCCAACTGCTGTTCCAACGATTCTAACTGTCCTTTCAGAATGCCGATATTGTTATCCAAACCATGAATATCCGCCGAGATGTTATCGATGGTTTTCTGCTGCTGACCGATTTCGGTATCCAGTTGCATGATACGTTGCAGACGTGTGTTTACATCCTTCTGTTTTTCCTTTACGGCAGTTTCGTTCTCTACAATTTCCTTCTGCAGCAGTTGGTTTTTCTGCTGAAGTCCCTTAATCTGCGAGGTGGTTACATAGTGAGGGGTGTAGGCTGCTCCTTTCCTCGCTTTTCCTTTCTGTGTCGGAGCAGTTTGTATTCCTTTATCCTTTTGTACGGGTACGGCCTGTTTTCCTTTGCCATGCTGCAGTGTCTGTCCCTTTGTTGGGGCGCTCGTTTCCTTTGTCGGTTGCACTTTTCGAGATACCCTTTGCTGCAAACGGCTCTGTGTCTGGGCTGCTCTTGCCTGTGCATTCTGCACTTTTGCCTGCTGCTGCGCTTTGCTCTGCTGCCCTGTTGTGCCGGTTTTTCTGCCGGCAGCGGTTGTCGTCGTTTTTGTGCTTTTACGCGAATGCTGCGCCGAAGTCGTTACGATTGTTGTTGCTAATATGGCTAATAAAAGGAAATATCTTTTCATTTAGAGGCTCATTAATTTACCGAGAATATCTTCTACTTTCACTTGCTGGTACTTATCCGATGGGGTGGTGAGGGCTTCCCAGTCGGACTTGTCGCTGGGGGTGTCGAGTTCGAATGAAGCCTTTACGGTACGTTCCTGCTTGGTAGCCTGTGTATGGATGGTTAATTCGTTCTTGGCAGGGAACTCCTTTGATCCGAATTTAACGAAATCGCTGTAGTTCCACGTAAGGGTTGATGTACCGTGTGAGGCACTGACATACTTAGCCTCAGCCGTGTTAATACGGCTCGTAGGCTGATCTACAACCCATGTATAGGTCATTTTCCCATCTTGCAGCGTAACGGGAACCTTTACCTGATTGCCTGTCAGTGCCGACTGTTTTACATCGAAGTTTGATAATTCAGCCTCGCCTACACGCTCCTGACCGGGAATGAAGAACTGATTCCAGAACAAAGCCTGCAGCGAATAGAAGTTGATGCCGTTGCTATTCAGGAACGACACATCGCTGTATTTTGCCTTAACATACTGCTTGTGAATACGGTCGATGAAGAGCACGTACTCCTTTGTAAACTCTATGCGTCCCACTTCGCTGCGGATTAAAGGCATTAACAGCTGTAGGCGGATTACCTCGCCCTTGCGCATGCGCAACTGTCCGGGAACGGTTATCGACTTGCCGTTCCTGTTAAGGGTGAAGGTTATGTCTGAAACAAGGTTTTGCTGATAGAGCGCTTTGTCGTAAACCTTACGTACGAAAGCCAGCGATGCCTCCTTGTTCACCTCCGGCGACTTCTTGGTTTCCACAGTCGTTGTAGTCTGGGTAGTAGCGGTTGTAGATACCACCTGCTTCTTTGTACCGCACGAAGCGAATGCCAGTGCAGCAGCACCGGCCACGAATATCTTCTTTACCATCATTTTTCTATATATTTCTTTAGTTCAATTTTCTTTCTTAACAGGGCATTCCCTTTGTTTTTATCGAGTGCCTGTTGCCAGAAATCCAAGGCTTTGGGCATATCGTTGGCCATGGCATGGATGTCGCCGGCATGCTCCAGCACCACATCGCTTAAGGTAGAGTCGTTCATGATGGCCTGATCGATATAAATCTTGGCCTCCTCATAACGTTTCTGTCCAAACAAAATCCAAGCATAGGTGTCCAGATACGTACTGTTTTTCGGGTCGGCTTTCACCGTCTTGTAGCTCATCTGCTCGGCCTTTTGCAGGTCGCCTCCCTCTATACTGAGGTAATAAGCATAGTTGTTGAGCGCATTCACGTTATCGGCTTTCCATTGTAAGCAACTGTCGTATGCCTCGAAGGCCTCTTTCGACAGGCCCTTTTCATGGAGAATGTCGCCCATGATGGCATAGAAATCCGATACGATGTCAGGGTTGCTGTCCTTTTTTATCAGGCTCACTCCCTTGCGTAAAGCGGCGAGAGCCGCGTCGTTATCGTGTTTCTGATACTGCGCGATGCCTTCGAAATAGTAGAAAGTCATATCTTCCGGATTGTACTCCTGTGCCGGTTTACACAACTTTATTACCTTGTCGTAGTCGTTCTTCTCCCACACATTCTGAATTAAAGCAAGGCGTGCCGGCGAGTTATCGGGCTCCACTTTCAGGGCTTCTTCATACACCTTGTTCAATGAATCCTTGGGCATTTTTATCAGATTCATGTATGCAGCTTTCATGATATACATGTCGGCATTCTGCTGTGGCACGGAGAGCGCTTGCTTGAACAACCTGAAAACCTTTGTGCTGTCGTTTGAATTCGACTGCAGATTGCTGGTGATGGCCTGTCGGATAATCGCCGCTTTGGTGTCAAACTCGGTTTTAGGAGAGGTCAGCAACTCATCTATCAGGGCATTGGTTGTCTTGGTATCGTTCACTGCCGTGTAGTAATCGAGCAAAGATAACTTTGCCGACGCGTTCTCCGGGTCATTCTTCAGTACCTCCTTATAGATTTTCAGTGCCTCCGCCTTCCTGTTGTTCTGCAATAGCCAGTTGCCCAGCATTACCTGATAGTTCAGCTCCAAAGGGTGTTTGTCCACCAACTCACGAAGTACTTCGTATTCTTTTTTCTTTTCGCCGGCCTGCTCATAGATTTGCATCTTGTTCAAAGACAGTTGCTCGCTTGCACCGTTCAATGTCTCGATACGGTTCAATACGTCAATCATCTTTTTGTAATCGTTCTTCATTCCATAGAGCTGCAGCAGCATTTGCAAAACATCTTCACGTGTTTTGCTGGAAGCATAAAGCCGTTCGTAGGCGGTAATGGCCTTATCGTAGTTCTTGGTAGCGATGTATAGCTGTGCCACCCGTTCCTGATAGTCGGGATTTTCGGGGGATAGCTCGGCAGCTTTCACAAAATAATTGCGTGCAGCCAAAGTGTCTTTCAGCTCTATATAATAGCCCGCCAGCTCGTAATAAGTCTCTGCCGCCTTTGGATTGAGCGATAAAGCGTGGTTAAGCAGGTCGAAAGCAGCACTTAGGTTACCTTTTTCCTGCTGCCTTATTCCTTCCAAAAAGAAATAGTTATAGCGAAGCGTACTGTCCTGAGCCGACGCCTTTACCCCTATCGTGCTCAGCCATAAGCCGAGTAACAGCACCGCCTTTCCGATCCGGCGGAGGGTTGTTTCGCTATTCTTTATGCCTGCAAATATCATGTTCTTGTCCTTTCCTTTAATAGCTTTGAGCATTTGTGGGTTACCTGCCGATTATCATTCGGGAGCCTACAGATTATCTTCTGTCAAACAATACATGCTCTTTTACTCTGTAATACATGCCCTTTTATAGCACAATCTGCCACCTTTTATGGCTTTATCTGCCACCTTTTGCAAAGCTGTTGGTTGATGTTTTGTAATCTGTTGATTATCAAATCTTTACTTAACACCCGTGTGCCCGTATCCTCCTGCTCCTCGCTCCGTTTCATCGAGTTCCTCTACCGATACGAAATCCACCTGTTCATGGCGTGCTACCACCATTTGGGCAATGCGCTCGCCATCGTTAATGACGAAGTCTTTATCGGAGAAGTTTATGAGCAACACCATTACCTCGCCCCGATAATCGGCATCGATGGTTCCCGGAGAGTTCAAAACAGTGATGCCATGTTTAAGTGCCAGTCCGCTTCTTGGGCGTACCTGTGCCTCGAATCCTTTTGGCAAAGCCATGAAAAGTCCTGTAGGAATCAGTCGTCTTTCCATCGGATGAAGTACGATGGCTTCATCGATATTGGCACGAAGATCCATTCCTGCACTCTGCTCGGTGGCATATTCCGGTAGGGGCTGATGCCCTTTGTTGATTATTCTGACTGTAATCATCTTGGTTATGAATGGGTGTTTATTGCTTTATAATAAGGTACAAAAGTAATCATTTACACTCTAAATACTGAATTTTAGGCAGTAAAAAGGCTGTTTTTAGCCAATTTTAATTACTTTTGCGTATGCCTTTTTGGCTCTGAAATACGTATAGATACAAAACTTTTTTGCTTATTATAATATGCATTGGCAACAACTTATATCGAATAAGCGGTTGGGTCAGGAGATAAAACACACCATGCGCAAGGACGACCGCTCGGAATTCAAGCGCGACAGCGACCGTCTTATCTTCTCGGCTCCGTTCCGCAGATTACAAAACAAGACACAGGTGTTCCCCCTTCCGGGAAGTGTCTTTGTGCATAACCGGCTCACCCACTCGCTCGAAGTGGCCAGCTTGGGAAAGTCGCTGGGCGATGATGTGGCACATCTCCTGATAAAAAAGCATCCCGAACTGGGCGGAACGAACTTCGAAGAGATAGGAACCATCGTACAGACGGCCTGCTATGCGCATGATATGGGCAACCCTCCTTTCGGGCACAGTGGCGAGAAAGCCATTCAAAGTTTCTTTACCGAGGGGCCGGGACTGCTGCTGAGGGAGAAGGTCAGCAAGCATTTCTGGGAGGATATTACCCATTTCGAAGGAAATGCCAATGCTTTCCGCCTGCTCACCCATCGCTTTTTAGGTCGGCGTGAGGGCGGTTTTGTCATGACCTATGCCACCCTTGCCAGCATCGTGAAGTATCCGTTCAGTTCCGGTTTGGCGGGAAGTCATGGAAAGTTCGGCTTCTTTACCACCGAACAGGAAACCTATCGGCGCATAGCCGACGACCTTGGCATTATCAAAATAGAGGAAACGAGCGAGGGAATACGGTATGCACGCCATCCATTGGTATATCTTATGGAAGCGGCCGACGATATTTGCTATGAGATAATGGACATAGAAGATGCGCATAAGCTGAAACTTCTTTCGTTTGAAGAAACGAAATCGCTGTTGTTAGACTTCTTCAGCGAGCAAGAACAACACAATATTCTGGCACGAATTGCGGAAGAAGGGGTTACCGATGAAAACGAACAGGTGGTGTATTTCCGTGCCTGCGCCGTCGGATTGCTTGAGAAAGAGTGTGTAGAAGCCTTTGTTAAGCACGAAGAGGAGATACTTGCTGGCAGCTTCGAGGGCTCGCTCATTCGGCATATCTCCGAACATCCCCGCAAGGCTTACAAGTGTTGTCAGCAGCTGTCGGTCGATAAAATTTATCGCAGCAAGGCGGTACTTGATGTGGAACTGTCGGGTTATAAGGTAATGGAAACGCTGATGAAAGACCTTATAGGGGCTGCCGTCTCGCCCGAACACTTCCATAGCCAGCAGCTCATCCGTCGCTTCTCCAGTCAGTATGACATCCAAAGCAGCGACTTAGAGACACGTATCATGGCGGTAATCGACTATATCAGTGGAATGACCGATATCTATGCGCTCGATATTTACCAGAAAATCAGTGGTATCAGCTTACCGATTATATAGTTTTTAACAGCCAGTTATTTGGCTTTAAACAGTAAAAAGTAATGGAAAAAACATATCCCGACCTTATGGTTGGCAAGAAAATCCTGTACGTTCATGGCTTTATGTCGGCAGGATCTACCCATACTGCGCAGATTCTTCGCGATTATATGCCCCGGTGTGAGGTAATCTGTCCTGATCTTCCTATCCATCCTTCCGAGGCTATAGAGTTGCTTCGTGGTATCGTAACAGCCGAACATCCCGACCTTATTATCGGCACTTCGATGGGCGGAATGTACGCGGAGATACTGAAAGGGACAGACCGTATTCTGGTAAATCCCGCTTTCGAGATGGGTGCAACCATGTCGGAACACAACATGATGGGCAAGCAGACATTCATGAATCCCCGTCAGGATGGGGTGCAGGAGGTGATTGTTACCAAGGCTTTGGTAAAGGAATACAAGGAAATAACCGAGCAATGCTTTCAGGAAATTACGCCCGAAGAACAGAAAAGGGTGTATGCCCTCTTTGGCGATAAGGATGAATGGGTACACACCTTTCCGCTCTTTTCCGAGCATTATCCACAAGGTATTCATTTCCATGGCGAGCACCATCTTATAGAAAAGGCCATCTTTCACTATCTGATGCCCGTTATTCGCTGGATAGACGATAAGCAGGAAGGGTGCGAACGCAAAACGGTTTTTATCGATCAAAGCACCCTTGCCGACGGATATGGTAAGGCAAAGTCGAGCCTTCACAAGGCTTACGAGATGCTGATAGAGCGCTATAATGTATTTTTTACCGTTCCCGCTCCGACCAATCGTCCCGCATTCCTTGCAGAACAGGGGGTTTGGATAGAGGAAGTGTTCAGTGCTCCGGCTTGGAACCACGTTATTTATACTAATCATCCCGAACTTCTTTATGGCGATTACCTTATCTCTACCCACGAAGTGGAGAACTTCTTGGGAACGAGTATCGCCTTTGGGAGTGATGAGTTTAAGACATGGGAGGAGGTTATTACTTTCTTTGAGCGGCTCGGAGGACAATAATTTCCGTTCCGAATGTTCCCTCCGATGCGCACTTTTAATACTTGTTAAGATTATAAGAGGGGGCGGTTTCCAAAAGCTATTGCATCTGTTCACGAAAGCTATTGTATCTGTTCACGACAAAGATAGTATCTACTTACGGGATACATCGTACCTGTTTACGACAAACATTGTATCTGTTCACGAAAGACATTGTATCTGTTCACGAAAGACATTGTATCTGTTCACGAAAGACATTGTATCTGTTCACGAAAGACATCGTACCTGTTTACGACAAACATTGTATCTATTTACGAAAAGCATAGTATCTGTTTACAAAAGGCATAACCCTCTCTATAACGGTAATGAGTGATATTCCATACAGCAATACAGCAAGCTACGACGATAAGGCACAGGAGTTTTTCGACCGTGTGTCAGACATTCTGCAGGCTCAACCAGGAGTGCAAAACCACCTGATGCACGAAACTTTGGTGCTGGTCTGCCACGAAGGGCTGAAAGATACTAACCATGGTTTTGGCAATTTATCGTCGCAAGTCGAGGCTATCTGCCGTGATAAGCATATTTCCGGTGCCGATACGCTGGCCATTCAGCGCATGCGTAGGGACAGCAACAGGCTGTCTCCTATGAGTAGTGATGACCTTTTGTACAACTGTCGTGCGCTGGCACTCTTCATTTCTTACATCTTTGGAAAGGATATTCCTGCCTCTCTTGTGGGGAAAATACCGGTAAACATCCGTCCGACGGAGCAAATACCGATCGCCAACTACAAATATATCCGTGCCATTGTGCATACTTGGGATGGGAAAACACTGCAGGTTTCGGTGTTGAATCAGGAGACAGGGGAGGAATATCTTACCGTCGATTTGAACAATACGCCCGAATACATAGATCTTTCCTATCTTTTCCAGCTCCTACAGGTGGGTATGCAGCTGAACTTACTCGACTGTTCAGTACAAAAGGGAGTGATTATTCCACGTATCATTGTCGTGGAACCCGACTTCCTGCTCGATATTTCTACCATTGCAGGGTGCTTTGAAGACTATGGGCACCACCCGCTTCTTTACACTGTTCATCGCTTGCAGGGCAGGCAGAGTACGAAACATACCCTGTTAGGTAACTTTGCCGGGGCTGCGCTTGACGATATTATCAATAGGGAAGACTTTGATATCGGTCATACCTTCCGTTCCAACTTTCAAGAGAAAGCACTCGATTTTGCCACAACATCCGACTTCGATACCGCTGAATTTAAGCAGAATGCGGAGCAGCAGGTAAGGAACTTACAGGGAATTGTGGAGGAGATTTTCGCGCATTTCGACAAAGACAAGGCCATTTTAGAGCCTTCCTTTGTATGCGAACAACTGGGTATTCAAGGGCGTGTCGATTTGATGACGACCGATATGAAACTCCTTGTGGAACAGAAGTCGAGGAAAAATTTCTTTATAGAGAGCAAGGGCAGGGTGCGCAACAGGTACGGCTCTATCCATATAGAGAAACATTATGTGCAGGTATTGCTTTACTTTGGAATTCTGCGATACAATTTCCGGCTGTCGCCTCGTAAGACAAATGTGGCGCTGCTATACTCCAAATACCCTTTACCCGATGGATTATTGGAGGTGGAGCCGCTCCAAAAACTCCTGTTCGAAGCCATCAAATACCGCAATCAGGTAGTGGCAACCGAGTTCTGGATAGCCCGAAACGGATTCGAAAAGCTATTGCCTTTGCTTCGTCCCGATGTCCTTAACACCGAGCACTTGCGGTCGAAACTCTATCTGGCCTACCAGCTTCCACAGCTTCAGGCCTTGCTTTCGCCTTTGCATAGGTTGTCGCCTTTGGCCAAAGCCTACTTCTGCCGTATGGCTACTTTTGCCATTCGAGAGCAGTTGGTGGGCAAAGTAGGCATGCAGGAGGGAGTGGGGAATGGGGCTGCCGACCTGTGGAACATGCCTCTTGCAAGCAAGAAAGATACGGGAAACATTTATACCAACCTTTCCATTAAGCGGAAAGAGAAAAGCAATACGCTCTATGGCTACGACACGATAACCCTTGCCATTCCCGCCCAAGCCGACGATTTCCTGCCGAACTTTCGGGAAGGCGATATGGTATATCTTTACGCTTACGACAGCAACCAAGAGCCTGACGTGCGTAAAAGCATTCTCTTTAAGGGGGTGCTGACCGATATTCACACCGACGAGCTTACCGTCCATCTCAACGACGGTCAGCAGAACAAGGATATCATAGCGGGCGACTGCTTTGCCATAGAGCATACTTCGAGCGATGTTATGGGGCATGCAGCCCTCCATGCGCTTTACGCAATGACGACAACTACCGATAAGCGGCAGGCGTTGTTGCTGGGACAGCGTACCCCGGAGGCCGACCTTACCCGCCGACTCACTCGTTCTTACCATGCCGATTACGATGAAGTGGTGCTGAAAGCAAGGCAGGCCAAGGATTATTTCCTGCTTGTAGGGCCACCGGGAACGGGCAAAACATCGCAGGCTCTTCAGTTTCTTGTGCGTGAGCAGCTGGCCGAAAACCCTGCAAGCAATATTCTTTTGCTGTCCTATACCAATCGGGCAGTGGATGAAATATGCGGGATGCTGCAGGACAACAACATCGATTTTATTCGTTTGGGCAGTGAGTTCAGTTGCAATGAGCAGTACCGTTCCCACCTGTTGCAGGAGTCTGTGGCGAGTAATCCACAGTTAAGCAGCATCCGAAAGAAGTTAGTGGATAGCAGAATCATCGTTTGTACCACCTCGACCCTTGCCTCTCGGCCGGGCCTGTATAACCTGAAACAGTTCGATTTGGCTATTATCGACGAGGCCAGTCAGATACTGGAGCCTAACATTGTGGGCATTCTTTCCGAAACGATTACCGCGCAACAGGCGGGCGAAAAGGGCAGGGCAGTTCCAGCCATCAGGAAGTTTATCCTTGTCGGCGACCACAAACAGCTGCCTGCCGTGGTGCAGCAAGCACGGCAGGACGCCGTTGTTACCGACCCGCTTCTGCTCGATATTCATCTCGACAGTTGTGCCAATTCCCTCTTCGAGCGGCTCATCCGCACGGAGAAGGCTGCCGGCAGAGAGCAGTTCATGGGCACATTGCGCAAGCAAGGACGTATGCACCCCGACATAGCCGCCTTTCCTAATCGGATGTTTTATGCCTCGGAGCAGCTGGAATGTGTGCCCCTTTCTCATCAAAAGGAAAAGAAACTTTCCTATCATGCGCCGTCGGAGGATGCAATAGACGACTTTCTGAAGGCGCATCGTGTCATCTTTATTCCCTCAAACGACTGTCGGCAGCCCGATGTTTCCGACAAAACCAATCGTGAGGAGGCGCGCATCGTGCATGATATCGTTCGGCGTATTTATCGCCAAACGGCCCAAACCTTCCAGCCCGATAAAACGATTGGCATTATCGTTCCGTACCGTAACCAGATTGCCATGATTAGAAAAGAACTCGAAAAGCTCGATATCCCTCTCTTGAGGAAGATAACCATCGACACGGTGGAACGCTATCAGGGCAGCCAGCGCGACGTTATTATTTATTCGTTTACCATCCAAAACGGTTATCAGCTCGACTTTCTTACCGATAATACCTTTATAGAAAACAACCAATATGTTATCGACCGCAAGTTGAATGTGGCGCTTACCCGTGCCCGTAAGCAGCTTATTCTTACAGGACACGAGGCTACTTTAAGGAAAAATTCTCTTTTTTCGGCATTAATCGATGATATACGGCAGGGCGGAGGATATCTGAAAGCCGATGAATATAAAAAAGCCTGAAGAGTAAAACTGTACCCTTCAGGCTTTTTTATGGCTTCCTTATGATCGATGAACCCGCTGTTTTGCTGATGCTGCTTGTGCCGGCACCGCGACTGTTCCTATTCGGCATTACAAGTGTTGCTGTCCTCCGCTATTAGTGTTTCTATCCGGCATGGCAAGTGTTCTTACTCAACACGGCAAGTGTTCTTATCCAACACCATAGGTGTTTATGCCTGACACTTTTTAAAACGGGTCGTATCAGCGGATAATTTACCGTTTAAATCTTTATCTTTAATCCAGCACCCCAAAGTTAAGCGTTAATAATTGGTTGGTCTGAACAGGTTTTCCGTTCACAGTGGCAGGCTCCCATGCAGGCATTCCCTTTGCGCTTTCGTATGGGTTTTTAATGCTGCTGATAGGATGGGTAAGGGTATGTTTCACCGTTTTCTTAGGACGGCTGTCCATGAAGCGGAGTGCCTCGGCCTTGTATTCTGCCACCTTCTTGTCGATGAACTGTTGCTGCTTGGCAGGAGAAAGTTTCTCAAACCTTGTTCCGCTGCCTACCACATTGTTTACTTCTACCACATGCGCGCCCACTACTTCACCCGTATGAGTGACGTTGAACTGCACCACAAGGTCGGCTCTTACGTTCATCTTAGGGTCTTTCATAACACCTTTCAGGTTGGCTATCATGTAGTCGTCGAGCGCTCTTTGTCCGCCTTTGAACTCGGCTTTCGGCCCTTTATCTACCATATTGTTCAGATCCAGTCCCTCCAGTGCCTTCTTCAGCTTTCCTATCTCTACCGTTCCCAACACCACACGGCCCTGTGGGTCGATAAGATACATTGTAGGAATCCAGTTCACTTTGTATAGCTTATCTATCTGCGTGCCCTTTTTCCACTTCTTCAGTTCGCTTACCTGAATCCAATTCATCTGATATGTCTCGAATGCTGTCTTGGCCCAAACCTCACGATCGGTATCGAAAGAGATGCCGATGAAATCTACTCCACGTGTCGAGAACGTGTTATACAGTTCTTTCATTGCCGGAATATCCTTGCGACAGTCGGGACACCAAGTAGCCCAGAAGTCCAATACGACATACTTCCCACGGTAATTGCTCAGTCGGACAACACGTGTATCGTATGTTCTCAGTCGGAAATCGGGTGCTTTTGTACCCGGTTTCAGCAAGTCTTTTGCGTAAAGCTCGTCGGGATCAGCCTTTGCCAAGGTTGTAGTTTCTTGTGCTTTAGCGGTTGAAAAAGTAAGGAAGAGCACAGCCGAAAGTGCTAATAAAATTCTTTTCATACGTGTTTTATTTTCTTTTTTATGTTGTTGTTGGGTTGTGTCGGGCATTGTGAGGCGCCTTGCAAAATGCTGCCGCACCTATTGCTGTTGCAAATTTACTATGTAATTCCTAATATTCCAAGCCGACGTTTATATTTTCTCTATTCTTAAGGTAGCATCGCAGTAATCCACGACAGCCGGTCGGTGGGTGATGAAGATAATTGTTTTATCGTGCTTTGTTAAGATATTCTTTAGCAGTTGTCGCTCGGTATCGGGGTCAAGTGCCGATGTAGCCTCGTCGAAAATCATGATGCTGCGGTCTCTCAGCAGCGATCTTGCTATGGCAATGCGCTGTGCCTGTCCCTCGCTGAGGCCGTTTCCTTGTTCGGAAATAACGGTGTCGATACCGTTGGGAAGTTCGAACACAAAGTCGGCACAGCTCTTTTCGAGCATGCTCCTCATCTCTTCTTCGGTGGCATCGGGCTTTCCCAACAGCAGATTGTCGCGTATCGTTCCGCTCATTAGCGTGTTGCCTTGTGGCACATACACGAAGTTGGTACGCATCAAAGGGCTGAGTTCCCTGCTCGTTTCGCCGTTGTATAGCTCCACTTTTCCGTAGGTTGGCCTGAACAAAGCCAGCAGCATTCTTATTAAAGTGGTTTTTCCCGCTCCCGTTTCTCCGAGAATTGCGGTGCAGGTACCCGGCCTAAAATCGAAGGAAAGGTCTTCTATTACGAAGCTATCGGCATCGACATATCTGTAAGAAACATGGTTAAGTCGGATGCCGCAGGGGGCTTCCAATTCGATGGATTCGCCCTGTTCTTCCAAAGGAACTTCTTCCAGTTCCATTAATCGTTCGGCAGCCGTGAGCACGGAAACGAAGGCCGGTACAAGTCGTGTTAGCTGTCGGGCGGGCGATTGAATTTTATTTACCAACTGCAGGAAGGCCGTCATGCCACCGAAGGTAAGTGTTCCGTCCGACATTCGGAAAGCAGCCCATGTGAAAGCGATGAGATAGCCTGCAATAAAACCAAAACTTAACACGAAGTTTGAGAAGATGGAAAACTTTGTTTTGCTGATAACCCTTCGCCTTAACACGCTTTGTGTATTCTCCAATCTGTTTACAGCGATTTCATCGCCTTCCAATGTTTTAATGAGTACCCTGTGCTGTATGCTTTCCTGAAGCATGCTCTGCACCTTGGAATCGGAGTTTCGTACATCGCGAGTAAGGCGACGCATCTGCCTTACATACACTCTGCTGACAAGTACGAAAAGCGGAATCATGATGACTATAATGGTGGCTAAGCGCCAATCCATCAATGCCAAATAAGTGAAAGCGCCGATGAACAAAGCAAAGGTAGAGAGCGAATTGGGAATGGTTTCGGTAAGGAAAGTAACGACATTGGCCACATCTACCTCCAGTCGGTTCAGGATATCGCCGCTGTGGTGCGACTCCCGGCCTTTCCATTCGGAGCGTAACATGCGGTCGAGTAGCTGTTGCTGCATCTTGTTCTGGGCTTTGATACCCAACAGATTCCTTACCCATACCGATGATATGTTCAACAGGAAATCGCAAAGAAACAAAGTTCCGAGAAAGGTTACTGCCATATAAATACTCCCGATAATTGTGTGCGAAGCCACGTCGATGGCATGTTGCATGGCCCATACAACCGACAGTGAGATGCCTACACTGAGCAATCCGATGGTAGCATTGAGGAGAGCCTGCAGGCGATTTCCACGCCAAGCAGTCCACAACCATTTATAAATTTCTTTCGTTGTGTACTTGGTGTCCGGTATTTTAAGTAGGCTTCTTAATGTTTTGTTCATCTTTTCAATCGTCTCTTTTTACTTTTCCTTGACATAATTCTCTGTTGTCTGCCCCCCACATCATCTTCTCCCTTAAAGTATCGAAGAAGTTCTTTTGCAGTGGTTTAACCATCTTCACCACGTATGGAGCTTTCTTTACCGTTAGGGTTACACCCTCTTTTAAGGTTGCGGACCTGCCATCTATTGCTGTCAAGAAGTTGTGGCTACGGCTTTCTACCTGAATTTTTATCTCGCAATCGTTGGTTACCACGATAGGGCGAATGTTCAAGCTGTGTGGCGCAACGGCAGTTATGCTCAGGGTATTGGCCTGTGGCATCATTATCGGTCCGCCGATAGAGAGCGAATAGGCTGTAGAACCTGTTGGCGTACTAATCACCAATCCATCGGCCAGATACGATGTCAGCAGTTCATCGTTGATGGTTACACAGATGGAAATCATGGCCGCCATATCGCTTTTCAGGATAGCTATATCGTTGAGTGCATAGGGATGAATGCTCAGAGGAGTATCGTTTGTTTCCAACTGAATGACGGCTCGCCCCTCTATTTTGTATTTCCCATTGTAGATATTCTCCACCATGAGCCTTACATTGTCGGGCAGAATATCGGCAAGGAAGCCTAAACGCCCCATATTAACGCCGATGATAGGAGTCTGTCGGCTGCCCACCACGGAAGCCGCTTTTAGGAAAGTGCCATCGCCACCTATCGAGATAACGAAGTCGGGGGTGAAGTTAAGCGTCTCGAAAGACGCGATTTTATCGGTGTAATCTTTTGCGAGATTTTTTGTAAAGGCAGCGTAATACGGCTGCTCAATCCTGACTTCTGCGCCCCGTTTGAGGAGGGTCTTGATTAAGGTGTCAAGCCTGTCGCCTTGAATATTCTTGGAATTGCTGCCGAAAAGCGCGAAAACTAATTGTTTATCCATTGCAAAAAGTAGAAAAATTAAAATTCTTTTAATCCGATGTGGTGTGCTAAACCATCATTATTTTGTATATTTGCAAGTACTATTATGTGCAAAAGTATAGTTTTTTATCGGATTTAAAAAACGTAAAACAAAATAATTATGGCAAAGGTTTATGAGTTTTTAGCAACCGGTTTTGAAGAAATGGAAGCCTTGGTTCCTGTAGATGTTCTTCGTCGTGGAGGCGTAGAGGTGGTTACGGTAAGCGTTACCGGCGATGAAATCGTAACTTCTTCGCATGGCGTGGGTATTCGGACTGATGCGAGAATAGAGGATTTGGCAAACTTGGACGATGCCGACATGCTGATTATTCCCGGTGGAATGCCCGGCTCTACCAACCTTCGTGATAATGAAGCCGTGCGGAAAGCCTTGAAAAAGCAGGCAGAACAGGGCAAGCGTGTAGGAGCTATTTGTGCTGCTCCTTTGGTATTGGCATCTATTGGAATCCTGAAAGGTAAGAAAGCAACCATTTATCCGGGGATGGAAAACCATCTGGTTAATGGCGCTGAATATACAGGAGCGATTGTTCAGGAAGCCGGAAATATTACGACAGGAGCCGGACCTATGGCGGTTATTCCTTATGCCTATAAGCTCTTAAGCTACTTTGTTTCGGCCGAAGAGGTGGAGAAGGTAAAAGAAGACATGCTTTATAATAAGGTGTTTGGCTAAGCAATCGGGACAGGTATGGAAAACTATGCTATCATCGTAGCGGGTGGAAAAGGCCAGCGCATGGGTACCGATATTCCCAAACAATTTCTTCCCGTTGGCGGAACTCCCATTCTGATGCGAACAATTCAGCGTTTTCACGCGTACGATCCGCACCTGAAAATCATCCTCGTATTGCCAAAGGAACAGCAGGATTATTGGAAAGCGCTTTGCAAGCAGTACGCTTTTAAGGAAAAATATATGCTGGCCGATGGTGGTAGTACACGTTTCCAATCGTCGAGAAATGGTATAGCCCTTATCCCGGAAGGTACAGAAGGGCTGGTGGCTATTCACGATGGCGTACGTCCTTTTGTAAGTATCGGGACAATAGAACGCTGTTTTGACGCAGCCGAGGAGGCTTATGCTGCCATCCCTGTACTGCATGTTACCGATACCTTGCGTTACATCGACAGCAATGGCGGAGGAAAGAATGTACAGCGTTCCGACTATCGGTTGGTGCAAACGCCGCAGGTTTTCGATATTACACTTGTAAAGAAAGCATACGAACAGGAAGAAAATGACGGTTTCACCGATGATGCCAGCGTTGTGGAGAGGCTTGGCTGTCAGGTGGAAATGGTAGAGGGAAATCGTGAAAACATTAAGCTGACGACTCCTTTCGACCTCCGTTTGGCGGAAGTTCTCTGCCGCAGCGAGCAATAAAGCCGGCAAGCAGTACTGCTGTTCTGTCGGTAATACCATTTGTTTTGTCGGTTATATCACTTCAGGGGTGGGTCGGTAAAATTAAAAAGTTATTCGTTTATTTATAAAAATCATTAGTATTTAGATAGTTTTGTTCGATATACTCCATCAGGATATAATGTATTTGCATGGCGTAGGGCCACGTAAGAAGGAGATACTTAGCCGAGAGTTAGGTATCAATTCTTATGGGGACTTGCTGGAATATTTCCCCTATAAATACATCGACCGTACCAAGGTGTATCTCATTTCGGAATTGGTACAGGATATGCCGTTCGTTCAGGTTAAAGGTAAAATCCTGAGCTTTGAAGAGTATGAGATGGGACGAAGGAAGAAACGCATCGTAGCTCATTTCTCGGATGGGCATGGAGTATGTGATATTGTGTGGTTTAATGGCACGCAATATATTTATAAGAACTATCAGATAGGTGTGGAATATGTTGTGTTTGGTAAGCCAAGTTTCTATAACGGGCGCTTTCAGTTTACCCATCCCGACATTGAAGAGGCGAGCCAGCTTACGTTGAACGATATGGGGATGCAACCGTTTTATGTAACAACGGAGAAGATGAAGAAGGTCGGAATGACCTCGAGAGCCATGGAAAAGCTCACCAAATCGCTGGTAGCCCAGCTTGCCACTCCCATAGAAGAAACCCTTCCTCCTTTCATAACCGGCCATCTGCACCTTATTTCCCGCGATGAGGCCATGCGTAAGATACACTATCCCAAGAGCGTGGAGGATACACAAAGAGCACGGCTTCGCCTGAAATTCGAGGAACTTTTTTATGTTCAACTGAATATATTAAGATATGCCTCCGATCACAGAAGAAAGTATCGTGGCTATCGGTTTAACCGGATAGGCGAGGCTTTTAATGACTTCTACCATGGTCATCTTCCCTTTGAGCTTACGAATGCACAGAAACGGGTGCTTCGGGAGATACGTGCCGACATGGGGAGTGGCAAGCAAATGAATCGTTTGCTGCAGGGAGATGTAGGGTCGGGGAAGACTCTTGTGGCACTTATGTCGATGCTGATAGCGATAGACAATGGCTATCAGGCGTGCATGGTAGCCCCAACGGAAATCTTGGCCGAGCAGCATTTACAAACCATTCGGGGCTTCTTGGAGGGGATGAACCTGCGTGTGGAATTGCTGACAGGAATTGTAAAAGGAAAAAAACGCAAGGAGTTGCTGGAAGGAATTTTGAACGGTTCCATCGATATATTGGTCGGTACACACGCCATCTTGGAAGATACGGTGTGCTTTAAGTCGTTGGGTGCAGCCGTTATCGACGAGCAGCACCGTTTTGGGGTGGCACAGCGTGCAAAGCTATGGTCGAAGAATACCAATCCTCCGCATGTATTGGTTATGACGGCTACTCCTATTCCCAGAACGCTGGCTATGACGATTTATGGCGATTTGGATGTGAGCATTATCGATGAACTGCCTCCGGGACGCAAGCCCATTGCTACGATTCATAAGTACGACGACCAGATGACGAGCCTTTACAACGGTATTCGCAATCAGGTAAATAAGGGTCGGCAGGTATATATAGTGTTCCCCCTAATAAAGGAAAGCGAGAAGAGCGATCTCAAAAATCTGGAAGAAGGTTATAAGGCTTTGCAGGAGGTGTTCCCGGAATATCGCCTTAGTAAGGTACATGGAAAGATGAAGGACAAGGAAAAGGAGGAAGAGATGCAGAAGTTTGTGTCGGGAGAAACCCAGATACTTGTGGCTACAACCGTTATTGAGGTGGGGGTGAATGTACCGAATGCCAGCGTGATGATTATTCTGGATGCCCAGCGTTTCGGGCTCTCGCAACTGCATCAGTTGCGAGGAAGAGTGGGGCGTGGTGCCGAACAAAGCTATTGTATTCTTGTTACGAACCGTAAATTGTCGAAGGAAACGAAGAAGCGTATCGAGGTGATTTGCGACACGAACGATGGCTTTGAGATAGCAGAAGCCGACCTGAAGCTGCGAGGTCCGGGCGATCTGGAGGGTACACAGCAGAGCGGAATAGCGTTCGACTTGAAAATAGCCGATATTGCCCGCGATGGTCAGATTGTACAACTGGCAAGGGATGAAGCTGCAAAGATCATAGAAGCCGATCCTAATTGTGAGAAGCGGGAGTATGAAATGCTCTGGAATAGGCTGAAAGTGTTAAGGAAAACTAATATAAATTGGGCTGCTATTTCTTAGGCGTTTCAGATGTATTCGTTATAAAAAATAAAAGAAATAGCGATAAATAGGGCAAAGTAGATGCAAATAAAAGTATAAATCCGTATGTTAAAGCGCCTATAAAAACTGTTAAGTCGCTATTGTCTAAACCATTTTTATTTATCTTTGCAACAATTCCCAAGGAAAAATTTGATAATGATGTTAGATAATTTTATTTGGGATTTCAAAAATAGCTAACCCGTCCGCTATCACTTTTGACAAGATAAGCAAGGACATAAATATAGGTTTTAAATGCAGGTAAGAACTTTATTGAAATCATTCTTTTTATGTACTGTTTTAGCTTTAACGAGTACTTCGGTTAAGGCGCAAGATAAACTGGCATTACAGGCGCCGGTTGATAGAAGGGCAAACCCCATTGATACTGTTGTTATTAACCGTTTAAGAGAGTCGGAAGACATGGCAGAGCCGTCTGCAGATTTGTATAACGACTGGAGCAATACCTATGCTCACCGTGCAACTCCTTTACCGGATTATTATAAAATAGACCTTCGTGGCTTCGCTATGCCCACTCCCAGTCGTGTTATTACAAGTAACTTTGGTCGTCGTTGGGGGCGTCGTCATCAGGGATTGGATATTAAGGTGTATATCGGCGATACCATTCGCTCGGCTTTTTCGGGTCGTGTTCGTGTCGTAAAGTACGATGCCCGGGGCTATGGCAAGTATGTGGTAATTCGCCATAATAACGGATTGGAAACCATTTATGGCCATTTATCGCGCCAATTAGTTCGCGAAAACCAATATGTTCAGGCTGGTCAGCCTATTGCTTTAGGTGGTAATACGGGACGTTCTACGGGCTCGCATCTTCATTTTGAAACCCGTTTGTGCGGTGTCGCCCTCAATCCGGCTTTGTTTTTCGACTTTGCTAATCAGGATGTAACGGGCGACTTCTATGTATTCCGTCGTGGAAACATGGAAGGGGAATCGGCTAAAGCAACAGCTTTGCGCGGTACCTCATCAAGTTTGGGATATTCTCGTGTCAACATTCAGGGTACGGGAGCTTATCGTCCACAGCCTCGCAGAAGCTATCAGGAGCACAATACTGACTACTCCGGCAGAGTTCCACAGAATACTTCCGGCAATGGTGGCGAGCGTTTGTTCTACCATAAGGTACAGGAAGGAGAAACTTTGGCTGACATAGCCGAGCAACATGACATTTCTATAGATCAGTTAATAAGGATAAACGGCTTGACACGCTATACCCGATTATCGGTAGGACAGCTGATAAAGATTAGCAAATAGGCAAGAAAAGAGTAATAACAAATAAGTAAGAAAGAACAAAGGCAAAGGACTTGGGTTATCCGATAACCCAAGTCCTTTGCCTTTGTTTGTAGTGGAGTAAGATGGATGGTTGGCGGTGCCCTTTCTCAATCCAGCTTATTCATTCCTTATTTACCGGTATCGGTACTGTCTTTCTTGAAAGCATCTGAGATACCTTTCCCCAGTTTATGGAAGAAAGTTCCGGCACCTTTTCCCACCTTGCGGGCATCATCACCGGCATTCTTCCAGCTTTGTGTAGCTCCTTTACGAACCTTCTTCCATGTTTTGGAAGCACTGTTGTTGGCATTCTTCCATCCTGAGGAAGCAGCCTGCCCGATGCCTTCTCCAATTTCCTTTACACCATTCTTTACCTTTTGTGTACCCTTTGCAGTTGATGTACTGTCGTCATCGATGCGGGTTACGGTAGGATGGCTGGCCTGCTCTATTGACGCAGGTTTGCTGCTTTGAGTTGCCTGTGTGCCATATCTGCCCGTTTTTACCAAATGCGGCGATGCTCCAGCTATGGCGCTGTACTGTGCTTGTGCGTTCATATGGACACTGCCCATGGCGAACATCATAAAAATTAACATCCTAAACTTCTTCATACCTTTCCTATTTTTGTGATTGATTTCAGTGTTTTATTATAGTTTCTTTACTTTATCCACTTTCTTACGACAAACCAGCAATGGTTTAACAGGGTTGTTACAAGACCATAATGGCTACACATCACCTTAAACCGTTCTATTAAAGAGTCGCGATGGTGCAGGGTTGTTTGTCCTTCTTCCAGATAATTGGCTACCACTTGGTGCACATTGACGAGTGGAAGCCTTCGTTTCTTGCTCTCCTTCATGATCTTGATACACCAATCTACATCGGCCGAATAGCGGTATCTCGTGTTGTAAGGAAACTTCTTTGCTATTTCTGTCTTGGCATAGAAGGCCTGATGGCATACCAGCATCCCCTTCTGAAAACTCTTCCATGTGAGTTGTTCGGGAGGAGCCAGACGGCGATGGTAAAGAAAATTGCCGTTTTCATCGATAATATCCGTATCGCCATACAATACCCCCGGTAGTGCTTCGCCATCTCCCAGGTTGGCAGCCCGCGCCACTTTTTCGAGCGTTTCGTGGTCGGGAAAGCGGTCGCCGGCATTTAAAAAGACGATATAATCGCCCGAAGCCCGCATCAGTCCCTTGTTCATTGCGTCGTAAAGTCCCTTGTCGGGCTCACTCTGAATAATGACATCGTGCTTGCCTTCTCTCTCATCCGACAGCCTTTTGTATTCTTCTGCCATCTGAACAGTGTCATCTTTCGAAGCTCCATCAATGATTAGATGTTCTAAACGGTGATAGGTTTGATGCAGAACGCTGTCCAGAGTCGGTTTTAATACCTTGGCAGCATTGTATGTTATGGTTACAACAGTTATGGTAATCATATTCTATAGTTGGTTTGTGCCATTGCTTCATGGTACAGGTTGATATATTGCTGAGCTACGTTTCTCTCGGAATAAGCCTGCTGAACTTTTGTTACGGCTGCCACAGAAAGGTGCATATAATCGGCTTCAGAGAGTGTCCAGCGGATGCCTTTGGCCATATCCTCCGTATCTTTTGGCTCCGCCACATAGCCGTTCTGACGGTGGTCGATCATCTCCGGAATACCGCCTATGCGGAAACCGATGCACGGAACACCACAGGCCATCGCCTCCATAATCGTGTTGGGCAGGTTATCCTCCAGCGAAGGCGTTACAAAAACGTCGGCAGCATTATACACCTGTTTTATTTTCTCTTTGTCGGAAATATATCCCAAGGAATATGTTTTCAGGCCAATTCGATGGGGGATAACGTCCGATTTACCACCCAAAACAGCTATGCAATAGCGTTCTTTAGCCTCGTTCTCTCCCTCTATCAGCTTGTTTATGGCCTCAATGAAAAGGGAAATCCCCTTTCGTTCATCCGTAATTTTCTGTGCCACAAACAGGATGATGTGCCTATCGGTAGGCAAGCCGAGCGCCTTTCTGGCCGAAAACTTATCGTCGGGCTTAAAGAAATACGTGTCGATAGGGTTGGGAATGGTTGTTACAGTGTGCTCGTTAAGCAGTAAACTGCTTTTTGCCTGCTTTCCTAACCACCTGCTGCAGGTAACGAATTGGATAGGTGCTGTGGCATAAACCTGCTCCTTTTTTCTAAAAACGCGTGCCGAAAGGTCGTTCTTGCTGCCACCGTTCGGGAGCAAAGGACAGTTTCGGCATCCGGTTTGATAGCTCCGACAGTCTCTTGCGTAGTGGCAGATACTGCTGGCAGGCCATAGGTCGTGCATCGTCCAAACAACGGCTTTACCCGACAAAAGAATCTTTTTTATCCCTTTTAAGGACAACATACCCTGATTAATCCATTCTAAATGGACGACGTCGGCCTCTTTAAATTCGGGCAGGTGAGTAATGTCGGTACCCGAATTGGCTATATCTATTGTAAAAAGATTTTGTTTCTTGAAATGCAGATGTACGAAGATGCAAAGGCGCTCCCACAGGAAGTTCCAGCGTGTTCGCCACGATTTCTTCAAGGAAACGACGGTAAGTTTGTCGGTTTCTTTGTCTCGTACAAGCATTTTTGCCTTTACTCCTTGTTTGTTCAGAGCATCGAGAAGACGGTTAGAGGCTACCGCAGCCCCTCCGGTTTGTTCGCTTGTATTTACAATTAATATTCGCATTGTTCGAGCATATATAAAATAAATAGCGAGGCTTTCTCTGCCTCAGGCCGTAGTCTCGGCTGTTGCAAACTTACATAAAATCGCTGAAACTTACAAAGTTATTATGTTATGGGCTTAACTTAATCCGTTAAAAAAAACTATTTTAATATTCATCTAATTGTAACATCAGAAAGAATAATATAACTTTAAACCACCGGAAACTCTGATGGTTCCTTAACTAATAAAAGAATCATTATGAAAAAGTTAGAAAATGCTTATATAAGCGAGCTGTCAGTAGAAAGCATGCTGCGTGTTGATAGTGGTTGCCTTACTGCATCAAGAGTCGCAGTGGGATTATTAGGTTTCGGTAAGGTTCTATCATTGGAATATGTGTTGTAGGCGGTGTTATCTATTTTAATCAAAAACTTATGAATAAAAAAACTTTTAAAGAAGGTCTCATTATCGGCATAATAACAGGAGCAGTAATCACTGCTATTGCATTATATTTACAGTAATCCACTTATGAAAGTGTGAATACTAATTTAGCCGGAGATAAAGCTCATTTGTCTTTGGGTTTAATATTATTACAGATTCTCTTATATATCAGATTTTCTTAAATGTTTTTATGGAGAACAATAACGCATATTAAGAACATACTTGATGTAATTAAATAGTCTATAAATATATTAGGCATAATATATTCCTGAAATTTTAGGATTAAAAGAAATGCTAATATTGTATTTGCGCCTCCGACTTAAAGCACTGCTAAGGCTTTGTAAAGCACTGAAAGCCTTTGCCCCTCTGATTGTTTTATTAGCTATTCTTATCGGAGGAATAGTTCTTGGCAATGCGCCCAAATACTATATTACTGCTATTTATGGGATATCCATCCTATCATGGCATCTCTCTCGTAAGGATAGAACTTTCTTACAAACATGCTTTCAACGAAAATATGTTGGCATTTACCTATTAGACTATGCCTTGCGCAGCATTCCTTTTATAACTTTCTTCCTCATTGAAAAAGCTATAAAAGAAACTGTTATTCTTCTACTGCTAAGCATACTGATTGCCTTTGTTCCCAAAAGAAGCCTTCCGATTCTTCTCCCAGCCTTTCCCTTTTTGCAGAAAGGCAGTTACATCTATCAGCGAATGGGGAGAATAATACTGCCTTTCTACATTTTAATTCTGGTTGCGTCTATCATTGGCACCTATATACATAACGAGAATTTGGTATTGGTTACCAACTTTATTATTATATCCGGTATTGGAATGTTCTTATATCAGCCTATTCATACACCCTATGTTTTCAATTATATAAGTGCCGGACATCTTTTAAAGATGAAGTGTAAACAGGCTTTCTGGAATGCAGGAATAATATTAGCCCCATTGATTTTGTGCCTGCTTCTTGTGAATTTATCATGGAGCCGGCTGGAGACATGCGCTGCCTGTTATATCAACGGTGCGCTATTCTTCCTGCAAACAGACTTGCTCCGATTTATTTGTAAAAATGATCAAATAGTATTTACGATGGCGTATATAGTGTTGTCCGTCATCGCTGTATTATCTATCATCATCCTACCTTTCACATTTTTATCATTGGTCATCACCCTTGTTTTGGCATTTTATGTACAATCGTCGTTAAAGAAATATTTGTCATGATAGCAATTCATCATCTATCGAAGAAATTCGGTACAACCTCTGTGTTGGAAAACATCAACTATACTTTTCAGGCAGGAAAAGTATATGGCATTATGGGCGAAAATGGAGCAGGCAAAAGTACGCTGTTTAGGTGCCTGATGGGATTGGAAAACTATAAAGGAGAGATTATCAAAGAACATTCTTTGAAAGTAGGCTACCTCTACGATACTCCTTTTTACTATTCCTTTGTTACAGGTATGGAGTACATCGTTTTCTGTTTAAAGGCTCGGAAGCTCCCTATCGACAAGCAGAAAATATCAGAACTGAACGAGAAATTCGCATTGCCATTAGAGCGGTATGCCACCCAATATTCACTGGGGATGAAGAAAAGACTGATGATAATGACACTGATGCTGCAAGATAATGACTTCATAATTATGGATGAGCCCTTCAATGGATTGGACTTAACGGGTACTATTCTGCTAAAACAATGGATTTCATCCATGCAGGCGCAGCAAAAATGTATCATACTGTCTTCGCACATTATTTCTTCCTTAACCGATGTGTGCGATGAGATTTCGTACATCCATAAAGGGAAGATAGTGGCCAACTATGTTGGTAAAACTGCAGAATACATAGAAAAAGAAATATCACACCTGTATTTAAACCTATAAAATTCAATATATTCATAGTTATTTAACAAGCATCTAATTGCAATATCAGAAAGAATAATATAACTTTGAACCATTGGGAACTCAGATGGTTCCTTAACTAATAAAAGAAGCATTATGAAAAAGTTGGATAATCAAAAACTTATGAATAAAAAAACTTTTAAAGAAGGTCTCATTATCGGTATAATAACAGGGGCAATTGCTGCTATTGTATTATTTCTACAGTAATCCACTTATGGGCGTGTGAATACAATTTAGCCGGAGATAAAGCTGATTCGTCTCTGGAGTTAATATTATTGCTAATACTCTTTATATATCAGGGAAAACGATTACCTGTTATCGTTTATAATTAGGCCTCTTTTATGGTTATGCTTTTCATGTGCTAATCAATTTCATATCTTCTATATTTTTCATTTCCTCATAATGTATTCCGGTTTAACAGCTCACAGGCGATCCTGCAGAAGGGAAGAAAATCTGTAACTATCTGGTGTTTTCGCACACAATTAGATTGATGTGTGTCAAGAAAACACTATATTTGTGAAGAAAATACCCTCTGACTATTGCAGAAATCTAAACTTCTGCATACCTTTGCATTGTCAAAAGGTTAATAGATTGTTAGGTTAGTAATAATAGATTTAGGTTTTTAGTTATTTTATTTAGGTAAAATGTTTGACGATTGTTCCGGGATAACCAAGGTAACCGTGAGGCTATCTTCTTTTAAATGGAAACAGAAATATTGTTAAACATAAGATTAAACGCCGGAGCTCGTTGAGAGTTCCGGCGTTTTTTATTGTTGTGGTCTTTGGGTATATGCTATGGTTATGCGCAGGTATTCATCCTGTTTGGGATAGGGCGCCATTGTAAAAGGCAATGTTCCGTGTGGAAAGATGCCATCTTTTACGTAACAAAAGAGCCCCTTTTATTGGTTAAAAGAGCCTCGTTTGTTGGTTAAAAGGTACTCTTTTACCATGCTATATATGCCGTTTTGCGATACAGAAGATGGTGTTTTACTAACAATTTTATTTTTTATTTTTTTGCTGTCAGTTTTAAGAATTCATGTAAGCACCTGTCAGGAAAGGTTTTATAAGGATAAAACAAGTGAGGGTATGACAGCAACTTCTCAATGTCTTGCCGCCATCTTTCCATCACAGCTTTTTATTTTTTGCTGTCATATCGTCATAAAAACAGGGGTTGTATCTCTCTTATATTCAGGGGTTTGCGCGAAATGTTAAAAGTGACGGCATAAGAAAGTATTTTAAAATTTGTGTTTTATAGCTATTCCGATTAAGGAATTTATCCTGCAAGAGGTGGGTTTTTCATTATTGATAAGGTGGCTTAGCGTATTTATTCCTTGTGATGATGCCTATCCGGTGTGGCCGGCAATGTGTTTTCGAGGTTGAGTGCCTTTTAAGGAAAAGCCTGCGCTTCTGACCTATATAAGGCCATTGGCGGCTTTCTCCTTCTTGGTTAGTCTGCTTACTACCAATTCAAATGAAGCCTTTATACAATCTTTTACCAATTTATCGTTTAATTTGTCGAGGTAGAGGTCGTTCCAATGCCGCTTGTTCATGTGGTAGGCGGGAGTAATTCCCTCGTACTTTTCCCTCAGTGCTTCGCCCTGTTCCGGAGGTAACTTTACTGCTACCCGTCTCTCTTCTGCGTCCAATTGCACGAGTAAGAACCATTTCCCGCAGATTCTGAACGATATCCATTGTTCTGCAAACAACTCTTCCGTTACCTTGTTGTGCAGGTTTAAAGCAAATTCTCGTACCTCCTCTATATCCATTCGGGTCTTCTTTTGTTTTTATTCGGCTATATGTTACACGATGCAAAGATATACAAAGTTGTCGTTGAATACTCGTTATCCGACGATTATATTCAGAATTTCCTGTGCAAACGTTTGAATATCAGTGAGGTTATGCGGGATGATGAGGAGGTTTACTCCGGCGGAGTGTCTGTTTAGCTTGCATAAAGGCTTATATATTTGGGGCTTAGGAGGAAAAGTAAAAGCGGTGTACTTTCACAAGTGCACCGCTTTTTGTGTATATATTATCCTCTCTTTGCTGAAAACTAATTTTCTTTTTCCTCGTTGAAATCGGCTTTTTTTAGAATTCGAGTATCATAACATCTCGCTGCGCCAGTGGAATGTTCTTGGTTAAATCCACTTCCTCGCCGGTGAGGATGTTCTTTGCAGAGGTGTGCTGTCCGATAACCTCTGCATAACGTTTCACATTGAGTTGGTTGTCGGTACGCAAGCCATTCAGAACAGTCATGGCCGTACGTCCGTTGTATTTGCGAACTAACACATAAACGCCACCGTTTGGAATGAACTGTATCTGCGTTCCCTTGGCGATGATGTCGTTGCCTTTGCGCCAATGGAGCAGGCGAGCCGTCCAGTCGAACATGCTGTTCTCGGCAGCGGTACGGCCCGCAGCGGTAAACTTGTTGGCTTTATCACCGACCCATCCACCGGGAAAATCGTTGCGAACGTAGCCATCCGTAATTTCTTTTGTGCCATTCATCAGTATCTCTGTGCCGTAATAAAGCTGTGGAATACGTTTCATGGTAAGCAAAAGGGCATAGGCCTGCTTTAGCGCTGTAGAATCTTTCCCCTTACCGAGGAAACGATCGGTGTCGTGGTTTTCGACAAAAGCCAATACGGAAGCAGGGTCGGTGTATAGGTAGTCGAGGCTTAAACCATCATAAACAGCTCCAAATCCATGACCCCATTGGTCTGTTTGTTCGCCTTTTGTTCGATTAATTCGGTCGAAAAAGGCAAAATCCATTACGGTTTTCAGGTTGCTGTTCTTCGCCGATAGCTTGCTGTCCTTCTGCCAAGCAGCAGTATAGGCTGGGTCGGTTACCCATGTTTCGCCCACGGTATTGAAGTTAGGATATTCCGTGTTAAGCACCTTCATCCACTCGGCCATGGCATCTCTGTCGGCATAAGGATAGGTGTCCATGCGTATTCCATCGATATTCGCCGTTTCTATCCACCATTCCGAGTTTTGAATGAGGTATTTAATCACGTGTGGATTGCGCTGATTCAAGTCGGGCATCGTTCTTACAAACCATCCATCGGTCGTTTCTTCCAAGTCTATCTTGCTGGCATACGGGTCTAAAACAGGGTTTAGCTTGTAGGAAGTCTGCATGCCATAGTGTGGATGATTAAACCAATCTTTGGAAGGCATGTCCTTATTCCAAGGATGGTTGCTGCCACAATGGTTGAAGATCATGTCCATCACTACCTTCAAACCACGCCTATGGCATTCGGAAATGAGCTGTTTATACTCGTCGTTTGTACCGAAGCGAGGATCTATTTTGTAGTAATTCGTCGTGGCATAGCCATGATACGAGCTGAACTTGCCCTGATCGGCGGGCATATCGTTCTCCAAAACAGGGGTAAACCACAGGGCAGTAACGCCCAAATCGGTGAAATAGTCGAGGTGATCGGCAATACCTTTCAGGTCGCCTCCGTGTCGAAGACTTGGCTCATTGCGGTTACAGGTTTCATCGGCCATGCCCTTTACCACATCGTTCTTGGGGTTACCGTTGGCAAAACGGTCGGGCATAAGCATATAAAGCACGTCGGAATTGTCAAAGCCTTTGTGTGCTTCGCCGGGCATGGTACGCTCTTTCAGCTCATAGTCCACCGAATACGCCTTATCATAATTGTAAAAGTTGAGTTTCATTTTCCCCGCTTTTGCCTCGCCAAGGTTTAGGTAAATAAGGAGATAGTTTGGTGAATCGAGGCGCACGACAGAGTCTATTCGTACACCCGGATAGCTCACTTTTACTTGGGAAGTTTTAATATTCTTTCCATATACCATTATCTGAAGGCTCTTATCCTTCATTCCCACAAACCAGTTTGTAGGCTCAATACGGTCGATGGATCCGTTGTTTTTTGCATTCATAGTATCAATGTGTATTGAAAATACGAATAAAGCAAGCAGTAAAAAGTTTTTTATTTTCATATCGTTTAGTCATGAATGATTAATGCTGATTGGCGATCTACCATTACTTCGCCTCCCTCTATCGTTCCAAGTCCGCTCTCTTTTGCCTCGCCATTGGCACAGACAATGGTGTAAGTGCCCTTGGGGAGCGTAACAGACTTCAGGCTGTCGCTGCCATTCAGAAGTACATAGATGTTGTTCCATTGGTCGCCACCGGCGTGATTCTTCAGTCTGAAGCCCACAAAGCAGTCCTGTGTGGGCAGAAACTCCAAGTGCTTACGTACCAAATCGGCATTGCCAAGGCGGAAAGCCGGGTGAGCCTTGCGGATTTCGATGAGCCCTTTGTAGTAATTGAACACCTGCGGGTAGCGTTGGAGGTTATCCCAGTCGAGCTGATTGATGGAATCGGGCGAATTGTAAGAGTTGTGAACACCTTTCTTATCGCGTAACATTTCCTCGCCCGAGAGCATGAACGGCACACCTTGCGAGGTGAATACGGCGGTTTGTGCCAATTCATCGAGCCGGATAAGTTCCTCGATGTCGCTGCCAGCTTCGGGTATCGAGGTCTTGATACGATCCACCAAGCACATGTCGTCGTGGCAGCTTACGTAGGAAATCATCTGTGTAGGCTGCACCGCCCACGGCTTTTGAGAATAGTTCACCTTGCTGTAATCTACCTGTGGGTGGGCTATCATTCCTGCAATTCCCGCCTTTATGCTTTCTTCCGAGCCGGCTTTCCCACCGAGAAAAGCAGCCTGATGGTCTTCCGAGAACGGGCCACGCAAGGCATCGCGAAGGTCGTCTGAGAAGGCAGCGATGCCCGGCAGCTGTGCCATATTGGCTTTAACGGCCAATTTTTCGGTAGGATAGGCACACTGACCAGCGCTCCATCCCTCGCCATAAATGAATATCTGTGGGTCGATAGCCGACAGTTCCTTGCGGATTTCGTTCATCGTATTGATGTCGTGAATACCCATCAGGTCGAAACGGAAGCCGTCGATGTGGTATTCGTTTACCCAATACTTCACGCTCTCCAGCATAAACTCGTGCATGAGTGGTTTCTCACTGGCCGTTTCATTGCCACAGGCAGAGCCGTCGCTCGGCTTCCCATCGGCTTTGTAACGATAGTATGCCTTAGGGAAGGTACGCTCGAAGTTGCCTCCGTCGATGTTGTTCGTGTGGTTATATACCACGTCCAGAATAACACGGATGCCCGCTTTGTGAAGCGCTTGCACCATTTGCTTGAACTCGAGGATGCGTCTGGTGGGTAGCTTTGTATCGAACGAGTAGCTGCCTTCGGGCACATTGTAGTTCAGAGGGTCGTAGCCCCAGTTGTAATTATTGTTGTTAGGATTGGTTTCATCGATAGTGGCGAAGTCGAACGAGGGCAGAATATGCACGGCGTTAATACCCAATTCTTTTAAATGACTGATAGCTTTCTGTTCTGTCAGGGCAAGATATTTCCCTTTGTTCACTAATCCGGAGTTGCTGTTCACCGAGAAATCACGGTGGTGCAGCTCGTAAATAATCAGATCGGACGGACTTTGGGTAGGTACCCGTCGGTCGTTCTCCCAGTCAATGGGGTTGGTATCCTGCAAATCCACTACCGCTCCACGCTTGCCATTCACGCCTACCGCTTTGGCAAATACGCCCGGTGTTTCCCCTTTTCCTATGTCGAACGTATAGAAAACACCCTTCAGATTACCGGGAACAGTTACCGTCCAGCGGTCTTTTCCCTCGCCAGTCATCTTTATTTTCTTATATGCTTTCCCCTCAAGTCCGTCTTTGTAAAGACGAAGTACAGGGCGCGACGGAGCGTTCAGGGTGAATACCGTCTGCCGCGGACTGTAGTTCATTTCGTTGAATAGCCTCTGTGCCGTGCCGGTTTGTGCCAGCAATAGTGCCAGAAATGCTGTTGCAAAATATCTTTTTAATCTCATTATGAAATGGTATTATTCTGATTGAATGTTAAACTCTTTTTCTTTGGCCTTCGTTGTCCTATCGGCCGGCATTGCTGATGAGGTCGATAAGATTGCTGTTGAAGCCGCTGTTGGCCATCAGTTCCTCGATACTTACGTGCATTCTGTAGCGCCAGTAATGTTTAGGGTTGGCCGGAATGTTGATACGTTCGGCATCAGGATTGGCCAATCGCAGATTTTCGTCGATGGACATCCAGTCTTGAATACCCAGAACACAGAGCATACTCGGCGAGATAAGGTGCTGACCGACGATATCGCGAGCCAGCCATCCCGGTAACGGATGCGGTGCAGGACCACCCTGATGCAGCATATCGTTAAAGTAAGCCTGCGCACGTTCCCAATCTTCATCCCACCATTGGCGAAGCGTTGCCATGTCGTGGGTCGAGATGGTAGCCACACTTCTGTAAGGGTTTCTCGACAGATATCCGAAACGTACCTTGGGATTCTTAGGCATACTCTGGATTTCCAAACTCAGAATTTTCAACTCGTTCATTACCCAAGCCACACAATCGGGCACCATACCAAGGTCTTCGGCACATACCAGCATGCGGGTCGCGTTCACCAGTTTAGGCAACTTCTTCATGGCTTCCTGATACCAGAACTGGTTGTTTCGGCGATAATAGTAATCGTCGTACAATCGGTTGAAGCTGTATTTGTCGAAATCGTACAGACTTTCATAGATAAGCGATAGTTGTGCCGTGATGCGTGGGTGGAAGAGATTCTCGTTGCGATGGTCGCGAACAAAGAGCACATTGCTGATAAGACTGTACAAACCATCGCGCATGTTTTGCTCCCGCTCGCTTGTCTTGTCGGCAAAGGCAGCCTCTATCTGTCGCTGTGTCTCGAAGCCTTGTCGCATTCTGTAGCGGTCGCCCCATGTCCGTTCCACGTAATGTTCGCGTACTTCGTTGGCATCCTCGCCGAAAACACGGTCAAGAATCCAGTCGGTGATATAAGGCTCGGTAAAGAATTCTTCCTGCCAGTGCAGTCCGTAGCCCTCCACTTCCTCACGGGTCATACCCAAAGCAGGCGAGAACTGTCCCAACAAACCGTGTACCGAGTGTACCGGAATCTCCCAGATACGGAAGAAACCGAGCACGTGGTCGATACGGTAGGCATCGAAATATTTCGACATATTTTGGAAACGACGCACCCACCAGCGGCAGTTATCCTTTATCATCTCCTCCCAATTATAAGTAGGGAAGCCCCAGTTCTGTCCGTTGATACTGAAATCGTCAGGTGGAGCACCCGCCTGTCCGTTCAGGTTGAAGTATCTTGGCTCTGTCCACACATCGCATCCATTGCGGTTTACACCGATAGGAATATCGCCTTTCAGGATAACGCTGTGTGCCTGTGCATAGGTATGCACGGATTTTAGCTGACTGCTAAGGATGTATTGCACATAATAAAAGAAAGCCACTTCCTTGTAAGCCTTCTCTTTGGGAGAGGTAAGCGCCTTGCGATCGGCCTCGTTCCACTGTCTGTGGTCGGGCCATTGGTTAAAGTTGGCAGTACCGTAAGCATCTCTCAGGAAAGAGTATTGCGCGTAAGGAACGAGCCAACTTTCCTCCTCGGCAAAGAAAGTCTTGAAGTCCTTGCTGTCGAGTATCTTCTGCCCTTCCTGCTCATAAACATCCCGAAGGTAAGCCGTCTTGGTAGCATTCACCCGCTCATAATCCACTTGTGGCAGCGCGTTGAGTTCCTGTCTTATCTTTTCGTAGTACTGTGCCTTCTTACTGTCCTTCAGTTTGGGAAGCAACGTGAGGTCGGCATACTGCGGATGCAGGGCAAAAATGGATATACAGCTGTAAGGATAGGAATCCGTCCATGTATGGGTAATCGTAGTATCGTTGATGGGAAGAATCTGAAGAGCTCGCTGATGGGTTAGCGTTACCCAGTCTATCATCTTTTTCAGGTCGCCAAAGTCGCCAATGCCGAAACTGTCTTTCGAACGTAAAGAGAAGACGGGTACCAATGTTCCGGCCACACGAACAGGGGGGAAGGGGAAGTAAGCCTCATCCAGCTCCATGCTGATGGCTTCGCCTACCTCAAGCGTAGGTACCTCGATAAATCGGTTATCACGACTCTCCCAAATAGGAGTATAGTCCTTCTGCTTGTTTTTCATCAGCAACTTCACATCTACTCCCTCCGTATTCAGCTCGGAAACATTCAGGTCAATCGTCCATTCGTTGATGTTATGCTGTGTAAGCGGAAGCGCTTTGGCTACGTTCCATGCACCTAAAGAGAGACAGTTGCCCGATAAATAGAGCTGATCGCCCGTTCCCAGCTGTGGTGCTCTTACTTTCAGAGTAATCGTTTTCGGATAATTCTGAGGTTTCGGACGGTGTACTTCGGTGGTAAAGATGCAATCGGTTACGGCCGAGGTATATAGAAAGGCATTTTCAGGAATATCATTCCAATGGTCGAAGACGCGGTAGCTCTTTGCTTTCAGTGCGGAAAAGTCGATACGATGGCATACAACCGACCATTCGCGGCGCTCTTCCCAATCGCCCCTGTTTACTGAATAGAAATATTCCAACGACGTTTCAGGCTCGAAGTCCTTTTTTATTTCCAAAAACCATTCATGTCCATTGTAGGTGCGCATTCTGTACTGGGAAGTTTCCACCTCCCCTTTGTCTTTATTGGTAACAATGTTCAGGAGCAAATCCTGCCCGAATTGTGTGTTGTACGCTATGTTAAATTGTACTCTCATTTGTGTGTTTGGAATGTGTTTTATAACTTGTTGTTTATTAAGTATTTATGCTTGGTAAAGCAAAAGGTGCCCTTTTGTGGCGTAAAAGGTGGCATATTCCCTCCCGAAAGGGCACCTTTTACACGGCAAAAGATGGCCTTTTATGCTGCCGATGGTGTTGTATGCTTTTCGTTTATCATCCCAACGCACACAGCACCTATCACCAATGCCACTCCGGCAATTATCATCATACTGCTCTGAACAGAGCCTACAAGGCTTAGGAGAATGCCACCTACGAGGGCTGCCACAATCTGTGGAATGCAGATGGTACCATTAAACAAGCCCAGATAAGCCCCAAGATGTCCGTAACCCTCCAGTGCATTGGTTACGAAAGTGAAAGGCATGGCAAGCATGGCCGCCCATGCGCAACCTATCAAAAGGAATGGAACGAACATAAGATACTGGTCGTGAACGAAGGCCGTCATCACAAAACCGATGCCGCCAAGGATTAAAGAAAGGGCATACCCTAACTTCCTGTTCTTGAACTGTGGCAATACGAGTGCCCAAACTACCGAGCCGATGGCCTGAACGGCAAACAGAATACCTACCCAGTTGCCTGCTTCCTGATAGCCCGTGGTTGTGGTTGCATTGTGTGCCTGCATATCAACTCCCCAGCAATTAGCGGCTACGGTACCGTTGGTATAGGTCCACATATACATAAAGGCAAACCATGAGAAGAACTGTACCAGTCCCACTTTCCAGAAAGTGGCGGGAGCATTCTTCAGCAAGGTAATCCAGCCGACACTCTTTTCCTTTTCGGTACTTTGCAGATTATGGTATTCCGCATATTCCTTCGGAGGCATTTCCTTTACTTTCGACGTGGTGTAGAGCACGCATAGAATAAGGATGGCAGCACCAATGTAGAAAGAATACACTACAGAATCGGGCACTTTTCCCAGCGGGGCCTTGTTCGCAATGCCGAGAGCGGTAAAGAAGTAAGGAAATACGAAGCCCACAATAGAGCCTGCGTTACAGAGGAAACTTTGAATAGAGTAGGCGAGCGCTTTCTGTTCTTCGTTCACTTGGTCGCCTACCAGCATCTTAAAGGGCTGCATGGCCATGTTGATACTGGTGTCAAGGAACATCAGCGAGACGAGCCCGAACACCATCGCCGTAGATGCTACCATACCGAAAGAGCCGGCGTTTGGCAGCAGGCACATTACAAGGACGGCCACCGTGGCGCCTACAAAGAGATAAGGAATACGTCTGCCGAAGCGCGTCCAAGTTCTATCCGACAGCGTTCCGATAATCGGCTGTACCAGAATACCCATCAGCGGGGGCAGAATCCAAAAGTAAGAAAGGTTGTGCGGGTCGGCGCCTAAAGTGGAAAATATTCTGGAAATATTAGCACTCTGTAGTGCATAGGCTATCTGTACTCCGAAAAATCCGAAGCTCAGGTTCCATAATTGCCAAAAACTAAGGTTAGGTTTCTGTTTCATAAGTATCTTGTTATTTTACTTTTGTAATAATGATTTTTTGTTGTTAAGAGACTGATTTTTTATTGTTAAAAAACGGTTGAGTGGTTGTTGAGAGGTGGTGAATTGTCCGATTTATCGGGTAGTACCCCGTAATATGAGCCGTGTTCGTACCACTCGTTTTTCTACTTTGTCGATAGGCGTAATTCCTTCCACCTTATCTATAAGAATATTGGCAGCCTCTTCGCCCACCCGAACGCCACGCTGTTCCACAGTGGTAAGCATGGGGTCGCAGGCAATGGCCCGTTCTCCATTGGTGAAACCACAAAAGGAAATATCCTTCGGTACCTTGTATCCCAACCGTTTGCAGGCGTAAAGTGCTCCGATGGCGGTGTCGTCGTTCACGGCAAAGAAAGCATCGGGAGGCGAGGGCAACTGCATTAGCGAGGGGGTTATCTCCTCTGCATCTATTCTGGAATCGCAGAACTTAATCAGGTTGTCGTCCGGTTTTATACCGTTTTTCAGCAGTGCATCCTTGTAACCGTTAAACCTGTTCTTGCCAATCTCCAACGATAACGATGTTCCATAGAAAGCAATGCGTTTGCAACCCGTGTCTATCAGGTGCTGAACAGCCGAGAAAGCACCCATGTAATCATCCACCACGACACGGCTTGCATCCACTCCTACACTGATTCTGTCGAAGAAAACGAGCGGTATACCCTGTTCCTGTAACTGCTGGAAGTGGGTATAGCTGTGGGTGCTCTTGGCCTGCGACACGATAACGCCGCACACCTTTGCCTCCATGAACGACTTGCAGATACTCACTTCACGGTCGAAGAGCTCTTTACTCTGGGCTACGATGATGCGATACCCTCTCGATGAGGCCTCTTCTTCGATGCCTGAAAGGATGCTTGAGAAATAATAATGTGTAAATTGAGGTAGAATAACGCCGATAATTTTAATCGGGTGTACCCTGCTCTTGCGCAAACTCTCTGCAATGAGGTTAGGCGTAAAGTTGTGTTCCTTGGCAAATTGCTTGATCAGGTTGCGCTTTTCGAGCGAGATGTGGGGGTTGTCCTGCAAGGCACGCGACACCGTTGCCACAGAAACTCCAAGTTCTCTGGCAATGTCCTTCATTGTGATTTGCACTAATTTACCCATTGTTTTCCACCTTGTTTTTTATGTGTCGGATAGGCATATTCTTCCCGTCCGGTTAATGTAAAAGCAAAAATACATAAATTATAGGTAGCTATTGACCTACATCAATTCGTTTATTGTAATTTAACTATGCAAACGTTTGCATCCTGTTGTGTGATTTTTTTTGTGTTAAAATGACTCATAATAAAAACTCCTGTTTATCTTTGCACCATAAACCTATGCAAAAATGGCATTACTTTACTACTGGTGATGAAATTTTACGACATAAATTAAATAGATAACTTAACAACAACTAATTAACAAAAACAATGAGAGAGATAAAGTGTAAGTTTCCGTTAAGGATGCTGACCATTATCTTTGGTCTATTCCTTACGATGAGTGCTTTTGCACAATCTACCATTAAGGGGCATGTAAAGGATGCCTCAGGTGAGCCAATCATTGGTGCTTCCGTCCTTGTAGATGGCACAACGAATGGCACAACATCCGACTTAGATGGAAACTTCGTCCTGAATGTTAAGGCAGGAACTCCTATTACCGTTTCTTATATCGGCTATATGAAACAGCAGCTGACGGCTACCGATGGCATGGAAATTACGATGAAGGAGGATCAGGCACAGCAGATGAACGAGGTGGTCGTTATCGGTTACGGCGCTGTTAAGAAGAGCGACCTTACAGGATCGGTTACAGCTTTGAAGCCGGATAGTAAGAATAAGGGTCTTGTCGTTAATCCGCAGGACATGATTGCAGGTAAGGTTGCCGGTGTAAGCATCGTCAGTGATGGCGGTACACCGGGTGCCGGAGCCAATATCCGTATCCGTGGTGGCTCGTCTTTGAATGCTTCCAACAACCCATTGATTGTTATCGATGGTGTAGCGATGGATCAAACCGGTGTAAAAGGTGTCAGCAATCCGCTGTCATTGGTCAATCCGCAGGATATTGAGAGCTTCAATGTGCTGAAGGATGCGTCGGCAACAGCTATCTACGGATCGCGTGGATCTAATGGTGTTATCATCATTACTACCAAGAAAGGCCGTAAAGGTATCAGTGTTTCTTATAACGGAAGCATGACGATTAACACGCCTATCAAGCACATCGATGTGATGAATGGTGATGAGTACCGTGAGTTTATCACCAATATGTTCGGCGCCGGAAGTGCTGCCGTAAAGGCTTTAGGTAATGCGAATACCAACTGGCAGAAGGAAATAGAGCGTACAGCAATGGGTACCGACCAGAATGTTGCGGTGTCAGGTATGATTGGCAATAAACTTCCTTTCCGTGTAAGTGTGGGTTATACCAATCAGGCAGGTATCATTAAGACCAGTAACTTCGATCGTTTTACAGGATCTGTTAATTTAAACCCGTCTTTCTTGGACGATCACTTGCAGGTAAACCTTAATGCAAAGGGCATGTGGACGAAGAATACTTATGCTGATGGCGCAGCAATCGGTGCTGCTCGTGCGTTCGATCCTACACAGCCTGTTATGGCAGTTGTCGATCCTGCTAATCCTACAAGGTATAATAACTTTGGCGGATACTATCAGTGGCTTGTAGATGGTACTCCTCTGAATGATGCAGCATGGCCTGAAACGATTTATAACTTGGGTACAAAGAATCCTGTTTCTGTTTTGAAACTGAAGAACGACCGTGCTATCAGTCGCGACTTCTTGGGTAGTATCGACCTTGATTATAAGGTACATGGCTTTGAAGATTTGCGCTTGCACCTTACAGCCGGTATCGATGTTGCGAAAGGAAAGCAGGCTACGGATGTTAGTCCGGCTTCTCCGCTTGCCGTTTATTTCGGTAACACGGGTTGGGAAACACAGCTAAAGCGTAATACCCAGCTATCTATGTATGCTCAATATTATCATGATTTCAAGGATAAATTGAAGAGCCATTTCGATATTATGGGCGGTTATGAATGGGCACATTTCTGGCATAACACCCAGAATATGTACACAGGCTACTACCGTTCAACGAACAATGACCCGACTTTGGCAGGTAAAGAATACAAGCCAACGAGCAATTTCTATAAAACAGAGAATTATCTTGTGTCGTTCTTTGGCCGTGCCAACTATTCTTTGATGGATGGTCGTTATATGCTTACAGCCACCGTTCGTGAAGACGGATCTTCTCGTTTCAAGAAGCATTGGGCTATGTTCCCGTCGTTCGCTTTTGCTTGGAAGATGAACGAAGAAAGCTTCTTACGCAACGCTAATTGGTTGTCAGACTTAAAGCTACGCCTCTCTTGGGGTAAGACAGGTCAGCAGGAAGGTATCGGAGACTATAATTACTTCCCCGTTTATTCCATGAATACAGGCTCAGATTCTTTCTATCCTGTTTATGATGATGGAACAATGGCCCGTCCGGTAGTTAATAATGAAAGTCTGAAGTGGGAAACCACAACTTCTTACAACATCGGTTTGGATTGGGGTGTTATGGGACAACGCCTGAGCGGATCTATCGACTGGTACTATCGTAAGACAACCGACTTGCTGAACAATACCACTGTTCCTGCAGGCTCTAACTTCAGAAACATCGTGATGAAGAACATCGGCTCGATGCGTAATACAGGTATTGAGGCAAGTTTCCACTGGTTGGCAGTCAATAAAAAGGATTTCAACTGGACAATGGACTACAACATTACTTACAACAGTAACAAGCTGTTGAAGCTGACAGGTGGTACAGACCCTAACTATTTCATCGGAACAGGTGGTGTTTCTGCCGGTACAGGTAACCTTGTTCAAGCACAACACGTAGGAACTCCAATCAACTCTTTCTATGTTTATCAGCAGGTTTATGGTGCTGATGGCAAGCCAATCGAAGGTATGGTGGTAGATCGTGATAAGGACGGACAGATAACTCCTAATGACAGATACTACTACAAATCGCCTGCAGCTCCGGTATTAATGGGTTTTGCAACACGCTTGGAATACAAGCGTTGGGACTTAGGTTTTAACCTGCGCGCCAGTATTGGCAACTATGTTTATGCTGATGTATTTGCCGGTAATGCCAATATCTCTCCATCAGAGATGTTCTCTAAGAGCACATTCTTGGTAAACCGTCCTACCTATAGCTTGCCTTATAACTGGCAAACTTATGAATCTGTAGCTGTATTGTCAGACCGTTGGGTACAGAATGCTTCTTTCTTGAAGATGGATAATATTACCATCGGTTATTCTTTTGCCAATCTGTTTAAGGGAAGCAGCTATAAAGGAATTACCGGCCGTGTATATGGAACGGTGAATAATGTGTTTACCATTACTAAATACGATGGATTGGATCCGGAAGTATTCAAGGGAGGTACAACCGAACAATATGGTATTGATAATAACTTATACCCACGTGCGCTTTCTGTTGTACTTGGATTGAATTTGAATTTCTAATGATTAATTTGCAAAGAGAATTAATTGATTAAAGGAAATAGATTATGAAAATAACTTTTAAACACATATTTTTTGCGGCATCTTTGCTGTTATCGGCAGGGATTACCAGCAGCTGTACAGGCGACTTGGATGTAAATCCTATTGATCCAAATCTGAATACAGCCGAGAAAATCAAGGCCGAACAATCTATGAACAAGCTATACGCTTACTTGGCAATAGCGGGTAATAAAGGTGCCAATGGTAATGATTCGGACGTAGATGGTATAGATGGCGGTACGAGCGGATTCGTTCGTCAGTTGTTCAACTCAGAGGAATTGACAACCGATGAGGCTATCTGTGCATGGGGCGACCCCGGTGTTTCTGACTTCAATTTCAATGCTTACAATGCCGTAAATCCAATGCTGGAAGGCTTCTATTATAGAATAATGAATGCCATTACGGCTTGTAACCAGTATCTGAAGGACTTTGGAAGCTATAATACTACCATGACTGCCGAGGCAAGATTCCTGCGTGCATTAGAGTATTACTACCTGATGAATGCTTTCGGAAATGTTCCTTTTACGGAAACAGTAGGCGAAACTCCACAGCGTATGGAGCGTAAGGATATGTATGCTTGGCTTATCAACGAGCTTAAAACCAACGTTGAGCCTAATCTTCGTGCGCCTGCTCCGAAGAAATCTACCGACCCTCAATACGGCGCAGTAGATAAAGCAGCAGCTTGGTTGTTGTTAGCTCGCTTGTATTTGAATGCAGAGGTGTACACCGGAACAGCCGATTGGGCTAATGCCGCCTTGTATGCAAAGCAGGTAATCGATTCTCCTTACCAACTTTATACAACCAGTACTACCACCGGCAGCAAAACTTGGAGTGCTTATCAGAAGCTGTTTATGGCAGATAATGGCGAGAGTGGTGCTTCTGTAGAGGCTGTTTTCCCATTGCTACAGGATGGATTGAAGACTACTTCTTACGGTACCAGTCTTTTTCTAATGAATGGAAGTAATGATGGAAAAGAGCATATTAAGGATGCTGCTACTGTAGGAAATGGGGTAGATTCTCCTTGGGGTGGTAACCGTGCACGCCCCGACCTTGTAAGAAAATTCTTCCCTTCGGATAATGCTCCATCTACCGGTGCCTATGCAATGCCTGCTGCAGCTAATGATGATCGTGCTATTTTCGATACAAATGGCAGAACATTATCGAATGGAAATACCGAAGATGATGTAAAGAAGTTCACAAATGGATATTCTGTTTGTAAGTTCTCTAACTTTAGAAGCGATGGCGCAACGGCTTCTTCTCCATCATTCCCGGATACAGACTTCTTCTTAATGCGTGCTGCTGAAGCTTATTTGATTTATGCAGAAGCAACAGCCCGTACGAACAGTGGTAGCGCGACAGCACAAGGAATTACCTATATTAACCAGCTGCGCAGTCGTGCTCATGCTACTACAAAGACAAGCTACTCGCTAAGGGAAATATGCGATGAGTGGAGCAGAGAGTTCTATTTCGAAGGAATGCGTCGTACAACATTGATTCGCTTTGGTTATTTCGGTGGAAACAATAACTATAACTGGGAGTGGAAAGGTGGCGTAAAGAATGGTCGCAACTTCGACAGCCACTATAATCTGTTCGCTATTCCATCGAAGGATTTGAATGAAAACCACAATCTTCATCAGAATCCGGGTTATGCAGGGGCGTAATAAATATTTTAACAGTTAAAGAAAAATCATTATGAAAACGATATTTAAAACTTCCTTAGCACTCTTGGCAGGAGCAATTCTGTTCTCTGCCTGCGATAAGGATATGGACGATAACCCAACATTGCAGGCTCCAACTACCTTTACACTGAATACTCCCGACTTTGCAAGCGGGGTAGTGGATTTGGCTACAAGCCAGCCGTTGGAGTTCACTTGGGAGCAACCTGCTTACGGATTTAATGCTGCTGCCACTTACGGCATGCAGTTCTCTACCCGAAACGTTTGGGTTTTGGAAGCCGGGTCTGTGAGCAATTCAAGCTCTACCAAGGCCGATTATGCCAAAGTGGGCAATGAGGTACAGACTCTTTCGGCAACAGTCGCGCCTGCCGATCTGGCTTTTGCCATTCAGAAAATGGAGCGTTACGCATCGGCTTCTGTACCGGCTACGCAGGATGTTTATGCCCGTACCTACTCGGTTTTGGGCAGGGATACCATCTTCTCGGAACCTGTTAAGCTGCAGGTAAAGCCTTACTTTGTTCTGTTGGAGAATGCTCCTATCAAGACTTGGTATCTGATTGGTGACGGTGTTGGTCCTACTGGCTGGAGCAGTACAATTCCTTTGCTTCCGAAGGGTGGCGAAACTTACGACCCTGTAACAGGGCAAGGTGTCATCTCTTGGACAGGTTATCTGACAACAGGTGGCTTTAAAGTACGCGAGAATGCAGCAAACTGGGATGGTGGACAATGGGGACAAGGTGCAGCCTTTGGTACCTTTGAAAAGCAGACCGGTGGCGACATCCATGTGCCAAGTGCAGGTTACTACACCGTAACGCTTGATACAAAGAACGATGTCTTTACAGTTGTTCCTTACAGCGGTACTGCTCCAACGACAGAATACACCTCGATGGCACTTCCGGGAAGCTATGGCAGCTGGAGTCCGACGGCCGATGGTGTGATGACAGCACAAGGCGCGGCAGGACATAACCACGACTGGAAGACAACCATCACTGTAGCTAACGATGAAAGCGAATGCAAGTTTGCTGCCAACGGTGCTTGGACTGTAAGTTGGGGAGATAACACAAAGTTCCCATACGGTGCGCCTGAGGCCGGCAGTAACATCAAGCATGTTGCAAAGGGTACTTATGATGTATTCTTCAACGATATTACGGGTCAGTATTCGTTTGTGAAGCAATAATAAGTTAATAGTTATAAGTGTTAATAGACTAAATTACTCGGAAAGGGGTATGCCGTAACAGGCATATCCCTTTTTCATTTTGTGTTGCTTCTGTCTTAATATCGAAGTTTTCTCCCCAATAGTGGGTATAGCTGCATGGGTTGATATACTTCGGTTTGGGATAAGAATTCTGCATGAGAAATACGTATAACAGATAAATGAAAAATTCTTTTTTCTGCCGTCACTTTTAATAATTCATGTAAAAGGATGGGTATGAGGTGTTTATAAAGATGTTTTGAATGATGGAATGACAGCAAAAAATGAAATATAAGAGTAGATGGGCTGTAGAAAATTTGTAGAAGTTGCTGTCATGCCGTCAGCAACGTTAGCCTCATAAAATGTTGTTTTTTAGCTGTTTAGACGAATTGTTAAAAGTGACGGCAAGAAAGACAGAAATTAATTTCTTGGTAATATAGGCGCTACCATACAGAAAAACACATTCTTTTGTGTTTCACAAATATGCCCTTTTACTTCACAATATACGCTCTTTTACACTGTTATACGTGCTCTTTTACCTGATAATACATATCCTTTGGCACGAATGGCATTCTTTCAATGATAATCTTTTATCGGGAAATCTGATGGTAATCAATAAAAACTCCCACAGAGCAGAGGGGCTGTGGGAGTTTTTTATATTACGTAGGTTTGTGCGGAAGAGGATTATTTCTTTTTCGTTTTGGCTGCAGGTGCATCTTGTTTTTTCTCTGTTTGAGCCATAGGTGCATCTTGTTTTTTCGCCGTTTTTGCAGGATGCAGAATATTATTGTACTCCTGTAGGTTACCAAGAATCTCAATGGCCTTCTTCCATTGCTTGTCGAACTGCAGTGCATTCTCGATGCTTCCACGCTGATAATAGTACATAGGTACAAGGTCGGCAGTGATAACCTGTTTTAGAGTAGTCTTATTATAGTTGAGGTCTTTAGCCAAATTGTGCTTTAACTTCTTTTCCAATGCTTCGAACTCCGGCTTGGCATCATCATAATATCCTTCAAACTTTGCCAACTTAACGAGTGAGCCAAGATATTTCTCGCTCTCACGGTCGTACTTAAATCCGCTCTTCAAGACTGTTTGTTTGAAGTCTTCATAATCGGCATCAGAGAGGATAAACGACTTGGCTGGCGCGATAGTAGGATGCTTCTTTACGTATTTCAGCTCCCAATTTAATAGTACCTCTGTAGAATCCTGCCCGGAAGATGCAAGATAAAATGCGATATTCGGTAAAGAATCGGGACGAATTTCGATATCGGGTTTGATACCGCCGCCATCTCTTACCTCACGTCCGCCAAGTGTATAGAACACATGGGTAAGCGAATCGGGTACATGCTCGGTATATCCTCCCTTGCTATGCTTATAGTTTATGGCTTGAATGCAGCGTCCGCTGGGAATATAGTATTTTGCCGTAGTCAGCTTCAGGTTGCCGTTGTAAGGCAAATCTACCGGTACCTGAACCAATCCTTTGCCATAAGTACGAGTACCGAGAATCACTGCTCGGTCGAGATCCTGCAGACTGCCGCTCGTAATTTCGCTTGCACTTGCCGTTTCTCCATTCACTAAAACGACGATGGGCATAACGGTATCGATAGGTTCAACGGTGGTTTTGTAATCACGATTGTTACGTTCCAACTTACCCATCGTTTTTACAAGAGTAACGTTCTTAGGCACGAACATATTGACAATATTGACGGCTTCTTGCAGGCTACCGCCTCCATTATTACGTAAATCGAGGACGAATGACTTCATTCCCTGATTCTTCATCTCGATGAAAGCCCGTCGAACGTCTTTCGAGCAATCGGTAGTAAACTGGTCAAGGTTAAGGTATCCTATGCCATTCTCTTGTAAGCCGTAATAAGGCACGGCGGGCATCTGGATGGCTTTACGGGTAATCTTAAATTTCATTGTTTTATTGTTGGTAGGGCGTAGCACCTTTAGTATGAAACTGGTGCCGGCATCTCCACGAAGATGTTCGCTTACAAACTTAGTATCTTTGTCCTTAAGGTCGATATTGTCGATAGCCAAAAGAATGTCTCCCTTCTTTAATCCGGCTTCGGCAGCAGGCATATTTTCGTAAGGGTCATCAATGACGACGCGCTTTAATGCAAGGTTATAGCGAATGATAGAACCGATACCGGCATACTTTCCGGAAATCATCATATTCAGATCCTTGACCTCTGAGGCTGGATAATACACCGTGTAGGGGTCGAGCGAACGGAGCATAGAGTTGATGCCGTTACCAATTACCTCATCGGCATTCAATGTATCGACATACATCATGTCCAGATACTTGTAGATAGCCGAGAATGTTTCAAGGTTTTTGGCTACCTTGAAGTTGTGATCTTTATCGGCTTTGTTCTGTGCAAAAGTCATTGACCCTATGGCTGTCAGCCATAGACTGATTATTAAAAATAGTTTCTTCATTGTCATTTCTTATTACTATAGTAGTTTTCCGGGAGTTCGTTACTCATTTGCTTCTATGTATTTCCTCCTTTTAAACTAACGGTGCAAAATTACATTATTATAATGAAATAATCTTGGAATTGGCATTAAAATAATTAAATCCCAACGAGTATGTCAAACAGGTTTTTGTATATCTCCAATCAAATGGAATGAGAAAATAGCGAAATATACAACCGGAGTCGTTGCTAAAATTAGAAATATTTTGTATATTTGCCCTATCCTCATTTGTAGGATAAGCTATTCTAAAACGAAATATTGAAAAGACGCCCTGATTGCGATATGAAACGAATCTTCTTTTGCTTCTTATTTGTTAGCATTTTCCTATCTGTAGTGGCACAGACGGGTAATCCCTTATATGATAAAATCATACAACAAATTGACCTATATCCCCAAGAAAAGACCTATATTTTTACGGATGCGAACAGCTATATGCCCGGTCAACAGATTTATTTACGTGTTTTTTTGGTAAATGCTGTAACCCATCAACCGGCAGAAGAAAGCCGATATGTGTATGTGGAGCTGATAGATTCTTCTACTGTTATTCTTCGAAGAGTACGACTATTGCGTACAAATCAAGGCTTCATAGGTTTTCTGGATATCCCCGGTCGGGCAAAGAAGGGATGTTATCTGCTTCGTGCTTATACAAGGAATATGTTGAATAACCGGTACTTTGATCATACCAAAGCAATTTTTATAGGAGGTAAAGGGAAATTGTTAAAGAGTCTTTCTTTGGCGAAAGCGAAGGAAGTTTTATTCGGACAGAAGCGAATGACGGTAACGAATGATCTTGAAACAATAACCGTTCATCTTGAATTACCGATAGATAGTGCAGATATATATTTGTTAGGGCACTGTCGTGCGATGCCTTTTTATTTTAAGAAACAATCTTCTTCAAGTGTTACGTTGCAATTTAAAAAAGACAGTTTGCCTCAAGGTGTTCTGTCGTTTATGCTTTTAGATAAGAATTTTCATATGAAAGAAGAGCAACTGGTATTGTCGAATCGCGGACAAGAAGAATGTAGAATCAAAATGAAACAACTTTCCAAAGATGTAAAAAGAGGGATGCAAGAGTATCTGCTTACGGCTCCCGACTTATTGGAGGGGGAGGATTTTGATGTGGCTGTAAGAGTGGGACGCAAGCAAAAAGACGCCGATAAAACACATTCGAATATACTTTCTCAGCTTTTTTTAAATACCGAATTGACAGATTGTGCAGATCAGCCTTCGACGATTCTCCAAGATAGTATGCTCTTTTCTATACTTAAAGGAAGGCAATGGAAGCGATATAGTATAAGTGAAGTACTGTCGGGAAGACCTTATAAGCCCTTGGAAAAGATAGAAACATCGGGCGAGATAACAGGAAAAGTGAGTACACTGTTGGGACATAAGCCGATAGAGGGAGCAACAGTGAATCTTATTTCGCCAAATAAAGGTTTTTATGCTGTAGCTAAAACCGGGACTGACGGGCGGTTTTGTTTTGAAGGAATTGACTTCCCGGATGGAACACAATATGTGCTAAATGCCTTTAATAAAAAAGGAAAGGCTGAAGTGAAACTTCTCCTTGATGAGCCAGTGTTCCCTTCTTTTAATGGGAAGCAACCTTTATATGAATGGGAAAAAGAGGATGATTACAGAGCAGATTCCACCAATTTGCTTACGGGTAAAGAGCAGAAATTAGATGAAGTGAAGGTGGTAGGGCATCAACCCACTTATGCTTCTCGTTCGGATACGTATGCAAGATTAGCAGATTTTTCTTTTGGATTAAAGGATATTGAGAGCATTGGTGCAACCTGTTTGCATGAATTGCTTCGGCGAATACCCGGTGCAACGGTTGAATTGAATAAATGTTATATACGAGGGGTAACCTCTATAGAGAAAAAGAAGCCTGCCGCAATTGTTATAGACGGCGTTTTTGTAGATGGAGATTATGATCTTGATAATATTCAGATGGCAGATGTAGAACGGGTAGATGTATTTAAAACAGGAACTACTGTAATATGGGGAGCACGTGGTGGAACAGGAGTTGTGTCGATAACCACTAAGAAAGGCAGCTTTCCCCAACCCTCTATGCCACGCAGTAATACCAAAAGCTTTACGGAAATAGGCTATCAACAACCGCAACCTTTTACACCAAATGTTCGTGTTCCTTATTGGAATCCTAATATAAGAGGCCGCGAAGTACATCTCCGGCTTCCTATTTTTCATACAAAAGGGTATCAAATAGTTATAGAAGGGGTTACTACGGAAGGACGTGTTATTCATGAAGTGCTGCCACTTGAGGAATAATGAAAGGGGGCAAAGTACAGCGAATATCCGTTATGGTGTAAGTTGTTAGTCTTGTTTAATGATATTATTCATTGCTATTTATTTGGAAGTTGAGACCCTATAAAAACAAAAAACACGGCATATCTTAATTTTTTCTTTAAAAAGTTTGGAGGATAAAAGAAAAGTGTTTACCTTTGCAACCGCTTAAAAGAAATAACTAAGCGAACTGCTTCAGTAGCTCAGTTGGTTAGAGCACCTGACTGTTAATCAGGGGGTCGTTGGTTCAAGCCCATCCTGGAGCGCAAAGAAAAGGATTACTTCGGTAATCCTTTTCTTATTTTTAGTAGCATAAATAAATCTTTATCGATGCCCTGACGATTTGCGAATGAATTGTTTGGGAATATTGAAACAATGGTGTATATTTGCAAATAAAATAGAGGAGGATTTATACAATGGAGAAAGTTAAAGTTACACGAGATACTGCTATGGCTCGCTTTATGGCTGCAAAACGTAAAAAGCAAGCATATGTGAAACGGCTGGAAGAAGAAATGAAAGCCGAATACGAAAGGCGTACCGGTAAGAAAGCTAATTATTTTGAGGTGCTATGAATGCTTTGTTGATAGAGAATATCAATAAAACAGCCCCTTATGAAGTTACTCTGTCTAAAGATGGAATAGCATACGACTTCTTCACGCATTATGGAGTCCACTATTCTATAACATTTTTATATGAAGATACTTTATTAGAAGAAGAGACCTATCAATTTATTATAGCCAATATCAACAATAAGAAGTCTCCGAATAATAATCGGATGAAGGATACTATTCTTGCAATTGTAGAAGAATTTTTCAGACAAAATAATACAGTATTGCTTTATATATGTGAGGCAGGAGATGAGAAACAATCTATGCGTAATAGGTTGTTTGAGCGTTGGTTTACCGCATATGGCAGAAGAGCCCTGTTTACTTGTTTTTCTTCTTTAATAGTCGATGAGGATGGAATTACCAATTATGCTCACTGATTATTCGGAATGACCATCCAGAATTGATGAAAGTTCTGCAAGAGTTTAGTGCTACTATTAAATTTTTGGGACAGAAACCAGAATAAAGGGTTATTGTTTTTGCATAGATAATAATACAAATATTATCATGAAGGCAATGTAAATTAATACTAAGATTTCCTTGCAAGCTCAAAAAATATTCGTAACTTTGCAGCGTTCAGAGGAATGAGGGACTTGACAAAGTTCCTCATTTTTCATTATTTAATGCGTATGATAGATAAAAGCGTAGTAAAAAAGTTAGTTGATGAGTGGCTGGAAGGCAAAGAGTACTTCCTCGTTGATATTCAGATTAGCCCGGACGACAGAATTGTTGTAGAGATAGATCATGCCGATGGTGTCTGGATAGAAGATTGCGTAGAGCTAAGTAAGTACATAGAAGAACGCCTTTCTCGCGACGAAGTGGATTATGAGCTGGAAGTAGGCTCGGCGGGTTTGGGACAACCTTTTAAAGTTCCGCAGCAATACATTAACTTTATAGGCAAGGAGGTAGAAGTACTGACAAAGGAAGGCCAAAAGGTGAAAGGTGTATTGAAAAGTGTTGATGGAGAGAACTTTACAGTCTCTGTTAATGAAAAGGTACAGGTGGAAGGCAAGAAGCGTCCGGTGAAAATGGATGTGGACCACGAGTACAATATGAATGAAGTAAAATATACAAAATATATAATCAGTTTTAAGTAGAACATGGCAGCAAGAAAAATAGAAGAAGATCGTCCCAATATGATCGAAACCTTCAAGGAGTTTAAGGACACCAAGAGCATCGATCGTACAACATTGGTGAGTGTGCTGGAAGAAAGTTTCCGTAATGTACTCGCTAAAATATTTGGCAGCGATGAGAATTTTGATGTTATCGTGAATCCGGATAAGGGCGACTTTGAAATCTATCGTAACCGTATCGTCGTAGCAGATGGTGAGGTAGAAGATGAGAATAAGGAAATCAGTCTTACCGACGCACGTAAGCTGGAGCCTGATTTTGAAGTGGGTGAGGATGTCAGCGAGAAGATTGATTTTAGCAAATTTGGTCGTCGTGCTGTGCTGAACTTGCGCCAGACTTTGGCTTCAAAGGTGTTGGAGCTGGAGCATGACTCATTGTACAATAAGTATAAAGACCGGGTAGGTCAGGTGGTTTCAGGTGAGGTTTATCAGACTTGGAAGCGCGAAGTGCTTGTTGTAGATGAGGATAACAATGAGATGATTCTTCCAAAGAGCGAGCAGATACCACGTGATACTTACCGCAAGGGCGAGACGATTCGTGCTGTTATCGCTCGGGTTGATAATGAAAACAACAATCCTAAGATTATTCTTTCTCGTACGGCACCGGAATTCTTGGAGCGTCTGCTGGAGGCTGAAGTTCCGGAAATCAATGATGGACTGATAGCAATTAAGAAAGTTGCGCGTATGCCGGGCGAGAGAGCCAAGATTGCCGTAGAGAGCTTTGATGAGCGAATCGACCCTGTAGGTGCATGTGTCGGCGTTCGTGGCAGTCGTATTCATGGCATTGTTCGTGAACTTTGCAACGAGAATATAGATGTAATTACATGGACAGCTAATACAAAGTTGTTCATTCAGCGTGCATTGGCTCCTGCTCAGGTAAGCAGTCTGTCGATTGACGAGGAAAACAAAAAGGCAGATGTTTATCTGGATCCGGATCAGGTTAGCTTGGCAATCGGTCGTGGCGGCTTGAATATAAAACTTGCCAGTATGCTGACGGGTTACACAATCGATGTCTTCCGTAATCTTGAAGAAGGTGAAGGCGAGGATGATATTTACTTGGATGAGTTCTCTGATGAAATCGATCAGTGGGTTATCGATGCCATTAAGGGTGTCGGTATCGAAACAGCTCGTCAGGTACTGAACGCTCCTCGGGAAATGTTAATTGAAAAAGCAGATCTGGAAGAGGAAACTGTTGATAATGTCTTGAATGTATTGAGAGCGGAATTTGAAAATTAGGTGATGGTAATGGGTGCTGGTTGTTATCGGATAGCTAACGGGTGTGACTACTCCACGACGCCATGTTCGGACCCCTTCTACCAAAAGGCAAAATATGAATTATCCAAGAACTAACACCCACACCGAAATAAATAATTAATGAGTATCAGATTAAATAAAGCAATTCGAGAATTAAACATAGGTCATTCTACCGCAGTTGAGTTCTTAAAAAAGAAACTGGGGCTGAGCGAAGAAGCCATCGATGTAAACTATAAGTTGAGCGATGAGCAATATGCAGCCTTGGAAAAAGCCTTTAAGACCGATCAGGCTGTGAAGAATGATGCTTCTAAGATATTCTCTGCAAAGAAAGAGAAATCGAAGAAAAAGAGTAAACCGGAGGAAGAAGTACGTGCCGAAAGCTTGCTGGAATCGAGCAAACAGAAATATACTCCATTGGGAAAGATCGACCTTGAGCTTAAAACTCCTGCAAAAAAGGAGGGGGCAAAGGAGGCTAAGGCAGCTCCAAAGGAGAACAAACCTGCGGCGAAGGCTGCTCATAGCGTGGAAAAATCAACATCGGAACGTAAGCCGGTGGAGGCTTCTGTTGCAACAAAAGCAGAAAAACCACAGCAAGGAACACCTGAAACAGAGAAGAAGGCAAGTGCTCCTGTTAAGGAAGAGCCTGTTGCTGCTTCCCCTAAAGAGGCAGCTAATGCTGATGTTAAGGATGATGGTATCTTCAAAACAAAGAATGAAGAGAAAATACTTAACCAGCCAAAAGTGAATATTCTTGGCAAGATAGACCTCAATACCCTGAATCAAAGCACTCGTCCGAAGAAGAAGACAAAGGAAGAACGCAAGAAAGAACGGGATGAAAAGAGTGAGGCACAAGGCAAGAAGAAACGTGCCCGTATCAATAAGGCACGCGTGGATATAAACGATGCTGCCAATCAGCAACAACGCCAAGGTAACAAGAGTGGCAAGAAGAGCGGTAATAATAATGGCAATAACAGCTATGGCAACAATGGCAATGGCGGTGGGAAGAAAAACCGTAACCGTCACCAGAAGCCTTTGGAAGTAGATGATGAGGCTGTAGCACGGCAGGTAAAAGAGACGCTGGCGCGTTTAACCAGCAAGAGTCAGAACAAGAAGGGAGCCAAGTATCGCAAGGAGAAACGCGAGGCTGTACAGGAAAAACTGAATGCGGAGGCACGTGCAGAGAAGAAGGAAAGCAAGGTGCTGAAACTGACAGAGTTTGTAACGGTATCGGAGCTGGCTACGATGATGAATGTTTCCGTAACCAGCGTTATCTCTACCTTGATGTCTGTTGGTATCATGGTGTCCATCAATCAACGTTTGGATGCCGAGACTATCAATCTTGTGGCCGACGAGTTCGACTTTAAGACAGAATATGTCAGTGCCGAAGTACAGGAAGCTGTGAGCGAGGAAGAGGATGATGAGAACGACTTGGTGTCTCGTGCACCTATCGTAACCGTGATGGGTCATGTCGATCATGGTAAGACATCTTTGCTCGACCACATCCGTAACACCAATGTTATTGCGGGTGAAGCCGGTGGCATTACCCAGCACATCGGTGCGTACAGCGTGCAATTAGAAAGTGGGAAGCGTGTTACTTTCTTGGATACTCCCGGTCATGAAGCCTTTACTGCGATGCGTGCACGTGGTACACAGGTTACGGATATCGCCATTATCATTATTGCAGCCGACGACTCTGTGATGCCAACCACTAAGGAGGCTATTGCCCATGCACAGGCTGCCGGCGTACCGATGGTGTTCGCTATTAATAAGATAGATAAGCCGGGAGCTAATCCTGACAAGATACGTGAAGACCTTTCGCAGATGAACTTGTTGGTAGAAGAGTGGGGAGGTAAGTACCAATGTCAGGAGATTAGTGCCAAGAAGGGCATCGGTGTAGATGAGCTACTTGACAAAGTCCTTTTGGAAGCCGAGATGCTCGACCTGAAAGCTAACCCTAATCGTAAGGCGACAGGTACTATTATAGAGTCGTCTTTGGACAAGGGGCGTGGTTATGTAAGTACCGTTCTTGTATCGAATGGTACACTGAAGATCGGTGATAATATGATTGCCGGAACCTCTTATGGTCGTATCAAGGCTATGTTCAACGAGCGTAACCAGCGCATTACAGAGGCCAAACCGGCCGAACCTGCTATTATCTTAGGCCTGAATGGTGCACCTGCTGCAGGCGATACCTTCCATGTTATGGACACGGAGCAGGAAGCAAGAGAAATAGCCAACAAGCGTGAGCAGCTACAGCGTGAGCAAGGCTTACGTACCCAGACTCGTCTTACACTGTCTGATATCTCTCATCGTATTGCCCGAGGCGAGTTCCATGAGATGAATATCATTGTAAAGGGCGATACCGACGGCTCTGTAGAGGCTTTGTCTGATTCATTCATTAAGCTATCTACCGAGAAAGTTAATGTGAATGTTATCAATAAAGCCGTTGGTCAGATTTCGGAGAACGATGTAATGTTGGCATCTGCATCCGACGCGGTTATTGTCGGTTTCCAAGTACGTCCGTCATCCGATGCGCGCAAGTTGGCCGACCGTGAGGGCGTTGAAATCAATACCTATTCGGTTATTTACGATGCCATCGATGATGTTAAATCTACCATGGTTGGTATGCTTGATAAGGTTACCAAGGAGGTGGTAACCGGGCAGATAGAGGTTAAACAGGTATTTAAGATTTCCAAGGTAGGTACTGTTGCCGGAGGTTTGGTAACCGAAGGAAAAGTACATAGCAAGGATAAGGGTCGTGTGGTACGCGACGGTATAGTAGTTCATACCGCTCCGATTGATGCTTTGAAGCGTTACAAGGATGATGTTAAGGAGGTTGCAGGCGGCCTTGAATGTGGTATTTCACTGGTTAATTTCAATGATATACAAGTAGGTGACGTCATAGAAACCTTCACGGAAATAGAGGTTGAGCAGAAGCTATAATAAAGGAAAGAATAATCCCCTTTCACACAAGATGTATGTGTGATAGGGGATTTTTTATTTAATCTTCTGCGGCAACAAATGTTATCTTTACCGAATTTGGTATAACGTTTGCAACCTAATTAGGAAAGAGAGGCAAAAACAATGTCAGAAAATAAAAACAATGAATTTGTAAAGAAGGTCGCAGAACAGAAGTATGAGTTTGGTTTTACGACCGATGTACATACCGAGGTTATACCGAAAGGGTTGAACGAAGATATTGTTCGGCTCATTTCGCAGAAGAAAGGGGAACCGGAATGGCTCCTCGATTTTCGTTTGGAGGCCTTTAGGTATTGGCAGACTTTGCCCATCCCAACATGGGGGCATTTGCATCTGCCGGATCTCCATCTTCAGGATATATCATATTATGCCGATCCTTTGGCAAAGAAACCAAAGAATAAGGAGATGGATCCTGAGTTAGAGAAAACTTTCGATAAATTGGGTATTCCGCTTGAGGAACGACTGGCTTTGAGCGGAACTGCTGTCGATGCTGTCATGGATTCTGTTTCGGTGAAGACCACCTTTAAGAAGCAATTAGCCGAGAAAGGCATCATCTTCTGCTCGTTTGGTGAAGCAGTGAGAGAATATCCGGAGTTGGTAAGGCGGTATTTAGGAGGCGTTGTGCCTTACCGGGATAACTGGTCGGCAGCTCTTAACTCGGCTGTTTTCAGCGATGGCTCGTTTGTATATATTCCCAAGGGTGTTCGTTGTCCGATGGAGTTAAGCTCTTACTTTCGCATTAATGCCGTTAATACGGGGCAGTTCGAGCGCACTCTTATTGTAGCCGACGATGGCGCTTATGTAAGTTATCTGGAGGGATGTACCGCACCGATGCGCGATGAAAATCAGTTGCATGCTGCTGTTGTCGAGATTGTAGTAATGAATAATGCAGAAGTGAAATATTCTACAGTCCAGAATTGGTATCCTGGTGATGAGAACGGCAAGGGTGGTGTCTTGAATCTTGTAACCAAGCGCGGTGAGTGTCGTGGTGAAAACTCCAAACTTTCATGGACACAGGTAGAGACAGGCTCGGCCATTACGTGGAAATATCCTTCGTGTGTACTCCGTGGCGATAACTCGCAGGCAGAGTTCTATTCGGTGGCAGTTACTAATAACTATCAGGAGGCAGATACCGGTACGAAAATGATTCACATGGGAAAGAATACCAAGAGTACCATTATCTCGAAAGGAATCTCGGCCGGTCATAGTCAGAATTCTTATCGAGGATTGGTGCGTGCTACTGCGAATGCCGATAACGCCCGTAACTATTCCAGCTGCGACTCACTATTGTTAGGCTCTGAATGTGGCGCACATACATTTCCTTATATGGACATTCATAACGATACCGCTATTGTGGAGCACGAGGCAACTACTTCGAAGATTAACGAGGAGCAGTTGTTTTACTGTAATCAGCGCGGTATTCCGACAGAGGATGCTGTCGGACTTATCGTGAACGGCTATGCCAAAGATGTACTGAACAAGCTCCCAATGGAGTTTGCCGTCGAGGCACAAAAGCTGCTTTCCGTAACACTCGAGGGGACAGTAGGATAATAAAAGTAATTTGCGCTGATATTTTATAAGGAAACAGGCTTATGAAAAAGTATATATTTCTTTTCTGCTTTTTTATAATGATGCTGGGAGCAAGAGCTCAAGGTTGGCAATTATTTCCTTGGCAGAAAGGAGTAATCGAATATAGACAGAAAAGTAACCACATGGAAGATAGAACTCAATCAGTATTAGTTGATTCTACTCTTTCAAGGATACCTGCTCATAGATGGCAGGTTGCATACGGAGCTTACTATGCTTTACATCCTGTTTCTTTCATTTCAGCCAGTCCTGTTTCTGATTATAGGGCTCCAAAGAAAGATAAACGAATTTTTGAAAAGCGCACCCCTCAACAATTATATGAAGAAAACCAAAGGGATTTAGAAAAAATAAGGCGTGGCGAATACACGACGGCCGACACCTTTTGGGGTATTGTTGAAGACGTGTTGGAAGGATTATTAACAAAGTAACAATACGATAAATATGTTAGAAGTTAGAAATCTGCATGCAACGATTGCAGGGAAAGAAATATTAAAAGGTATCAATCTCACAGTAAAAGATGGAGAAATCCATGCCATCATGGGGCCAAATGGCTCAGGAAAATCTACACTTAGCGCTGTCCTTACGGGTAATCCCCTTTACGAGGTTACTGATGGCATGGCTGTTTTTAACGGTAAAAACCTGTTGGAGATGAGGCCGGAAGACCGTGCCCGTGAAGGCTTGTTCCTGTCTTTTCAATATCCGGTTGAGATTCCGGGTGTCAGCATGACCAACTTTATGAAGTCTGCCATCAATGCAAAACGTGAATATCAAGGGTTGGAGCCCCTAAAGGCATCCGACTTTTTAGCGCTTATGCGTGAGAAGCGTAAACTTGTAGAGTTGGACTCAAAGCTGTCTAACCGTAGCGTAAACGAAGGATTTTCAGGCGGAGAGAAGAAACGTAATGAGATTTTCCAAATGGCCATGCTGGAACCTAAGCTCAGTATTTTGGACGAGACCGACTCTGGGCTTGATGTAGATGCCATGCGTGTCGTTGCCGATGGTGTCAATAAAATGCACAATGAAACGACCTCTGCCATTGTTATTACGCACTATGAGCGTTTGCTCGACATGATAAAACCGGATTTTATCCATGTTCTTTACAAAGGGCGCATTGTGAAAACGGCCGGTCCAGAGCTTGCAAAGGAGATAGAGCAGCGTGGATACGACTGGATAAAGGAAGAGGTTGATGAGCAATAGATAGTTGGTTGCCAGCGATTGATAGAGTCGATAACAGGCTTCGGTCTTACCCGTCCACTCTGTCAAACGTGTCTTACCGAACCGACACCCCCCTCGTTTCATATACATGAAATTCTCATTCCGTGTGAATGAAAACCCCATTCTATGAAATATACTTACATTATAAAGGGAATTGAAAAAGAGTACATATTTTCTTGAAATTGTCCTATAAGAGAATTTAAAATGTCCTATAAGAAAATTGTGCTTCTGTTATAGCGATTGATTACCAATGAGTTATGGAGATATTTCGGTTGTCGGTAGAAAGGTGAAAATATATTATAAAAAGAAGAGGCAGTACTCCTGTCTTATTCAAAACTTCTTAGCTTCCAAAAGAAAATGCAAAGCGAAAAACAATATATAGACCTCTATAATGAGGCACAACAGATGATAAAGGAGCATGCAGCCCCTGTTCTCAATGAGGTGCGCGACAGGGCGTTCGCCGATTTCAAGCAGCAAGGCTTCCCTACCAAGAAGGTTGAACGCTACAAGTACACGGATATTCCCGTGCTGTTTGAGCCGAATTACGGCTTAAACCTCAATCGTTTGGAGATACCTGTCGAGCCGTATAAAACATTTAAGTGCGATGTACCGAATTTAAGTACATCCCTCTATTTTGTGGTAAACGACCAGTTTTACACAAAAGCCCGCCCTAATACGAAACTTCCGGAGGGAGTAATTGTCGATAGCTTGGCAAAGGTAGCTGCCGATCGGCCGGAATTGGTCGCCAAATACTATGCCTGTCAGGCAAAGACATCGGCCGATGCCATTACTGCATTAAACACCATGCTGGCACAGGACGGCTTGTTTATCTATATTCCAAAAGGCGTCAAGTTGCCCAATACCATTCAGGTGGTGAATATTCTGCGCTCCGACGTCGATTTAATGGTAAATCGTCGTGTGCTGATTGTTGTAGAAGAAGGAGCAGAAGGTAAGTTTCTTTTCTGTGATGACACTGCCGACGACCGTAACTTCCTTACTACTCAGGTAATTGAAGCCTATGTAGGCGATAACGCCACATTGGAGCTGAACTGTTTGGAGAAGACACATGTAAAGAATGTACGGGTATCGAACGTGTACATAGAGCAGCAGCGCAACTCGAAAGTAAGTCATAACGTGGTTACCCTTCACAACGGTGTAACCCGCAATATGCTCGACCTTACCTTTAAGGGCGAGGGTAGTGAGTGCTTCTGTAATGGCTGTGTCATTGCAGATAAGTCGCAGCATGTCGATAACAATACCTTGATAGACCATGCTGTGCCCAACTGTTCCAGCAATCAGCTGTATAAATATGTGCTCGATGATAAGGCTGTTGGCGCTTTTGCCGGTCGTATTCTGGTGCGGGAAGGCGCTCAGAAAACACGCTCGCAGGAAACCAACCGTAACCTTTGCTCTACCAAGGAAGCACGAATGTTTACACAGCCAATGCTCGAAATTTATGCTGACGACGTGCAGTGTAACCATGGCTCTACGGTAGGGCAGCTCAACGATGCGGCTCTTTTCTACATGCAGCAGCGAGGTATCGACCGTGAAGAAGCGCGTAAACTGCTTCAGATAGCCTTTGTGAATGAGGTTATCGATAAGCTCGAACTGCCCCCTCTTCGCGATAATCTGCGCCATTTGGTAGAAAAACGTTTCGGTGGCGAGCTGGGGAAATGCAGCGGTTGCCATTTCTGTAGGTAATCTGTTAAACGGAGTGTGCTTATGTATGATATAGCAAAAGTTCGTAACGACTTCCCGATCTTGGGTAGGGAAGTACACGGAAGGCCTCTGGTTTATCTCGATAACGGTGCCACTGCGCAGAAGCCTTTGACCGTATTGGATGCCATGAGAGACGAGTATCTCAATGTTAATGCTAATGTTCACCGTGGTGTGCATTGGTTATCACAGCAGGCAACCGACTTGCATGAGGCAGCCCGCGAAACGGTTCGTAAGTTCATTAATGCCATAACAACCCGCGAAATCGTTTTTACCCGTGGCACCACAGAGAGTATCAATCTCATTGCTTCCAGTTTCACGGAGGGCTTTCTGCAGGCAGGCGACGAAGTGATCGTATCCTATATGGAACATCACTCGAATATAGTACCTTGGCAGTTGCAGGCTTCGAAAAAGGGAATTATCCTCAAGGTAATCCCCTTGAATGAAAATTTGGAACTCGATTTAGAGAAATACTCCGAGCTGTTCACTCCCCGAACGAAGCTGGTAAGCCTTACCCATGTAAGCAATGTGTTGGGTACCATTAATCCTGTAAAGGAAATGATTCGCATGGCGCACGAAAAAGGTGTCCCTGTTCTGATAGATGGGGCGCAGAGTGTTCCCCATTTCCCGGTTGATGTGCAAAATCTTGATTGCGATTTCATGGCTTTTAGCGGGCATAAGGTATATGGCCCAACTGGCGTTGGAGTTCTATACGGGAAGCAGGAATGGTTAGAGAAGCTTCCTCCTTATCAGGGTGGCGGCGAGATGATAGAGCATGTAAGTTTCGAGAAAGTAACCTTCGAGGAGCCTCCTTTGAAGTTCGAGGCAGGTACTCCCGATTATATAGCAACTCACGGGCTTGCAAAAGCCCTCGACTATGTTTCTGAACTGGGAATGGATAGCATCATGGCGCATGAACAGGAACTTACCCATTATGCTGTCGAGCAGTTGAATACGATAGAGGGAATGTGCATCTATGGTCATAAAACCGATGCCAGTGACGCTGTTATCAGTTTTAATGTAGGTAATATTCACCATGCAGATCTCGGAACATTACTGGATCAATTAGGTATTGCCGTTCGTACCGGACACCATTGTGCACAGCCATTGATTAGCTCACTGGGTGTTACCGGAACGGTAAGGGTCTCTTTCGGACTGTATAATACAAAGGAAGAAGTCGATATTCTCGTAGCAGGAATTAAGCGTGTTATGCAGATGTTCTAATGGTTGTCTCCTAAAACTATGTTGGAAAGTCATTACTATCATGATAAGGTAGAAGCAGGTTGCGATGAAGCCGGACGTGGCTGTTTGGCAGGGAGTGTATATGCTGCAGCTGTAATACTTCCTGAAGATTATCGGAATGAGCTACTGAACGACTCGAAGCAGCTCACGGCAAAGCAGCGATATGCCTTGCGCGAAATGATAGAACACGATGCCGTGGCTTGGGCAATAGGTGTAGTTACTCCCGAGGAAATCGATAAAATAAACATCCTGAATGCCAGTTTCCTTGCCATGCACCGTGCTCTTGACCAACTGCAACTCCGTCCGGAAGCCATTATTGTGGATGGTAACCGTTTCCATAAGTATCATAATATTCCCCATACCACCATTGTAAAAGGCGATGGTAAGTATATGGCTATTGCGGCAGCATCTATTCTTGCCAAGACCTATCGCGATGACTATATGTGTGCTTTGGCAAAAGAGTTCCCCGAATATGGATGGGATAGGAATATGGGCTACCCCACGAAAGCGCATCGGGCGGCTATAGCTGCCCATGGTATTACGCCTTACCATCGGAAAAGCTATAATCTGTTGGGTAATACAGAATTGAGTTTGGATTTTTAGAATAAGCAACAGGCTGTTCTTTATCCCCCTGCTTGCAGATATTGTATTTATAAGGGAAGTTTTCTATCGATAATGGTTGATAGAATATTTCCCTTTTTTGTGTCAATTTGAGAGGATAAAGTAATTATTATGATGTATTTTTATTATATAAAGCAGCAAAGTACTGTCAAAAAGTATTATTTTCTTGGTCTGTAAAAAGAATTATTGTATTTTTGCAATAATTAGTTTCACTAAAGGTAAAAAGATATGGCAAATTTGAGATTTAACGTTATTGAAAAGGCATTCAAAAAGCGTCCTGTAGAGGTTGTTACTCCTTCCGGGCGTCCGTCGGAGTACTATGGCGAAAGAGTGTTTAATCGTCAGAAGATGTATAAGTACCTTCCGATGGATGTTTATACAAAGTTAGTCGATGTTATGGATAATGGAGCCCACTTGGATCGCTCCATAGCCAATGCCGTAGCAGCCGGCATGAAGCAGTGGGCATTGGAAAATGGCGTAACGCATTATACTCATTGGTTTCAGCCTTTGACAGAAGGTACTGCCGAAAAGCACGATGCTTTTATCGAGCATGATGGCAAAGGGGGGATGATTGAAGATTTTTCAGGTAAGCTATTGGTACAGCAAGAACCGGATGCAAGTTCTTTTCCTAATGGTGGAATAAGAAATACTTTCGAGGCAAGAGGTTATTCGGCATGGGATCCAACCAGTCCGGTCTTTATTATTGATGACACGCTTTGTATCCCAACTATCTTTATTTCATACACAGGAGAGTCGCTTGATTACAAGGCACCACTACTTAAATCTCTCCGTGCCGTTAATAAAGCAGCTACAGATGTTTGCCATTATTTTGATTCAAGAGTTAAGCAAGTTCATGCAAATTTAGGTTGGGAGCAGGAATATTTCCTGGTAGATGAGAACTTATATTTTGCTCGTCCCGACCTGATGCTTACGGGGCGCACGCTCATGGGGCACGATTCTGCTAAAAACCAGCAGATGGACGACCATTATTTCGGTACAATACCCGAGCGTGTTCAAGCATTTATGAAGGATTTGGAAATTAATGCCCTTCAGTTAGGCATACCATGTAAGACTCGCCATAATGAGGTCGCACCCGGTCAGTTTGAATTGGCCCCTATCTTTGAGGAATGCAATTTGGCTGTAGATCATAACATGTTGCTGATGTCGGTGATGAAGAGAATTGCCCATAGGCATGGCTTTAGAGTTCTTCTTCACGAGAAACCTTTCAATGGCATCAATGGTAGTGGCAAGCATAACAACTGGAGTTTGAGTACCGATACGGGTGTGTTGCTATACAGAAGTGGAAAGACTGCTGAGGAGAATCTTCGTTTTGTGGTCTTTATTGTTGAAACATTGATGGCTGTCTATAAGCATAACGGATTGTTGAAAGCATCTGTAATGAGTGCTACGAACGACCATCGTCTGGGGGCAAACGAGGCGCCTCCTGCCATTATCTCGTCTTTTTTGGGTACACAGCTCACCGAACTGCTCGACCATATCGAGAAAGCCGATAAGGAGGACTTGTTTGTTCTGAGCGGTAAGAAGGGGCTGAAGTTGGACATACCCGAAATTCCGGAGTTGCTGATAGATAATACCGACCGTAACCGTACTTCACCATTTGCCTTTACAGGCAATCGCTTCGAGTTCCGTGCCGTAGGCTCCGAAGCTAACTGTGCATCGGCAATGATTGTGCTGAATACCGCCGTTGCCGAGTCTTTGATTCATTTCAAGAAGCGGGTAGATGCCTTGATTGCCAAAGGGGAGAGCAAAGCGCTGGCTATGGTAGAGGTAATCCGTGAGGATATTAAGACCTGTAAGCCCATCCGTTTCGATGGCAATGGCTACAGTGACGAGTGGAAAGAAGAGGCAGCCAAGCGTGGCCTTGATTGCGAGTCGAGCTGCCCGGTATGCTTCGACCGTTACCTTGATGAGGACTCGATAAAGATGTTTGAGGAAACTTCTGTGATGACTGCCAAGGAACTTGCTGCCCGTAACGAGGTAAAATGGGAAACCTATACCAAGAAAATTCAGATAGAGGCCCGTGTAATGGGAGACTTGGCCATGAATCATATCATTCCCGTTGCTACGACCTACCAAACCTTGTTGGTAAAGAACGTGGAAGGCATGATGGCAGTGTTCGGTCAGGAAGAGGGCAAACAGCTATGCGAACGCAATATAAAGATTATCAAAGAAATATCGGAACGCACCAAGATTATAGAGCGAGGAGTCGAGGAACTGGTAAACGCCCGTAAGGTAGCCAACAAGATTGAGTGCGAACGGGAGAAAGCCGTTGCCTATCACGACCAGATAGCTCCAAAGATGGAAGCCATCCGCTATCATATCGACAAGCTGGAGCTAATCGTTAGCAACGAGCTTTGGACACTTCCTAAATATCGCGAGCTGTTGTTCATCAGATAAATTTTGCTGCCGGGTTATCGGTCTTTTAGCCTGATATCCCAAAAGGGTATCATCATAAAAGCTCCAAAGCAAGGTTGCTATATCTTGCTTTGAAGCTTTTTCTATGGGTGCTGGGATAAATCTTGTTTTATCAGTAGATGTAGCGAAATACCTTATTGTAGGTTTGTTTTCTTTGCCGTCATCTTTAACAATTCATGTAAATTATTGTATGTGAGGTGATTATAGCTGCTTTCTTGTGATGAAATGACAGCAAAAATACAAAATGGTATGGCGGACAGGGGACGAGGGAATTGCGGAAGTTGCTGTCATAGCATCATCTGTCTTTTTATTATAAGGCATTGCTTACAAGATATTTAGGCGAATTGTTAAAAATGACGGCAAGAAAATAAAAATAAAGTTTCCTGATAATACCTGCTGTTTAAATCGATAACACTTGTTGTTTTATGGGGTAACACCAGTTGTTTTAGGTGATAACACGTACCCTTTTTTACCACGCTAAAGAGGCAGCGCAAAGAAACAAATTCCCGGCACTGCCTTTTGTATGCGGTATGACCGTAGTGTTATGATTGTGTTATGAACGCTCTTTGTTTATTTTATAAATGAGCTTATTAACACCGCTGGTAATATTTAGCGCATCGGGATGTTCCTTAACGAAACTCTCGATGTGGCGGACACGTTTTTCTTCGAGGATTTCGTCGAACGCTATGAGAATACCCGTCTCCTCTACTTCGCCAAAGCCATAGTTAATGGCTGTGCCAAACAGTTTCATGGTAGGCGACAAGTTCATGTAGGCATTCACCAAAGGAGGAATGTTATAGCCCAGTTCTCTGATGTTGGAATTGAGAATACGGTAATCTTCCTTGAAGTCCTTTCCCGAGAAGATAGCCTCCAGTTCCTTGATAGGCGTATCGATAACAAGTGGCTTGATGGGGAGGATAAGGTTGTCCTTATCATCAAAATACTTCTTAAGGAAATACAGTATCATGTCGCGCCCCTTACGAATGTAAGAGGGATACATGGTTACCTTGCCAAAGAAGTATTTCAGGCTGGGATGAAGAACGACCAGCGCACCAATTCCATCCCAAAGATTGTCGAGCGCAAAGATGCTCTTGGCATTCTTTCTTACGTTTTGGTAAGCCAATGAAACGAATGAACGCCCCAGCTCTACGGTATAAGGTGCGTAGTTCTTCATGAACTCTTCAGAGAAGTGGAACATGTGGCTGGTAGCAAGAATGGGCTGCCCCTGCTCGTTCAGTTTCCAGTTTTTACCGAATATATATCGATAGCCGCCGATAATCTCTTCGGTTTCCGGATTCCATACAATGAGCTGCTTGCAGCATTCTTCCATGGTGTCGAATTCGTCAATGTCTAAAGCCTTACCTGTACCACCACCTGCTGTCCTGAATGCTTCCTCACGTAAACGGCCGATTTCGCGCATTACGTTTGGAGCGTTATGGGCTGTGATGACATAAACTTCGTTATGACTTTTATTGGTCCTACGAAGAAATTTATCGGGAGTTAGTTCGCTTTTTAAAAGAGCTTTGCTGACAGGTTGGATTATTTCTTCTTCTATCATTTCTCTGGAATTTCTTTTATTCGTTATAGGGGGCGTTATACAACGTGCCCTGTTATAGTTCATAAACTTTATCTTCTACGTACTGCGCCCATTCGGCGGCCGTCTTGCTTTTATCGAAAGTTTGCCAAGGAATAGGCTTGCCTATTGCTACCCGGAAAGTTTTACCTACATTCTTGTACATTTCATCGACAAGGAAGAGCATGGCAAGATTTACCTTCTTGATGTATTTATCGCTGAAATGGGCTATACGATAAAAGCGTTCCGAGTTCCTTCCACCGAAATGGATGGGTACGACATCGCGTTGATACTCTACGCTTTTGGTGACAAAGGTTTTCTTCCATGGTATGTCATGAATAACACCGTTTATCTTTCTGCTGTTGAGTCCGGCAGGAAACATGAGAATATGGTTGTTACCCTTAAATCCGGCTTCTACCATCTTTGGGAAGTCGCGTCCCTGTTTGCCCGTCTTGTCGATACCGATACATAGCGGTTTTAGGCCAGGCAGGTTCAGCAACAGGTCGTTTACCAAATAGCGGAAGTTGTCGTCGTAATGATGCCCGATGATGGAACCCAGCGCCACGCCATCCTGTCCGCCAAGCGGGTGGTTGGAAACAAAAGTGTAATACTTGCCGTCGTTCTTGTCGGGCAAGTTTTCCAAGCCTTCAATCTCCAATGTCATATCAAGATATTTCACGCACGCATCCAGCCATTGCGACCCTGTAAGCTCTCTGTTTTCCCACAGAAACTCGTTTACCTGATCCTCGTGAATGATGTGTTTCAACCATTTTACAGCAAAGGCCGGAACGTATTTCTTCTTACTTCCCATCTTGCTTTCCAGAACTTTCTCTATATCTATCGTCTTTTGGATGTCTTCTCTCATGCTTTCTTGTTCCAAACGAATATGCAAAAATAGCTAAAGATTTTGGGAAAAGGCTTCTTTTATTAAAAAAAATGATGGGAAAACGTATATAACTTATCTAATTCGGGTGTATATTTTAGTTTTTAGATAATTTGAATTTTAGAGCTGAAAATAAAAAAATAGGTTACTTTTTTAAATATTGTGGAGTAGAGTGGGGGAATGTGGAGGAAAATGTGTACCTTTGAAAGCATTTTAGTATATACTAAGTATTACTTTAACCGCCATGAGGTTTCTTGGTAACATAGAGGCAAAGGTAGATGCCAAGGGAAGAGTTTTCCTGCCATCTACGTTCCGCAAGGTGCTGAACGCATCGGGCGAGGAGGCTTTGGTGCTTAGAAAAGACATTTTTGAAGACTGTTTGGTGCTTTATCCGGAGTCGGTTTGGAATGCCCGCATCGATATGCTTCGCAAGAAATTGAGTCGATGGAACAAGCGGGAGCAGATGATCTACCGTCAGTATGTTTCGGATGTCGAGACACTGTCGCTTGACGGGAATGGCCGTTTTCTGATACCCAAGCGGTATTTGAAGCTGGCCATGGTTGAGCAAGACGTGAATTTTATCGGCATGGATGATAGCATAGAAATCTGGTCAAAGCGGGATGAGGCAGGCTCGTTCATGGAACCGGACGAGTTCGGCAAAGCGCTGGAGGATGTTATGGGCGAGCATAATGCTGAGTAGAACTGGATACTTTTTATTAATATATCAATATAGAATGATTAAGACAGCCGAAGGTTATCACGTGCCGGTACTGCTCAATGAAAGCATTGAGGGATTGAATCTGCACCAAGGTGGCATTTATGTAGATGTTACTTTTGGCGGCGGAGGCCATAGTCGGGAAATACTTTCCCGATTGGGTGCTGACGGTCGGCTATATAGCTTTGACCAAGATAGGGATGCTGAGCAGAATATTCGCTGTTTAGTGGAGGAAGAGAGAGCGACAAGAGGGAAGTTTACCTTTGTCCGTTCCAACTTTCGGTATTTGAAAAACTGGATGCGCTACTATGGAGTAGAACAGATAGATGGCCTGCTGGCCGACTTGGGAGTGAGCAGTCATCACTTCGATGATGAGACAAGGGGTTTCTCCTTCCGCTTCGACAACGCGCCGCTCGATATGCGAATGAATAAGCAGGCGGGTATTACAGCGGCTGATGTGCTGAACGATTATACGGAGGAAACGCTCGCCGATATATTTTACCTGTATGGTGAGCTAAAACAGTCGAGGCGTATAGCTGCCGCCATCGTGAAGGCAAGAAACGGGAAGAAGATTCTGACGACGACAGATTTTCTGACCGTTGTAGAGCCGCTCTTTATGAGGGCGCGTGAAAAAAAAGATATGGCCAAGCTCTTTCAGGCACTGCGTATCGAGGTTAATCACGAAATGGAGGCACTGAAGGAAATGCTTGCGGCAGCAAGGGAACTACTGAAACCGGGAGGACGTTTGTCGGTAATTACCTATCATTCGCTGGAAGATAGAATTGTAAAAAACTTCATGAAAGCGGGAAATGCCGAAGGAAAAATAGAACAAGATTTCTATGGGAGAGTGGAAACTCCTTTCCGATTGGTAAACAATAAAATAATTACCGCAACGCCGGAAGAGCTGGAACAGAATCCGAGAAGTAGAAGCGCCAAGTTACGAATAGCAGAGAAAAAAGATGATGACCGACGAAAGTAAAGATAAAATGAAAAAAGTTATGGCAGAGCCTGTATATGAAGTAGTGGGTGAGCCGGATGTGGAAGCTGTTGCCAACGAGGAGTTGCTTTCGGAGGGAAGTGATGTTCCAGTCGGAACGAGCGAGGAAACTGCAACGGCCGATGTGGAGGCTGTGTCGTTAAAAGACTCTGAACAGTGTGAGGAAGATACCGAGAAGGTAAAGAAAAGAGCAAAAGAAGAGCGTAAAAACCAAGAGGAGATAACCTTGTTGGAGAAGGCGATAATGGATCAGGCACAGGAAGGTGAGAAGAAAGATTCCAGAAATTTCTCGCTTACAAAAATCCTTGCAGGAGATATGTTGTCGGCAGAGGTGCTTAGAAATAATATCGGACTTATTGTCCTTATCGTGGTATTCATGATTGTTTATGTAACCAATCGCTATACGGCACAGAAGTATCTTATCGAAATAGATAAACTCAACACCCAACTGGATGATGCCAAGTACAAGGCGTTGGCCAGCAGTAGCCAACTGACGGAGAAGACACGTGAGAGCCATATTCTGGAGCTATTGAAGAATAACAAGGATAGTGTGCTCAAGATTTCAGACCGTCCACCTTATATTATAAATGTCCCTGAATAGAGAAAGTTGATTATGGCGAAGAAATTTAATAATAAATACGCGCTTACAACATACTATATTGCAGCTATCATTTTTATATTATTTGGCTTTGCAATATTGGGGAAGGCTCTTGTTCTGATGACAGTGAAGAAGAGCTACTGGATGGAAGTTTCCTCTTATACCAAGAAAGACAGTGTTTCGGTAAAGCCTGTCCGTGGTAATATTCTGAGCAGTGATGGGCAGCTGATGGCGAGTTCGTTGCCGGAATATAAGCTGTATATGGATTTTCAGGCGTTGAAGGATGCGGGAAATGATACGGCGTTTGTAGATAGTGTGGATTATATCTGTAGAGGACTGAATGTGATATTCCCGGAGAAGTCGGCTGCCAGTTTTAAGAAAGACCTTATGGAAGGTTTCCATCAGCAGAAGAGAAACTGGCCGGTATGGAAGGATCGTGTTCCTTATAATACCTATAGGGATGTGAAGGCACTGCCTGTCTTTAGGCGTTCTCCTTATAAGAGCGGTTTCCACGTAGAGGAGTTCAATGCCCGTCGCCGCCCGTTTGGCTCATTGGCAAAACGTACCATTGGCGACCTTTACGGCGCAAAGGATTCGGCACGCTATGGACTGGAGATGAAATACGACAGGTTTTTGCGTGGTACGAATGGGCTTATTCATAAGCGTAAGGTGAGAAACAAGATGCTGAAGCTCGTGGATGTGGCTCCTGTAGATGGGGCGGATGTTATAACAACCATCGATGTGGGCATTCAGGACTTGGCCGAACGAGCTTTGATAGATGAGCTTACACGGCCGGAGGTAAATGGCAACGTAGGTGTGGCGATTGTGATGGAGGTAGCCACGGGCGATATAAAAGCGATTGTAAATCTGGACAAATGCTCGGACGGAGTGTATCGTGAGATGAGGAATCACGCTGTAAGCGACTTGCTGGAGCCGGGGTCTGTATTCAAGACAGCCTCTATAATGACTATTCTTGACGATGGGCTTGTAGATACAACCTATACGGTAGAAACGGGTGCCGGTGTATGGAATATGTACGGGAGAGACATGAAAGACCATAACTGGAACCATGGTGGTTATGGAAGATTAATGCTCCCATGGACATTGAAGTATAGTTCGAATGTAGGAGTGAGCAGGATTATTGATTTACATTATCATAAGGATCCGGAGAAATTTGTTAAAGGTATTGAGCGATTAGGTCTAAGAGACAACCTGCATCTTGATATTCCGGGTTATACTCCCGCGAAAATTCGTATGCCTCATAAGAATAAGCGTGGGCAATATGATAACTGGCCGGCAACGACACTGCCGTGGATGAGTATCGGGTATGAAACCCAAATACCCCCTATAGCAACGCTTACATTCTATAATGCCATTGCAAACAATGGCAGAATGATGCGCCCTCGCTTTGTTAAGAAGGTGGTAAAAAAAGGTGAAGTAATAGCTGAATATCCTCCTGTGGTAATGAGAGAGCGAATAGCCAAGGAGAGCACGCTTGTTCAGATACGCCGAATACTGACGGAGGTGGTATCGGAAGGACTTGGAAAGAAGGCCGGCTCTGATAAATTCTTGGTGGCCGGGAAGACAGGAACGGCGCAAATATCGAAGGGAGCGCTGGGCTATAAGAGTGGTGCAACGAACTATTTGCTGACCTTTGCTGGTTTCTTTCCGGCCGATAACCCCAAGTACAGTTGTATAGTCTATATTCAGAAAACAGGAATACCGGCTTCGGGCGGTGGTATGAGCGGTGTCGTTTTCCATCACATAGCAGAAGGTATTATGGCTCAAAATCTGAAGTTAAAAGTATCGGATGCAAGAGAGCCTTACTCTATCTTGATGCCACCGGTGAAGACGGGTAATCTGTTGGCAGCTGATTACGTACTTAATGCGTTGGGTTACCAGCCCGGAAACGGCTGGGGAGGAGCTTATCCTTTCGGTAATCCGGTATGGGGAACGGTGAATGATACCCGCTCGTCGGTTACCTTTCAGCGTAAAGCCGTACATAACAAGCATATTGTTCCGGATGTACATGGCATGGGCGCAAGGGATGCTGTCTATCTGTTGGAGAAACATGGAGTGAAAGTCAGACTGGAAGGTCGTGGCAAGGTGGTGGAGCAGAGCTTGGCTCCCGGCGATAAAATAAAGAAAGGTGCTGTCTGTACGCTACGTTTGAGTTAGAGAAATTGAGAGCACGCTATATATAATAAGGTAAGAGAACAATAAAAACAATGTAAGATATGCAGTTAGCTGAATTACTTAAGAATGTACATACTTTAGAGGTAAAGGGTACGACAGATGTAAACATTACAGGTGTAAACATTGATAGTAGAAAAATCCAGGCAGGTCATCTGTTTGTGGCAGTAAAAGGTACACAGGTGGATGGTCATCAGTTTATTGATAAAGCAATAGAGTCAGGGGCTGTTGCTATCCTGTTGCAGGATATGCCGGAAACTCTTAAAGAGGGCATTACCTATGTGAAAGTAGCATCGACGGAAGAGGTTGTTGGCGAAGTTGCCACCTATTTCTATGGAGAACCTTCCAAGAAACTGAAGCTCGTGGGCGTAACCGGCACCAATGGCAAGACGACGATAGCTACCTTATTATATAATATGTTTCGGAAGTTTGGATATAAAGTGGGGTTGTTATCTACTGTATGTAATTATATCGATGATAAAGCCTCTCCTACAGATCATACCACTCCCGACCCAATAGAGCTGAACGAACTGTTGAGTGAAATGGTAGAGGCCGGTTGTGAGTATGCTTTTATGGAATGTTCCAGCCATGCCATCCACCAACATCGCATAGGTGGTTTGAAGTTTGAGGGAGGTATCTTTACCAATCTGACTCGTGATCACTTGGATTACCATAAGACTTTCGAAAACTATCGCAATGCTAAGAAGATGTTCTTCGATTCTTTGCCAAAGACAGCCTTTGCCATTACCAATGCTGACGATAAGAACGGTATGATAATGGTTCAGAACTGCAAGGCAAATATCAAAACATACTCTGTGCAGCGTATGGCCGACTTCCGTGCAAAAATCATCGAATGCCATTTCGAGGGTATGTATTTGGAGATAGACGGTAAGGAAGTAGGGGTACAGTTCATTGGTAAGTTTAATGTAAGCAACTTACTTGCCGTATATGGCGCTGCACTGATGTTAGGAAAGAGTCAGGAAGAGATTCTCCTCGCGTTGAGCACTCTTCACAGTGTGAATGGTCGTTTGGAGCCTATCCATTCTCCGGAGGGATATACAGCTATTGTAGATTATGCTCATACCCCGGATGCTTTAGAGAATGTTCTGGGCGCTATTCACGATGTTCTCGATGGTAAAGAAGGAAAGGTCATCACCGTATGTGGCGCCGGCGGTAACCGTGATAAGGGTAAGCGCCCCTTGATGGCACAAGAGGCTGTGAAGCAAAGCGATACCGTTATTCTTACCAGCGATAATCCCCGTAATGAAGATCCGCAGGCTATTATCGACGATATGGTGGCCGGATTGGATGCCAATCAGCGAAAGAAGGTACTGACAATTGCAGACCGTAAGGAGGCAATGCGTACCGCCTGTATGATGGCTAAGAAGGGCGATGTTATTCTTGTAGCTGGTAAAGGACACGAAGATTATCAGGAAATTAAGGGGGTAAAGCATCACTTCGACGATCATGAGGTGCTGAGAGATATCTTCAAGGCACAAGAGAAGTAATACAGATAAGGTTTAAAAGCAATTCTATAAGATGTTATACTATATTTTCCGTTGGCTCGACCAGTTTGGTATAAGTGGCTCACATATATGGTCGTATATAAGTTTCCGTGCCATCCTTGCCATGATTATCTCCCTGATTATCTCGGCTTGGTTTGGAGAGCGTTTCATTAAGTACCTGAAAAGGAAGCAGATTACAGAAACGCAGCGCGATGCTTCCATCGATCCTTTTGGCGTAAAGAAGATAGGAGTACCTTCTATGGGAGGTATCATTATTATCGTTGCCTTGCTTATACCGGTAATTTTGCTGGGACGTTTGCGCAATGTATATCTCATTTTAATGATCATCACCACCCTTTGGTTAGGCTTTCTGGGGGGGATGGACGACTATATTAAAATATTCCGTAAGAACAAGGAGGGGCTGAGCGGTAAGTATAAGATTATCGGTCAGGTAACTATTGGCTTAATCGTGGGACTGACGCTTTGGGCATCTCCCGATGTGAAGGCTAATCTTAATCTGGAACAAACCAAAAAAAACAGTCAGGAAATCGTTGTAACCCATAAGGCTACGGCCGAGAAAACCCTGAAGACGACGATACCGTTTGTGAAGAATCATAACTTGGATTACTCCGAGATTATGAGTTTCTGTGGAAAATACAAGACAGCAGCCGGATGGATTCTGTTTGTCGTTATGACGATTTTCGTGGTAACGGCCGTATCGAACGGTGCCAATTTGAATGATGGCATGGATGGTATGTGTGCCGGTAACTCGGCAGTCATAGGTGTTGTGCTGGGTATCCTCGCCTATGTGAGCAGCCATTATGAATTTGCAGCCTATCTGAATCTGATGTATATACCCGGCTCCGAGGAACTGGTAGTATTCTTTATGGCCTTCATAGGGGCTCTGATAGGCTTCCTTTGGTATAATGCTTACCCTGCGCAAGTGTTTATGGGGGATACAGGTAGCCTGACGATTGGCGGTATTATCGCCGTAGGGGCAATTATTATTCATAAAGAATTACTGCTGCCAATCTTGTGCGGTATCTTTTTTGTGGAGAGTCTGAGCGTGATGATGCAGGTGTATTATTATAAGATAGGAAAGAGAAAAGGGGTAAAGCAGCGCATATTCAAGCGTACTCCTATCCACGATAATTTCCGTACACAGGATTCACAGCTGGATCCGGACTGTAAATACCTTATCAAAGTACCGCAAGGTGCAGTGCATGAAAGCAAGATAACCGTTCGTTTCATTATTGTAACGATTATTCTTGCAGCTTTGACGATTATTACTTTGAAGATTAGATAGACGTAAAGAGAGGAAAGGGAGATAAAGATATGAAGCGAGTTGTAGTTTTAGGAGCCGGCGAAAGTGGCGCAGGCGCTGCCGTGTTGGCAAAGAAAGAAGGTTTCGATGTGTTTGTTTCAGATATGTCGGCCATTAAGGATAAGTATAAGGATTTGCTTGACAAGCATGGCATTGAATGGGAAGAAGGGCAGCATACAGAGGAAAAAATCCTTAATGCCGATGAGGTGATTAAGAGCCCCGGTATTCCCAATGAGGCTCCTATGATACAAAAAATCATCAAAAAAGGCATACACATTATCAGCGAGATAGAGTTCGCAGGCAGATATACGGATGCCAAGATGATTTGTATTACCGGCAGTAATGGCAAGACTACAACCACAAGTCTTATCTTCCACATCTTTAAAGATGCAGGTTATGATGTAGGTTTGGCGGGTAATATAGGCAAGAGTCTTGCCCTTCAGGTGGCAGAAAGTCCTCATGCTTACTATATTATAGAGCTGAGCAGCTTCCAGTTGGACAATATGTACGACTTCCATGCCAATATTGCTATTCTGCTGAATATCACCCCTGACCATCTTGACAGATACGAGTTCAAGTTCGAGAACTATGCAGATGCCAAGATGCGCATCATACAGAATCAGACCAACGAAGATAGTTTCATTTATTGGAACGATGACCCTGTTATAAAAAAGGAACTCGAAAAGTTTGATGTTAAGGCTGTACAATATCCTTTTTCTGAACTAAAGGAGAAAGGAAGTATCGGCTATATTGAAGAAGGCCGTTATACAATCGAGAAACCTACTCCTTTCAATATGGAGCAGGAAGAGTTGTCTTTAACGGGTAAACATAATATCTATAACTCGCTTGCAGCCGGTATCGTGTCGAATATCAGTGGCATTAAGAAAGAGAATATTCGCAAGAGTTTGAGTAATTTCCCGGGAGTGGAGCACCGATTGGAGAAAGTTTGCAAGGTTGCTGGTGTGCAATATATTAACGATTCCAAGGCAACGAATGTAGATGCTTGCTGGTATGCGTTGGAAAGTATGACCACCCCTACCATTCTTATTATCGGTGGTAAGGACAAAGGGAACGACTATAGCGAAATAAAAGACCTTGTGAAGCAGAAATGCAGAGCCATTGTTTATTTAGGAGCAGATAACCGGAAACTGCACGATAACTTCGATGAGCTTGGTATTCCTACACGTGATACGCACTCTATGAAGGAGTGTGTCGCAGCTTGTGCGTCATTGGCAAAGCCGGGCGACACCGTGTTATTGAGCCCTTGCTGTGCCAGCTTCGACCTCTTTAAGAACATGGAAGACAGAGGAGAACAGTTTAAGGAACTTGTTCGGGCATTATAGTAAATGATGAAAAAACAGTAAAAAACATTCGCAGGCAACAGAAAGCAATTGCTATGGAAGGTAAACACAGGTCGCTAAAGAATATTTTCAAAGGAGATAAAGTTATTTGGATGATATTTTTCTTCCTTTGCATGATTAGTGTGGTAGAAGTTTATTCGGCTTCCAGCTCATTAACTTACAAGGGCGGAAACTTTATTGGGCCAACGGTATATCATGTAGCAACTTTGGCGATAGGCTTTGTAATGGCTGTCATCGTAATGAACATAGACTGCAGATACTTTAAGCTCTATACTTTGTTCTTTCTATTTATTGCGGCCTTGTTTCTTTATAGTGTGCTTTTTATAGGCGGCTCCACCAATGGAGCGTCCCGATGGATCGACCTTGGGTTTATACAGTTCCAGCCTTCCGAGCTGGGTAAGGGGGCTTTAGTACTGACCGTAGCACAGATTCTTAGCGCAATGCAGACCGACATGGGAGCCGACCGAAAGGCTTTTTGGGGTATTTTTATATTCTCGTTTATCATTCTGCTTCCCATTTTCTTTGAGAATCTATCCACTGCAGCCTTGCTCTTTTTGACGGTTGTCTTCATGATGATTTTAGGACGGGTGCCATGGTCGCAGTTAGGGCGAATGTTTGGCGTATTAGGAGCTATCATCGTTATCGTCTTTGCTTCCGTTATGTTGATGGGAAATAGTGATGCGGGAGAAGAAACCAACGGGAAGCAGAGCCTTACCGAGCAGACCGAAAAGGGTAAAGACGAAAAAGAAGAGTCCGGGATACTGGGTAAAGTCTTCCATCGTGCCGATACGTGGAAAGCGAGAATAGAGAACTTCGGTAAAGATGAGGTGCCTGCAAAGGATTACGATTTGTTGGGTAAGGGAGCACAGCCCGGCCATGCCAAGATAGCAATAGCCTCGTCTAACATTGTTGGTAAAGGGCCCGGTAACTCTACCGAACGTGATTATCTGTCGCAGGCTTTTTCTGATTTTATCTATGCTATCATTATAGAAGAAACGGGAATAGTGGGAGCTGCCGTTGTTTTGGGACTTTATCTTTTCCTGTTTTTGCGTGTAGGTTATATAACCAAGAAGTTCGTCAATCCCTTTCCCACATTCTTGGCCATGGGCTTGGCCTTTCTGTTCGTTTCACAAGCCATGTTCAATATGGCCGTGGCGGTAGGCTTCTTGCCTGTTACGGGACAACCTCTGCCATTGATAAGCAAGGGCGGTACGTCGTCGATTATTAATTGCATGTATATTGGGGTAATCCTAAGTATTAGTCGCTCAGCCAAGAAAAAGGAAACAACTAAAGATAAGGTTGCAGAGGATGATGCTGAAATTGTTGAGAAGATATAAAATAAAATCAATCTTAGAAGATTAGGAAAAAAATATCTAACTTTGTAGATTGAGTAAAAGATTGGAGAAATGGAAGAAGAATATAGGTTTATAATCAGCGGTGGCGGTACAGGCGGACACATCTTTCCGGCAGTGTCGATTGCCAATGCTTTAAAGGCAAAATGTCCCAATGCCAAAATCCTTTTCGTAGGAGCGGAAGGACGAATGGAGATGCAACGGGTACCTGCTGCAGGCTATGAGATTAAAGGTTTGCCTATAAAAGGATTCGACCGTGCCCATAAGCTAAAGAACTTTGAGGTGCTTTTCAAACTTTGGAAGAGCCTGCGTTTAGCCAAGAAGATTATAAAAGACTTCCGTCCTCAGGTGGCAATCGGGGTGGGTGGCTATGCCAGTGGTGCCACGCTTTACGAATGCGCCGGCATGGGAATTCCTTGTTTGATACAGGAACAGAACTCTTATGCAGGAGTAACCAACAAGCTCTTGGCAAAGAAAGTACATAAGATATGTGTTGCCTATGAAGGAATGGAGCGCTTCTTCCCCGCAGATAAGATTATCATGACAGGCAATCCTGTACGTCAGAATGTGTTAGAAACTCCGATGAGTGTTGAAGATGCGCGTAAGAGTTTTGGCCTTGAACCAGGTAAGAGGACGATTCTTATTGTAGGAGGCAGCCTTGGCGCACGCACCATCAATCGTTCCATTGTTGAACATTTGGAACAATTAGAGGGAGAAGATGTGCAGATTATCTGGCAAACGGGTAAGCGTTATTATGAGGATATCGTGGCATCGTTGAAAGGAAAAGAACTTCCCAATCTTAAGATAATGGACTTTGTGAGCGATATGGGAGCTGCTTATAAGGCAGCCGACCTTGTCGTTTCCCGTGCAGGTGCCAGCTCTATCAGCGAGTTTCAGCTGATAGGAAAGCCGGTAATCCTCGTTCCAAGTCCCAATGTGGCAGAGGATCACCAGACAAAGAACGCAATGGCTTTGGTGAATAAGCATGCGGCCCTCTTTGTAAGCGATGCCGATGCTCCGGAGAAACTTCTGCAACTTGCGCTGCAAACGGTAAAGGATGACGACAGACTTCATTCTCTGTCAGAGAATGTAAAGGCGATGGGATTGAAGAATTCGGCCGAGATTATTGCCGATGAAGTTCTTAAACTCATTCGGAAATAATTCAATAAACAAAATAAAGAAAAATGGATCTAAAAGATATAAAAGCAGTTTACTTCATCGGGGCAGGGGGAATCGGAATGAGTGCCATTGCCCGTTACTTCCTGCACATAGGATGTCAGGTGGCAGGATATGACAAAACTCCTTCGGAACTGACCAAGCAATTGGAAAAAGAAGGGGTTGCCATTCATTATGAAGAGAATGTAAGTCTTATCCCGAAAGCATTTCTGCAGAAAGAGCATACACTGATTATCTATACCGCAGCCATCCCGCCTACGCATACCGAGTTGGCGTATTTTCAGGAGCAAGGTTTCGAGATTCAGAAAAGGGCACAGGTATTGGGAACACTTACCCGTGCTCATAAGGGATTGTGTTTTGCCGGAACACATGGAAAAACTACCACCTCCACCATGTGTGCGCACATCATACACCAAAGCAGTGTGGATTGTAATGCTTTCCTTGGCGGTATCTCCAAGAACTATGGTACTAATTATATCTTTTCCAAAAACAGCGATTATGTGGTTATTGAGGCCGATGAGTTCGACCGCTCGTTTCATTGGCTGCGTCCATGGATGAGTGTTATCACTTCGACCGACCCTGATCATTTGGATATTTATGGTACAAAGGAGGCTTATTTAGAGAGCTTCCGACACTATACAGAGCTTATTCAGCCGGGTGGCGCTTTGGTCATTCATACTGATTTGGAGGTGAAGCCCAATGTGCAAGAGGGAGTAACTACTTATTATTACAGTCGGGAGAAAGGCGACTTCCATGCCGAAAATATCAGAATTCAGAATGGAACGATAGTGTTCGATTTCGTTTCTCCCATAGAGAATGTTAAGGATGTAGAGTTAGGACAGCCTATTCCTATCAATATAGAGAATGGTATTGCAGCGATGGCATTGGCTCAGTTAAATGGCGTTAGTGCCAAAGAACTGAAGCAAGGCATGAAGACTTACCGCGGTGTTGATCGTCGTTTCGATTTCAAGATTATGGACGATAGGCACGTATTCCTGTCCGATTACGCCCATCACCCCAAGGAAATTCTGCAGAGTGCAAAAAGTCTGAAGGAGCTGTATGCCGACAGAAAGATAACCGTTATCTTCCAGCCACATCTTTATACTCGTACAAGAGATTTCTATAAGGACTTTGCCGATGCGTTAAGCCACTTCGATGAGGTGATTTTAACCGAGATATATCCGGCACGGGAAGAGCCCATCGAGGGCGTAACCTCTTCGCTTATCTACGATAACTTGAAAGAAGGTGTAGAGAAACAGATGATAAAGAAAGATGACGTGTTGGCGTTTGTCCGTTCGCGCGACTTCGATGTTCTCGTTGTTCTTGGTGCCGGCAACTTAGATAACTACGTTCCGGAGATAACAAAACTCCTTGAAGCAAAGAAATAAAGAGGCATGTATATTAAGTGGAAGAGAATAATTATTTTATCGTTAGACGCATTGTTGGCGACGTATCTTGTCTTGGCTGTTACCGCTTGGAATAAGCCATCCGAGAGCGGGCAGACATGCAATAAGGTAAATATCAATATCTCTGATGCTAATAATGCAGGCTTCTTGAGTGCCAACGAGGTAAAAGTAATCCTGTCGAAGGCTAATTTATATCCTCTTAATCAGAAAATGAGCGATATCAGTCCGCGCCAGATAGAAGATGCCTTGAAGGCGGGTCCTTTCGTCAATACGGCTCAATGCTATAAAACCAAGAACGGAGAAGTGGTGTTGAATATCACCCAGCGTATGCCGATTGTGCGTATCAAGAGCGATAATGGAGACGATTACTACTTGGATGACCATGGTGGAATCCTCCCCAACTCGAAATATACCAGCGACCTGATTATTGCCACAGGCAAGATAAACAAGCATTTTGCGCAATACTATCTGGCCTCGTTGGCTAAGATTATCAGCACTTCGCCCCTTTGGATAAACCAGATAGAGCAGATTAACGTGCTACCGGACAGAGGTATAGAGCTTATTCCCCGTGTAGGGAATAACATTATTTTTCTGGGCTATCTGCCCTTTGGTAAGTATAAAACGGAGCGCGAACAGGGCGTGAGGGCTTATGTACAGAAAAAGCTCGACCGTCTGGAGAAGTTTTATCGTTATGGTCTTTCAAAGGTAGGGTGGAATCTTTACTCCTACATCGATTTGCAATACGACAATCAAATAGTTTGCAAAAAGGCCGATAGCACACTGGAAAAGGAATCGGAAGAAAAGGCAAAAGTAAATGCCGTTACCCCGAAACCCAAGGAGGAGAAGGCTAAAGAGAACACTCCTCCGGAAAAGAAAGACAAGAAACCGGAGGAAAGCCATTCCAATGCCCCTATGGCAGAGGAGGGGCCGACAGATTAATTCTGTATCCGACAAGAATAATATAATAAGAATATAATACTTTACATATATGGCAGAATTCATTGTAGCCATCGAATTAGGCTCTTCTAAGATTGTAGGTGTTGCCGGAAAAAAGAATCTTGACGGCAGCATCGATGTAACAGCGGTTGTGAAAGAAAAGGCAACCGACTGTATTCGTAAGGGTATTGTGTACAACATCGACAAGACAGCACAGTGCCTTACCAATATCGTAAATAAGCTAAAAAAACAACTTAAACACGAAATTACACAGGTGTATGTGGGTGTGGGAGGTCAGTCTATCCGTAGTGTGCATAACACTATCCCTAAAGATCTTCCTACAGATACTATTATCACCGGTGAGATGATTAATGAGTTGATGGATAGAAATCGTGGGATGAATTATCCGGATCAGGAAATCCTCGATGCTATTACGCTGGAATACAATGTAGATAACCAGCACTCTACCGACCCTGTAGGTATAAAAGCCTCACGCCTTGAAGGTAATTTCCTGAATATTTTATGGCGCAGCTCGTTCTACGAGAACTTGGCTTCGTGCTTCAAAAAAGCCAATGTTCAGTTGGCCGATATGTATCTTTCTCCTTTGGCACTGGCCGATAGTGTATTGACAGAGAACGAAAAGCGCGGAGGCTGTGTCTTGGTCGATATGGGATACGATACTACAACGGTTTCCGTTTACTACAAGAGTATTTTGCGCCATTTGGTGGTTATTCCGTTAGGAGGTAATAGTATTACCCGCGACATCGCCAGCCTGCAGATGGATGAGGCGGAAGCCGAGGCCATGAAGCTGAAGTATGCAAGCGCCTTTACCGATGCAAGCGAGATAGACGACACACTGAAGTATTCTATCGATGCTACCCGAACGGTAGAGAGCTGTGAGTTTATCAAGTTGGTAGAAGCCCGTGTTATCGAGATTGTAGAGAATGTCTGGGCGCAGGTACCAACGGAATATGCGCATAATCTGTTAGGAGGTATTATCCTTACAGGTGGGGCAATGAACTTGCCGAAGATAGAAGAGGTGTTCAGAGATGTTACGAAATTAGAGAAAATTCGCAAGGCAAATTTTGTTACAGAAACGATCAATTCCAGCATTTCAGAGATAATGTCGCATAAGGGCGACTTGAACACTGTTTTGGGAATCCTTGCAAAAGGCGATTTGAATTGCGCCGGAACAGTTTATAATCCATCGACTACTAATTTGTTTACATCAATCGAACAGACAGTCGTAGGAACCCCTATACAGCAGTCGGCTGCACCTCAAAATCGTCAGGGAGAAGGCAAGGTACCTACACCGGAAGAGAAGCGAAAGGCAGAAGAGGAGCGCCGTCGCCGTGAAGAGGAAGAACGTCGTCAGCGTGAAGAGGAGGAGGAGCGTTTGCGTTTGGAAAAGGAAGAAAAGAGCCAGAACAGTTTCTTTGGTAAACTTTCAAGGAAGTTTAAGGATTTCACCGGAAAGATGTTGGAAACTGACGATGAATAATTTTCCTTATTCTGTATGTAAAGATTATAACGAACGTAGTATAAAAGAATAAAATACTGTCATGGGAGAAGTGAATAAGATATTAGATTTCGAAGAAAGAGACGTTACCAACAGCATCATAAAGGTGATTGGTGTTGGCGGTGGCGGTGGTAACGCTGTAAACCATATGTACAAAGAAGGTATCCATGATGTAACCTTCGTTGTATGTAATACGGACGCGCAGGCCTTGAACGACTCTCCGGTTCCTGTTCATCTGCAGCTGGGTAAGGAAGGACTTGGCGCCGGTAATCGTCCGGAGAAGGCTCGTCAGGCTGCCGAGGAAACCGCCGAAGGCATTAAGCGTATGCTTGATGATGGTACAAAGATGACCTTTATTACTGCCGGCATGGGTGGTGGTACCGGTACGGGTGCTGCCCCTGTCATTGCAAAAATAAGTAAGGACCTTGATATCCTTACCGTAGGTATCGTTACCATACCCTTCAAATTCGAGGGTGCAAAGAAGATTGACCAAGCCTTGGATGGTGTGGAAGAGATGGCGAAACATGTCGATGCCCTGCTGGTTATCAACAATGAACGCCTTCGCAAGGTATATCCCGATTTAAGTTTGATGGAAGGCTTTAAGAAGGCCGACGATACCTTGAGTGTTGCAGCCAAGAGCATTGCAGAGATTATTACGACACATGGCCTCATCAACCTTGACTTTCAGGATGTGAAAACCATCTTGAAGGATGGTGGTGTTGCTATTATGAGCACCGGTTATGGCGAGGGTGAAGGCCGTGTTACAAAGGCAATCGAAGACGCATTGCACTCTCCGCTGTTGAACAACAATGATATTTACCGCTCTAAGCGTATTCTTATCTCTATCAACTTTCAGGCCGACGACAAGGGTAATCCGGGTGTTTCCATGGATGAGATGGGCGAGATTACCAATTTCATGGATAACTTCAGTGAGCAGTTTGAGCTGAAGTGGGGAGTAGCCGTTGATCCGGAACTTGATAAGAAGGTGAAAGTTACCATCCTCGCAACAGGCTTTGGTATTCGTGATGTCGATTCAGACGACCTTAAGCAACGCTTCAGCGAGGAGGATGCTGCCCGTAAAGCCAAAGAAAAGGAAGAAGAAGCCGACAAGGATGAGCGCCGTAAGAAGTACTATGGTACCGATGCCGACACTCCTCTCAAGCCGCTTACCCGTGTGTTCCTGTTCTCGGATGAGGACTTGGATAACGACGATGTAATACTTGCGGTGGAGAGTATTCCTACCTATAAACGTACCAAACAGCGCTTGGAAGAGATTAGGCACATCAGTTCCCCTAAGGTAGTAAAGGAGGATGAGCCTCCTGTAAAACCGGTGAATGGAGTTATCAGCTTCACTTGATAAGGAGAATGGCATATTAAAGTATTATATAAAGAGAACGCTGTAGGATTTATTTCTTACAGCGTTCTCTTTTTGTTTTGAACGAAAGTAATGTACGGGGGATGTCGGGATTGTAACAGCAGTAGCCCTATCAGGTAAAATAGTGGGGTTGCTTTTAGTTCTTTTTCTCTTCGGCAGTATATACAATGCGAATATCATCGAAAGTGATAGAGGCCGGGCAGAGGGCCTTGATCGCTGTATAACCACCCTGTCCATCGGCCTTGTTCATGGCTTTTCTGATAGCGTCTATCTTCTCTTGTGGCAAGAGCCGGGATATTGGCAGGCTGCCCGCTCGAACATACTTTGCCAGATGGGAGATGATGGTACCGGTGGTAAGCCCTCTTTCGCGGGCTATTTCTTCGACAGATATCCCCGATTGAAATAAACTGAATGATATTTCGGCTGTAGGAATTTTAGGCTCTTTGGGCTTCTTCTCTTCCTTCTCCTTTTTCTTTCTTGCCGCTTTCACATCCTGCCCCATGCTAATCAGGATAGCTTCCTGTTTTGCCTGAAGGTAGAAAGGTATCGAGAAACCCTCCTTACTCATGCCGGCAAGGAGCAATGCTTTTGCCTTTAGCGATTGTTCTAAGTCGGTAAAGGCTGTAAGGAAACGCTTGGCTGTAAGTTTATTGTTTGTCTTTACTTGCTTTGTCTGTCCCAAAAGAGTAGCGAAAATCTCGGTAAGTGCCTGGTAAAAGTAAGCGGCACTCTTCTTTATACGCTCCATGAAGGCATCGCCGCAAAGGAGGGTATAGGCACTTCTGCGGATAACCTCCTGCCATTTCGTGCTAACAACTATCACTTTTGCTTGTAGTTCAGCAATGCAAGTCTGATGCAAGACATTCAGTGCTTGCTCTTTGTAGAAATATTCTGTTAATACACGATGTAGCTTTTGTTCGTTTTCTATCAACTCTTTAAAGGAGAAGAGCTCCAGCAATAAAGTACGGTAATACTCTTTTTTCAGGCGGTCGATTTGTCCAACTTTCTCTTGTGTGATAGAAACTTGTTCTGCTATATAGTTATCTATATCATGGTTGTTGATGATGTTCTCGATAGTAATAGGACTTGTTAAAACCAGTCCTTCCAGTGATTTGCATCGACTTAAAGCAACATACACCTGTCCGGCAGCAAAAGATTTACTTGCATCTATTGTTGCATGCTCGAATGTTAAGCCCTGACTTTTATGAATGGTGATAGCCCAAGCCAATCGAAGAGGGTATTGTTTGAATGTTCCAAGTACTTCCGGCTCTATCTGTTTTGTCTTTTCGTTGAGTGTATATTTGGTGTTTTCCCATGTTTCGGGTTTCACTTCTATGTCGTGGTCCTCCTTGGGGCAGCGTACATAAATAGCTTCCTTGTTAATGAAAGTAATGTGTCCTATCTTGCCGTTGTAATAAAGTCCGTTGCTATCATTGCGAACAAACATTACTTGTGCACCTTTCTTTAAGGTAAGCGAAGCATCGACAGGAAAGTTGGTGTCGGGAAACACCCCTTCTGTTTCGGCAGTAAAGGTAAAGGACGAACTTTCTATACTGTTCAGCCGGTTTTCGTTATAGCTGTCGGCCATCCTGTTATGGGTGGTCAGGAGAATATAGTCGGAAGTGGCATCGGGACGGAATTTCGGGTTTACCCTGCTGTTCAGCAGCGCAGTGTCGGCAGCACTCAGTTTGCCTTCCCGTACATTGTTCAGTAATCGAATGAACTCCTCATCCTGCTGCCGGTACACTTTCTGTAGTTCTATCGTAACATAATCGATGGAGGCAAGTGCCTTCGACGAAAAGAAATAAGGCGTGTCGTAATATTTCTTCAGAATCTGTTCGTCGCCGGGAGTAACAACAGGTGTCAGTTGCTGCAGGTCGCCAATCATTAACAGCTGCACTCCGCCAAACGGTTTGTCGTGTTCACGGAAGCGGCGCATCACCGAGTCGATGGCATCGAGTACGTCGGCTCGCACCATACTTATCTCATCGATGATAAGCAGATCGAGTGTTTTAATGATTTTCTTCTTTTCCTGACTATAGTCGAAGCGGCTCTTTATCTCCATTTCCGGGACGAAAGGCGACAGGGAGAGCTGGAAAAACGAATGAATGGTTACCCCTCTTGCATTGATGGCAGCTACTCCGGTAGGCGCTACAACGATGATGCGCTTATAGCTCTGCTCCTTCAGTGTACGTAGAAAAGTGGTTTTGCCCGTGCCGGCCTTACCCGTCAGGAAAATACTGGTGTCGGTATGCTCTACAAACTCCCACGCATTGATAAGTTCCTTGTTCTCTCCCATTGCTCTGATAACATTCTGTATATCGAGGAACAAAGATATACCTAATTTCCGAGATATACAAGGATATAGGTTGATGTGTGTCAATAGCAGTTGATATAAGGTAAGAAAAAGCGGGTAAAAAGGAAATAGTCCCTTGAAAATCTTGCCGATATTCAGAATACCGCCTACCTTTGCACACGAAAAAGATTTTAGGATAACAATAATCGGAGGGCAAACGGCCCTCGTAAACAGAAAGGAAACACAATTATGATGACATTGGTTTTAGTAGCAGCAGTTGTTGTTACAATGGTAGCAAAGGCAGTGAATGTTAATAACAACATGGCTGCTTAAGGATTAAGAAAGAACTTTTGATTTAGAAAGAATAATCAGAGATTTATCGAAACGAATTTCGAGTAAAAGGTATTATTACCTGTATTGAAAAGTCGCTATCGGAAAGGTGAACTCCTTTCGATAGCGACTTTTTTCTTATGGCATCATCCGTCAAATGTCATTTATTCCTTTCCGATAGATATAGGAAACCTTGTTTAAAATTTATTTTATTTGCCGTCACTTTTAACAGTTGAAGCAAATGTCTGTATATGAGACAGTTAAAGTAATATATCCGGTGATGATATGACAGGAAAAAACAACGCGTCGTGAAAGAAACAATTCGGAGCTTTTGCGAAAGTTGCTGTCATTTCATCACCGGCATTGTCATCGCAAAAGTTTATATATCAGTTATTTACACCAATTGTTAAAAGTGAAAGCAAAAAAAAAGAAAAATAAAATGCTTTGTAATACATGTCCTTTTACGTTGGAAAAGAGGCTCTTTTGTGCTGTAAAACATGCTCTTTTATATCGTAAAACGGCATAGATAGCAAGGTAAAAGGGCATAGTTTGCAATGTAAAACATGTCCTTTTTCAAGGGCGATAGGTATCCTTTCATAAAGCCATTGGCGGTATGGGCGATTACGCAAAGAGTTCTTGCAGAACTTGAAAGCTGTTTATTTCCGGCATGTTCGGTATGTGCAGGGCGTAATAGCGCAAGATGATATCGGTAATTCGGTTGCGTTCGGCACGTGAAAAGCGAAAGAGGTGCATCGATTCATAATCCATTCTGAAGAGTTTCAGCAGCAATCCGGCTTCGGTGGGCTTCAGATAGTCGGTGTGGAGAGGGATGGTTGCCGTAAACTCCGCATTGCGCAGGTCGAAGAAAGAGCATTGGGTAGCATCACCGAGGTTAGGGTAAAAACCGATGAACTTACTTAGGTGTAGCATAAAAGCAAGGTGGAAGTTGGCATAATCGGTTTCGGCATTGTCGAGCCATTCTATGCTTTTTGCAATGAAGAGGTAGAGGGAACGGTTACTTTGCTCGCTCCGGGTGGCATAAAGGAGAAACTCGGCAAGGAAAAGAAGAATGGACGATTTTATGGGATTAAAGGGTATAGTACTGAAAGGAACGTCGATGCGGACATCCTTTATATGCTGCATGTTAGCCTGCGGCCGAAAGTCGTACACAAGGTCGAGGAGTGTCATCGGCTGGAAATACTGTTTCTTTATTTTCCCCTTGGCAGTTTTGGGTAGGCGTGTAATGAAAGTAAGGCGCCCTTCTTCCTCTGTCAGGACATCTATGATAAGGGAAGAATCGCCAAACTTGATGGTATGTAGAACAATAGCCTTCGACTTCTGTAACATATACTTGTTTTAGGCAAAAGTACAAAAAATATAGATGCAATAGAAAAAATATGATAGATTAATTTGGTAGATTAATTTTTTTGGGCTACCTTTGCACCCGCAAATCAAGATGATGGTCCCTTCGTCTATCGGCTAGGACACAAGATTTTCATTCTTGCAAGAGGGGTTCGATTCCCCTAGGGACTACTAAATAAATAAAAGAAGAAACAAAGATGGCAAATCACAAATCATCATTGAAGAGAATACGCCAGGATAAAGTTAAGGCGCTACATAACAAGTATTATGCAAAGACTATGCGTAACGCAGTTCGCAAGCTTCGCAGTATGAATGATAAGGAAGAAGCTGCAAAGCTGTATCCTGTTATTCAGAAGATGTTAGATAAGCTGGCTAAGGTTAATATTATCCATAAGAACAAGGCTGCCAACTTGAAGTCGGCCTTGAGCAAGCACGTGGCTTCTTTGTAGAAAAGATAATAGAATTTTAGTCATAGCTAGAAGAATATTTTAGGGCTGTAATCTCTTGTAAGAGGTTGCAGCTCTTTTCTTTTATACGTTTTTTAGGACTTAAATATTCTTGATAGTTAGAAAAAAATCGTATCTTTGCATATACGAATTTTAGGAAAACAATCTAACAAAAAAATGGCAGAAAATCAAGAACACGAGAATAATTACTCGGCCAGTAATATCCAGGTATTAGAGGGGTTGGAAGCAGTACGTAAGCGTCCTGCTATGTACATTGGAGATATCAGCGAAAAGGGACTTCATCACTTGATTAACGAAACCGTTGATAACTCTATCGATGAGGCTATGGCAGGTTACTGTACCGATATTGAGGTAACAATCAATGAGGACAATTCCATTACGGTAGAGGATAATGGTCGTGGTATTCCTGTTGATGAACACAAGAAACTCCACAAGAGTGCGCTCGAAGTAGTAATGACGGTATTGCATGCCGGTGGTAAGTTCGATAAAGGTTCGTATAAAGTCAGTGGCGGTTTACATGGTGTAGGCGTTAGTTGTGTAAATGCCTTATCTACACACATGAAGTCGCAGGTATTCCGGGATGGTAAAATTTACCAGCAGGAGTACGAAAAAGGAAAGCCCCTGTATCCTGTTAAGGTGGTTGGGCAGACCGACAAGACCGGTACTCGCCAGCAGTTCTGGCCCGACGGCTCTATTTTCACAACAACGGTGTTCCAATGGGATATTGTTGCGCGCCGTATGCGTGAGCTGGCTTATCTGAATGCGGGTATCAAGATTACCCTTACCGACTTGCGTCCGGACCCGGAAACGGGTAAGACCCGTCAGGAAGTTTTTCATGCCAAGGATGGGCTGAAAGAGTATGTACGCTACGTAGATCGTCATCGTCAGCACCTGTTCGACGATGTAATCTATCTGAAGATGGAGAAACAAAGCGTTCCTATCGAGATTGCTATCATGTATAACACGGATTATACCGAGAACATTCACTCTTATGTCAATAACATCAATACGATAGAAGGAGGTACCCACCTGACAGGTTTCCGTACCGCTCTTACCCGTACCTTGAAGGCTTATGCCGATAATGACGCGCAGATTTCAAAGCAGATAGAGAAAGCCAAGATAGAGATTACCGGCGAAGACTTCCGTGAAGGACTTACGGCAGTTATCTCTGTGAAGGTAGCCGAGCCACAGTTTGAGGGGCAAACCAAAACGAAGCTGGGTAACAGCGAGGTGGCAGGTGCCGTTCAGCAGGCCGTAGGTGAGGCTTTGTCGGACTATCTGGAAGAGCATCCGGCCGAGGCAAAGATGATCTGTAACAAGGTGATTCTTGCTGCTACGGCTCGTATTGCTGCCCGTAAGGCACGCGAAAGTGTGCAGCGCAAGAATGTAATGACGGGAGGAGGCCTACCGGGTAAGCTGGCCGACTGCTCGAATAAAGATCCGAAAGATTGTGAAATATTCCTTGTCGAGGGTGATTCTGCCGGTGGCTCTGCCAAGCAAGGGCGCGACCGCTATACACAAGCCATCCTTCCACTTCGTGGTAAAATCCTGAATGTGGAGAAAGTTCAGCGCCATCGTGTGTTTGAGGCCGAGTCGGTTATGAACATTATCCAGTCGATTGGTGTACGCTTTGGTGTAGAGGAAGAGTCGGACTTCGAGGCGAATACAGATAAGTTGCGCTACGACAAGATTATAATCATGACCGATGCCGATGTTGATGGTTCTCATATCGACACGCTGATAATGACACTCTTTTACCGCTACATGCCGAAGGTAATCGAGGAAGGACATCTATACATCGCTACGCCACCGCTTTACAAGTGTACCTATAAGAAGGTTAGCGAGTATTGTTACACCGAACAGCAGCGTTTGGCGTTCATGGAAAGATACTCGGTAGATCCGGATGATAAACAGTTGCATACCCAGCGTTATAAAGGTTTGGGTGAGATGAATCCGGAGCAGTTGTGGGAAACAACCATGGATCCCAAGACCCGACTTCTGAAGCAGGTTACTATTGAGAATGCGGCCGATGCCGATGAGATATTCTCGATGCTGATGGGCGACGATGTAGAGCCACGTAGAGAATTCATAGAGAAGAATGCTACGTATGCTAATATTGATGCCTAAGATGGTGTAAACTTGTGACTGACAAGAATCATTAAGCTATAAAAGGCCATATCTTTTTCCTTTTAAACTTGAAAGAAAAGAGATATGACCTTTTCTTTTCAGGAAGATTGTTATATAAGCCTCCTTTTGGCATGAATGCAGACGGACTATTTTAAATTGGTAAAGATAAAAGGTTGAAGTGATTATGGTAAGAAAGATAGTCGTTTTTTTATGTATATGTCTGCTTATAATAGGCAGTATGGCTTTTTATAACATATATATGTATAAGAAGTTATATTGTGAGGTAAACACAGCTTCTATTCTAAATAAAGGATTTATTCATTTGGATAAATTAAACAGCGAGGATGTATGGGATTCTATTATTGTTATAAAGCCCTATTCACAAATGGATATATCAGCTATTAATATGCCCTTATTAGTAAGACGGGGGATTGACTTTAATCGTAGTATAGATGCACAATGTACATTATTGTTCATCTCAAATAAAGAACTTAAAGCTTATTCTTATGTTCCAAGAGTGCCTATTGATTTCTCTCGTATAAAAGGTGAAAGGTTTAGCAGGGAGGATGTTATATTGTATCAGCCGGAATCAATAAGGTTAAGAAATAAGCAGTATATATGTAAGCATATCGCTACTGGAGTTGGCAAAGGTGGGTGGTGGCAGGTTGGTTTACTATCAGTTAATAGGGATAAATAGGGGTTAAATCATTTTTGTTTTGTAAATTTGCATGACAAATTCTGATGGAGAAATGACTAAAGACATAGGAATAGAGGAGATAACAGTAGGAGGATTAAGAGGAAAATACCCTAACGCAAGTTTTCTGGATGATGATTTGGTGTATTTTGACGACCTGCGAAAAGTTCAGTTTCCCACTGCTTCTGTTAAGTTGGGATGTTTCTTCTTTGCAATGGTTACAGAAGGACATGCCGAGTATGTCTTCGATACGAAGAAGCGGGATGTGTATTCTAACGATTGTATCATCGTTGTAGAGAATCATGTTGCGAACGGTGTGAAGCTCTCCGACGACTGTCAGGGTATGGCTATCATGTTCTCTAAAGAGTTCTTTCGTCAGATTTTAAGTGGAATACATCATCCTTCGTATTTATTTATGTTCTATAGCAACCATCCCGTCTTTAAGATTGACGATAAGATGGTACAGGAATTGTTGGATTATAGAGAGCGTATAAAGTATAAGATAGAGGATCATTCGCACCCTTTTAGACGCGAGCTGATAAGCTCGTTGATAAAGGCTTTGATATACGATCTGGGTAGCGTGATGTATCGTTATCAACAGGATGAAATGAGAACACTGTCCCGTGCCGAGATAATCTTCAATAATTTTATCACCATGGTAGAGGAGAACTTCAAGCAGGAGAGGCGTGTCAGTTGGTATGCCGATAAGCTCTGTATCACCTCTAAATACCTATCGGAGGTGGTGAAGAATGTCAGTAAGCGCACGCCTACCGATTGGATAGATACCTATGTAACCATGGAATTACGTGTGTTGTTGCGCACCAGTAATTTAAGTATTAAGGAAATATCGGAACGGCTGAACTTTTCTAATCAGAGCTTTATGGGGAAGTACTTCCGTGAACGTGTGGGAGTAAGCCCTTCAACCTTTAGAAAAGGTAGATCGGAGTAGCTTCTTCCGAATGAGGAATAGTAGAAGAAAGGGATAGAGAAGAGTTTGTCTGTTTTGCTGTTTTCGCAATATTTGCGGCTTATTCCCGACTGTTCTGTATTTGTTCAGCCACCTCGCAAAGCTCGTCGTACCATGCCTTACCGAAACGACAGGTAAGCGGACCTTCCAAAAAGCGATATAATCGGAGGTTTAGCTCTTCTCCTTTCTTGATGGCATCCTTGCAGATTTTCCATTTGTGGTAATTGATACCACATGTGCCATTATCGAACTCTTTTACTCTCACCGGGTAAAGGGCACAGGAGATAGGCTTTACAAATTTTGTTTTACCCGCTCTGTAGGCACGTTCCAAGGCGCATAGGCAGCAGCCTTGCTCGTAGCAGGTGAATACACAGTCCTTGCCTCCTACAATGCTGGTAACCAAGTCGCCCTCTATATCGGTGTAAGCTACTCCCTGCTTGTCGATAACAGCCTGTCCGGATGCCGATAAGTCCTCCCAGACAATATCCAGAACATTCTCAATTTCCATAGTTTCATCGAGTGTAACAGGGGCACCCGCGTCGCCTTCTATGCAGCATTGGCCATGGCATTTGTCAAGGTCGCAGCAAAACTTTACGTTGATCAGGTCGGGCGAAACAAGCACATCGCCTACCATAAAGATATGCTCGTACATATTACTCATAAACTATTGCTTCTTAATGTTTCTGTTTTTATCGGCTAAAATAAGCCTTTTCTTCCTTCCGGCGGATTTTAGATTTCGTTTGTTACCAAATAATTTCCTGTTCGTTTCTCGAATTTAAATAAGCATTGCAGGCCGAGAACTGGTGCATACCAAACCACCCTCCGCGGTTGGCCGACAGTGGAGAGGGGTGTACGCTTTCCAGAATTTTATGCTTGTCGGCATCAATCAATGGTTTCTTGCTTCGTGCATAGCCTCCCCAAAGCATAAAGACAAGTCCTTCCTTTTCCGTACTTAATGCCTTGATAACAGCATCGGTGAAGCGTTGCCAACCTATGGTGCTATGGCTGTTAGCCATGTGCGCACGAACGGTCAGGGTAGCGTTAAGGAGCAAAACTCCCTGTTTTGCCCATCTGGTAAGGTCGCCCGAGGTATTTAGCGGCGTACCGAGGTCGCCGGATATTTCCTTATAAATGTTCTGAAGCGATGGAGGCAACGCCACTCCCTCCGGTACCGAGAAGCTTAATCCCATGGCTTGACCCGGCTCATGATAGGGATCTTGCCCTAAAATTACTACCTTAACTTTATCGAAAGGACAAAGATTAAAGGCATTGAAGATTAGTTTTCCCGGTGGATAGCAGGTGTGCCTGCCATATTCTTCCTTTACCGTTGCAACGATATTGGTAAAATACGGTTTATCAAATTCTACTTGCAATTGCTCTTTCCAAGAAACGTCTATTTGTACATCCATAATCTTCTGCTACTAAAAACTATACTTATGCAAATTTACGATAAAGTTTTTGTAGTAGCAAGTAGGTTTATCTTGATATTTTTCTTGATTTCTTCTTTTCATCCGTATATAACTTCTTGATGTTATGACAAATATATTAATTTAAAATTATTTCTTTTGCTGTCATTTTTAACAATTCGCATAAATGGCTGGGTATAAGATAATTAAAGCTGGTTTATAAATGAAGGTATGACAGCAAAAGTATAAAAGACAGCGATAGAAAGATGGTAGGACAATTATAAGTTACTGTCATACTATCATCTGTAGTATCACAATAAGACATTGTTTACCAGCTATTTATGCGAATTGTTAAAAATGACAGCAAAAGAAATAAAATTTAAATTCTTAGTAATACATACTCTTTTATGCTGTAATACATGTCCTTTTACAATGCAAAAGGATATGTATTACATTGCAATATACCCTCTTTTACCGGGCACTACATCCCTTTTTCTTATCACCACAATACTTATTACATTCGTCCTTCCTATAATATATATTTTACGCTTCAATACTTTGATTTTGTTGTTTAAAATATATCTTATTAGAATGATTGTCAGTTTGAATATTTAGAATTTTACAAATTAACATTAATTAAATACTTGCGCTTAACTTTTATTGGGATATTTTTTTACTTTTGTTGATGATATCATATATAAGCTCAGGTTCTATCCTTCTATGGAATACCATTAATAAGTAATTAATATGAAGAAATTCAAGTCTTTAATATCCCTTATAAGCATTGCTTTGCTTATGTCATTTTTCAGAATTGTATGGTGTGGGGTAGATGAAGTTTGTGTTAATCATGGCATACATCTGTTTACAACATATAGTATTGAAGGTGTAACAGTGTTCTCTACATTAATAGTAGTGTTTATTTATGAACTTGTAAGGTTTATAAAAGGGTTGCTGGACGAGGAGCAGATATGGCATAGAATAGCGGCTTTTAGATTTATTTTTAGTTCGATAATTATCGCTATAATAGCCGGTATTGTGCTAATATGCGAAAGATGAGGATATATGTATATAATAAATGAGGGTATGGAAAGTTCCATATCCTCATTTTATTTATTGCTTATCTAAGTTCTAAAAGATAATACTTTATTATCCTTAATCTTCAATCAAGTTCTCACCTGTCATATCCTTAGGCTGTTCCAATCCCATGATATGTAGGATAGAAGGGGCTACATCAGCCAAACGACCATTCTTAACCTTTGCGGAATTGTTGTTGGTAACATAGATAAAAGGAACAGGGTTCAATGAGTGAGCGGTGTTAGGAGTGCCATCTTCATTGATTGCATGGTCGGCATTACCATGGTCGGCAATGATGATTACCTCGTAATCATTCTTCTTTGCTGTTTCAACTACTTCTTTTACACAGCCATCAACAGCCCAAACTGCTTTGGCAATGGCATTGTAAACACCGGTATGACCTACCATGTCGCCATTGGCGAAATTAACTACAATAAAGTCATACTCCTGTGTCTTGATAGCTCCAACTAACTTATCTTTCACTTCGAAGGCGCTCATTTCCGGCTTCAAATCGTATGTTGCCACCTTTGGAGACGGAACAAGAATGCGGTCTTCGCCCTCATACGGCTGCTCGCGACCACCGTTGAAGAAGAAAGTTACGTGTGCATACTTCTCGGTTTCGGCAGTATGAAGCTGTTTTTTACCCAGTTTGCTAAGGTATTCGCCTAATGTATTCTGTACATTTTCCTTAGGGAACAGGACATGTACATTCTTGAAGCTCGCATCGTAAGGAGTCATACTGTAGTACTGCAAGTCCTTTATGGTGTGCATACCCTGCTCGGTTAAATCCTCCTGACTTAGTACTTGAGTCAGTTCCTTTGCACGGTCGTTACGGAAATTGATGAAGATTACCACGTCGCCTTCCTCGATTTTGCCGTTTACAGCACTGTTTACGATAGGCTTGATGAACTCATCGGTTACTCCTTCTGCATAGCTTTCCTCCATGGCTTTTACCATATCGGTGGCAGCCTTACCCTTGCCTTCTACCAAAAGGTCGTATGCTTCTTTCACTCTATCCCAACGTTTGTCGCGATCCATAGCGTAGAAACGGCCTACAACAGAGGCGATGTGTGCACCATTGGCATCGCATACTTTCTGAATATCGGCTATAAAACCGGCTCCACTCTTCGGATCTGTATCACGACCATCGGTAAAGCAGTGTACATATACATCCTTCAAGTTATATTCTTTGCCCACTTCGATGAGTTTAAACAAGTGGTCCAATGAAGAGTGTACACCACCTGTTGAGGTCAATCCCATCAGATGGAGCTTCTTACCGGTTTTTTGTGCATAGCTATATGCGTTGATTATTTCTTGATTTTTCAGGATTTCGCCACTCTCGCAGGCTTTATTAATCTTCACAAGGTCCTGATAAACCACACGACCGGCACCGATATTCAAATGCCCTACTTCCGAATTACCCATCTGTCCGTCAGGAAGACCAACGTTTTCGCCTGATGCTTGTAGCTCAGAATGGGGACTTACTGCGTTTAAATAGTCAAGATAAGGAGTGGGCGTATTGAATATAACATCACCTTTATCGTGCTTTCCGTTACCCCAACCATCAAGAATCATTAAAAGAGCTTTCTTTGCCATAATTGTATTTTGTCTGTTTTATTTTAAATGTTTGTATTTTTTCAATACAAAGGTACGGCAAATCTGTTAGATGACCAAGAGAAACGGAAAGAGTTATACAATTTAAACGTAGGCCTACTGATACATGGTACACCGACTACCAAATACCGGCAGTGCGTGTACCAGATACCGGTATTTTTGCAAACGGTGGCATATAGAAATATAGGTCGATGTGCTATCTGTATGAAAGCATTATTAATTCGGGCTATTCATCCTTGAAAAACACGTTTCGTGCGACTCGTGTACCTCTCTTAGGTCTATTCTCCCACTTCCATCTTGGCATTTTCTTCAACACACGGATAGCCTCTTTCTCGAATGCAGTGCCACGAGGCCAAGGTACTCTAAACTTACTGCAACGTCCCTTTGGGCTGACAAAGAAAGTTACTGTAACCATCTTGGGAATGCTGTCTGTTGTCTTTGGGTAGCGTAAATGTTCTTTGACAAACTTACGATAGTTGCCCGGGAATATGGGCTCTGGAGGAAAATAGCAAATCCATAGTTTTCCCTTACTTTGGTTTTGGGCCTTGGTGGTATCAACTTTTGCGGTGTCTTGCTTGCCTGTCTGTGCATGAATGCCTAAGCAAACAAGGCTTCCTAAGAAGGTAATGAGTAATAATCTTTTCATAATTCACATTGTTTTTTGGTTGTTATATGTGGTGCTTTTGTCGTTTGGCAGGCGGTTTTTCGGCTTGCTTCGGCGACAGAAAGCGGGGCTTTTGTTGATTAAAAGCTGTGGCGAAGTGTGGATGCTGGCACTCCGCCACACGCTTTATGAAATGCAGATGACAAATATTGGAACTTTTGTCGATGCAAAGATAAGCAGCAAAAAATACGTTTGCAATAGGATAGGACAGGCTGACACAATTTAAATATATATAAGTCTGTTAATCAATATGTTAGCTTTTTATGTCCGAAAGACTTTGACACAACCTTTCTTTGGCTGTTAAACCGATATTCATTAACTTTGTATTCATGAAGAAAAGAAACTTGATATTACTGCCGGCAGTGCTTTTCCTTGCTGCCTGTAGCCGACAAAAGCTGCCGGAATATCCTGCTACCGACGATGGAATAGCCCTGATGCGCCTCGATAGTGCGGCCATTCTCTCGGCCAAACACGATATACACCATGCTGTTTTACAGTTGAAAGCAGCCGAAAAGCGACTGCCCGATGTGAAAGCGGACTCCCTTAAGTTTCTTACTTACTACCAAATAGCCCGACTGAATGCACAAAGTGGAGCCTATAAGTTGGCACTCGACTATTATAACAAGGCGTTGCGTTATACGAATGATGTGAAACGCAACCATCGTTTGGCCGATGTCTATCTCGGCCAAGCCAACGTTTATAACCAAATGGGGTACAGAGACTCGGCTTTATCGTTAGTAAAGAAGGCAGAAGCCTTCAAGCCTCGTATCAGGAAAGATCAGTGTTTGCTGATAAAAAACCTGAAGAAGCGGATTAATCGGCATCAGATAATCTCGGTTTCGCCGGAAAAAGACCTTGAATTTGTCCAAATTCAGGACCGTTACGAGGTAACCCTTGCCCAGCGAAACGCCCTTCGCCAACAGCTTGTTTTTACCTATCTGATTATCTTTTTATTGCTGATAACCGGTGGAATTATCGTTTGGTTTCGTTGGAGAATGCGTAAAAACCGGCAATATTATCAGGAGAAAGTGCAGGAAATGGAGCGAAACATCGAAACAATACTGCATCGGAAAGATGCTACAATAGCCGAGATGAAGCAGGATATCGACAGCAAAGTGAGCGCAATGTCCCAACTTCACCAACAACTTTCAGGTGCCCCGAAAAATGTAAAAAGTGTAGATTCCATCGAAAGAATAAAGCTGGGAATAGATACTTTATATGCTATCGCCAATGGAGAAAACCTATCCCAGCTGGGCAGGCGTGAGCAACAGGCTGTACATACGGTAATGCCCAGTATCGATTATGCGCTTTCTTGTATTCTGAACAATCCCGATTACGCGCTCACTCCCAAGGAAACTTTCTTTTGTATTATGGAAAGTGAGGGAAGGAGTGATGAGCAAAAGGCGACAGCTTTTTGCTGTTCCGACCAAGCTATCCGTTCGATTAAAAGCCGATTGAAACGCAAGTTGGGAGGCGAAGCTGCTTCTTCACGGAATTGGCTTTCGACTTTTATTTCATCAGAATCTTAGCAGCATATTCCCCCATTACCTTGTATCCTGTGGCATTAGGATGCAGCCAGTCGCCAATTTGCCATTCTTTCCGCAGTTGTTCGGGAACAGACGGGTCGCGCATCAGTTCGTCAAAATCGATGATCCCATCGTAGCTTTTGGTGGTTCTTATCCATTCGTTCACCGTTTTTCGACACTTTTCCCGAACTTCGTTGTAGTATCCCCTGCAAGGTTTGAAGGGAGTTATCGTGGCCCCATACACTTTTAATCCCCTTGCATGTGCCTTGCTTGCCATCTTCTCATACTCTGCTATGAGCTGTTTTGCTGTTTCTTCAGGGTTGGTCGAAGTTCCGATATCGTTGATAGCTTCGAATATAATAATGGCTTTCAGCCCCTTTTGCTGCAGAATATCACGATCAAACCGGTCTTTTCCCGGCTCTCCCAGTCCTGTCGATAATATTCTGTTATTACCGATACCAAGGTTTAATACGCCTGTTTTTTCCGTTTTCAGAAGATTGTAGGAGTGGTCATTGTTTAAAGCTTCCGACATTCTGTCGGGCCATCTGTCCTGTGCATTTGTTGTGCTTCCCTTACCATCGGTAATGCTGTTTCCCAGAATGGCAATGGCCGATGCGTTGGTGTCGTACACCTCGATGGCAGAGATATTAAACCAATGGTCTTCCTTAAAGGCGGAAGCAAAGTTGGTAAAGGGGGTGGAAATTCCTTTGTAGATGTACGAAGTGGTGCGACTTCCCATATGGACAGTAGGATTTTTCGGAGCTCTTTGATAGTTGATGGTAATGGAAAGCAGCTGTAAAGGCGCTAATTTATACTTCAAAGCATCCGAATATACAGCTCTTCCCACTGCCAGATGCACTCCCTTTTTATGTCCGAAAGACAGGTATCTCGCTGTGAGAGGGTCGATGTGATGGCTATCTTTGGCATGGGCTATATATACGCTGGTTATCTCTAATGGCTCGCCCGAAACCTCATTGCTTAACTTTAGTCTGACGATGTTTCCGCCAATGCTCACCTTTACCACCTGCCTTACCGAACGATTCGACATATTGTTATTATAAGGCATGAAGTATTTATCCACAATTTGGGGCGCACAGGCCCATGTTCCCACCCATCTTGCTTTCTGGGCAAGCAGGGTAAAGGAATAAAAAAGTAATAAAACCGTTAGAAATCTTTTATTATTCATACTTGTAAAACTGTGCAAAAGTATAGCTTTTCTGCGTAGTATGACATAAACTTAACAATCTTTTATTGTCTGTATTCTTTTGGTAGTGGGTTGTTCCTTCTGTATTGAAGGCAATGGCTCTTTTATCAATTACGTGCTTACTCGGAATGATTGATACCGAAACCGAAGAGAGCGAAATCGGCTTTTAGTGGGTCGTCTGGGAAAACCTTCAGTAATTGTGTGGTAATATCCTGTGCTGTTTTCATGGTGGCCGTCCTGCTATAGGTTAGTTTTAGTCGGATAGCCTGTTGTGCCACATGGGTATCTAAAGGAATAATCAGTGTCTTTTTATCGATGAACGACGCCCATAAGCCAAGGTCTATAGGCGAATCGGTACGCACCATCCATCTAAGAAACATGCAGACACGCTTGCAACAAGAGGTAGTATTCTTCGGAACGATACCTATAACACCTTTCCGATTGAAGTAATCGCATATTGCTTCAATAGCCATTAAGGTATTGATTTTACCATTTATATTTGTTGGTTTTGCGTAGCTTTGGATGTAATTATCGAGCCCTTCATACTCCGTATAGAGCACTTGCAGGGCTTGAAAGAAACTTCTCATCATCCTGTTGGTATATAAACGGTAAAAGCAGTCGTCATTATTCGGAATGTCCTGCAGGTATTTCCCCTCCTTTATCCAAGCGTATGGCTCGCCATGTGCGTATTCCAAAAGTAATTGTATGCGTGGAAAGAAAGCCTTTCTGTTGCCATAACTTAAGCAGGAAGCAATGAAAGCCATCGTTTCCTGATTTCTTTTCCCTTCCACTTGGTGCATAAACCATGACGGATCGCCGTTTAAGAAGTCGATGGTTTCGTACTTTTCTGCCAGTCGGATGAGCTCTTCCTTGGTTTGTTTACGAATACGAACGATTTTCTTTTGCATAAATCTCAAGTGGCAAGTTTTCGGTTTTTCTGATTAAAAAAGGATAGGTAACACTGTTATCTATCCTTTTTATGTGGCTTATCCTAATATCTGTTCGGCGTGTGCCTTAACCTTAATCTCTTTAGGACCTATTACGCGCTCCACAATACCTTCTTCGTTGATGATGAATGTAGTGCGAAAAGTACCCATATAAGTTCTGCCATACATTTTTTTCTCGCCGTAAACACCGAAGCTGTTCACGAGATTCAAATCGGTATCTGCGATGATTGAGAAAGGCAGACTGTTCTTTTCGATGAATTTTTTGTGCGACTTCTCATCCTGAATGCTGGCACCAATCACCTCATATCCCTGTTTTCTCAGTTCTGTATAGTTATCGCGAAGGTTGCAAGCCTCGGTAGTACACCCTGAAGTTGAGTCCTTTGGGTAGAAGTAAAGTACAATCTTTTTCCCCTTGTAATCGCTTAATTTAATTTCTTTTCCATCCTGATCGGTTCCTAAAACCTCAGGAGCTTTGTCTCCAACTTGTATCATATTCTTCTGTTTAATTTATCGTTTGCGGTGCAAAGATAAAACTTTCCTTTCTAAATATTGTAATTTTTGCAAACTTTCTTGTGCTAAAAAGAACATGCCCTGCAGGTAATTGTTACCTGCAGGGCATGTTTTTTATCGATGAAATGAGGCAGAGTGCATTACCAGATATGGGCACGTTTCTCGGCAGGCACATATAGTTTGTCGCCCTGTTTGATGTTGAAAGCGTCGTACCAGCTGTCGATCATAGGCAAGGCAGCGTTTACACGTGCTACATTTGGCGAATGTACATCAGAGTTTACGATGTAAGCTACAAACTGTGGAGCCACATTACTTGCCCATACACGACCCCATGCCAAGAAGAAACGCTGTTCGGGGGTGAAGTCATCCTTCACGCCCGGGTTTTGTTTCTTCAGTTCATTCTGTAGTGCACGGAATGCGATGTTAAGGCCACCGTTGTCGCCTATGTTCTCGCCCAAAGTTTTCTTGCCATCCACATTCAGACCTTTCTGTACTTCTTGTTTGCCAAACCAATCCACGAGCAAGCCTGTTCTGCTGTCGTAGTTCTTCTTGTCTTCCTCTGTCCACCAGTTGTTCAGGTTACCATCCTTATCGAACTGGCAACCCTGATCGTCGAAACCATGGCTCATCTCATGACCTATTACCGCGCCGATGGCACCATAGTTGGCGGCATCGTCGGCTTCCGGGTTAAAGAAGGGAGGCTGTAGAATGGCGGCAGGGAAGTTGATACTGTTCGATAGCGGACTGTAGTAAGCATTCACAGTCTGGGGTGTCATGTGCCATTCCTTCTTATCTACAGGCTTTCCCCAGTGCTTAGCGATGTAGTCTTTGTTGGCAGCCTCACGAATGGCAAGTACATTATCGAACAGCGATTTCTTTTCATCCACTTGGAAACAGCTGTCACTGTTCTGCCACTTGTCGGGATAACCGATGTTTATAATAAAGGCATTCAGCTTTTCGAGTGCCTTGGTTTTGGTTTCAGGTGTCATCCAAGTGTTCTCTTGAATACGTTGTCCGAATGCTGTCTGCAAGTTCTTTACCAACTGAATCATACGGGTTTTAGAACTTTCGGGGAAGTACTGCTTTACATAAGCCTTCCCTACAGCCTCGCCCATGATGCCCTGTACAAAGGCAAGAGCACGCTTCCAACGAGGCTGTTGCTCTTTAACGCCATACACCACCTTGGTGTATTCGAAGCGGCGATCGGAGAATTTGTCGGACAATGTGCCGGCAGAGCTGTTGATAACCGATAGCTCCATATACGCTTTGAGCTGTTCCAGTGAGGCTGTGGCCAAGATTTTCTCTACTTCATGAACAGGTTCCGGCTGTCCGACATCCACCTTATCACCATGATTGGGGAAACCTGAAATCTTCAGAAGGTAGTTCCAGTCGATGCCGGGATAATCCTTCAGCAACTGCTCCCATGTCATAGGGTGGTAGTTAGCCTGCGGATCACGGCTCTTTATCTGGTCGTAGCTCATCTTGGCTATCTGATTTTCCATAGCCCATTCCAGCTCCATTTTGCGCTGTGCGGCAGCATCGCTGTTGCCAACCATCTTGAAAAAGTCCTTGTGGAGAGCCTTACGAGCCTCTACTACAGCCTTTTGCTGCTCGTTAGGCTTGGTGTAGTATTCCGGATCCAGACTGATACCGGCCTGTCCAATGCCGATGATATACTTGCTGGAGTTCTTGGTATCGGTGGTCATTCCAAAGCTTACAGGGAATGTTCCCATACCTTTCACATCGAGGTCGTACATTAATTTGATAAGCTCTTTGCGGGTTTTGGCTTTCTGAATCATAGCCAAGTAAGACTTTACGGGGGTAATATCTTCCTTGTTGCGGCGTGTGCTGTCCATGTAAAGGCGATATACCGAAGCAATCTTTTGCTCTACTGTGCCCTGTTGCTGTGGTTTCGAAGCATAGTTTTCCACCATTTCACGGATGCGCTTGTTATTGAGTTCCTCCAAATCTACGAACGCGCCGTTCATAGGATGCTCGGCATCTAATGGGTGATTTTTCAGCCAGTTGCCGGCAGCATACTCGTAAAAGTTCTCACCGGGCTTCACATTCAAGTCCATATTGGCTTTGTCGATGCCTGATTTTAGCCCTTGTCCCATTGCCGAAGTGGCAATAAACGATGTAGCTATTAATAACATTTTTGCTCTCATCTATTGTGTTTTATAAGATTAATATTTCTGTATCTTTATTCCTGCAAAGGTAATATAATAAAAGTAATAATTGCTAATTAGAGACTGGTGTAATCCGATAAACTACAAGGATAACAAATACTTTAATTTATTTTAAGAATTAGCGGTACACAAATGCTTATCTTATCTCTGGTAAGGTTTCCGTTCTCGCTTTCGTGTCAGGCTTCATCTGTCAGGTTTTTCCTTTTGTTTTGACTTGTCGAAGAGATTGCTTTTATCTGTATAGAGATTGGTCTTTGTTTATATAGAGATAGCCCTTCTCCATATATAGTAGTTGCTTTTCTCTATATATAGCAGTTGTTCTTCTCTTATAAAAGATTACGTTTATCTTATAGGGGATTGCGTTTATCTTATATAAAGTTTGCCTCTATTTTCTATAAAGGTCAGGTGTATGTGTCCGACTAAATATGGATAGGGTGGGAAAAGGGCATAGATTGTGTAGTAAAAGGGCCTCTTTTACACGCAAAAAGGACACCTTTTCTATTGTAAAAGGTGTCCTTTTGTTATTAAAAACAAACTATTCAGTGTTATAATATAGATTGTTTATTGATTTAAAATAATCTGATTTTGCGGGAGATGTGATAGGGATAGCTTTCTTATTTGCTATTTCTTGGTAAGGAAAAAGCTTCTAATCACTGTTGGAAAGGAATATGATAAACGCAGAAAAGGAAAGTAATAGCCGGTAGAAAAGAAAATGATAAGTAGTAAAAGGAATATAATAGCTCGTAGAAAACTCCGAGAAACGTTAAAAATCGGCGGTTTATTCGAAGAAAGTTACTTCTATTTTGTGCCGATTGCGCTTATCTTTAGGTGGTAAGTTCATGTAGTCTTTATAGATGTTTCGGCAGAGAGCATCGGGGTCGGCGGGCCCTTCGAAGGTCTTTCCTTCAAAGATTATATCCTTGTGTGGCTTACTGATACTGGTAGGAATCTGCTCGTAAAACCATGCGCCATAGGAGTGCATCATGATGTCCTTACGTCCGATGAAACGGCCTAAAAGGCGAAAACAAGGGAACATTCCTTTCATTAGGAAGTTATATCCTAATTGAGCAAGGAGCGGATGCTTCCCTGCAAAGAGCTTATTTGCGTTTACCAAGCATTTTGCCGAGAATTTTTGCAAAGAAGGAAGGATGTTCGATTCGTAAGGAAAGATATCCACGTGTAAGCCTCGAAATTTCTGTGCCTCATGAATTCTTCGGTCTTTGCTATCGCCCTCCTCCACACTTTTATTCTCACTTTTCAAATCTCTCAGACACGCCCATGCCTTATAAAACCCGGAATCGGTGGAATTGTCCTGCAGCACAAACTGCGGATGAGGATGGCTTTTCAGATAATCGCAAAGTTTTTTAAAGTCCTTGTAATCCACAACCATGTCGATATCATCGTCCCAAGGGATAAAGCCGCCGTGGCGAACAGCCCCCAAGACATTGCCTCCATCCAGCCGACAAGGGATATTAAGCTGCTTGGCCACAGCCTGAATATATACCGCCATATCGAGTAATCGTAGTTGCGCCCTCCTTAAAGTGGAGCCTTCGGGATTGTATTCTTGTCTCAATGAGGTTTGTGTTTCGCCTGTATTAAAAGTATTTACCATTGCTTGGTGGATTTAGAAGATGATGGATCGTTGAATGATGCCGATAGTTGGATGGTGCAAAGATACAATATTGTGCGAGCAAAGTCAAACTTTTCGTTTAAATTCAGGTTTTATTCTTACTTATTTTGTGTGTTTCTGTAATTATTGTAACTTTGCCTGTCTATAGGAAACGAGAGCAATATGTCCGATTTTATCGAAGATTTCATCATATAAAAGGAATGGCAAAGGAAACGCTTAAAGAGAAAACGGCGAAAGGATTGTTCTGGAGCGCACTGAATAATGGGTCGATGCAGGTACTCAATATTGTGATAGGAGTGTTCCTTGCCCGCCTTCTGTCCCCTTCCGATTATGGTTTGGTAGGCATGCTTGCCATCTTTACGGCAGTGGCAGGAGCCTTGCAGGAGAGTGGTTTCACTTCGGCTTTGGCTAACATAGAGAGACCGAAGGATAGCGATTATAATGCTGTTTTCTGGTTTAGCATTATCGTTTGTACTTGCTCTTACACGCTACTTTTCTTTGCAGCTCCCTATATTGCGGTTTTCTTCCGCCATGAGGAACTGGTCGGACTGTCGCGTTTTATTTTTCTGTCGCTCTTTTTCTCGGCAGCAGGCACGGCTCCCAACGCTTATCTTTTTAAAAACCTTGTGGTAAAGGAAACCACTGTTATCCGTGTTGTCTCCTTGCTCATCTCGGGCGGAGTGGGGATAACGCTTGCCTTTCAGGGCTACGCTTATTGGAGCTTGGCTTGGCAGCAGGTACTTTATATCGCCTTAACGAGCATCTGGAAGTTCTTTATCATCGACTGGCGCCCCTCTCTTTCGATCGATTTCGCACCTATCCGTAGGATGTTTTCGTTTAGTTATAAAATTCTGATAACCACCGTTGTGAATACGCTTAGTCAGAATTTGCTTACCTTTATCTTCGGCCGACTGTACCCGGCGAGCGTTGTGGGTAATTTCTCTCAGGCTTTTAAGTGGGACACGATGGCCAGTACCTTTGTGTCGGGTACCATTGCTTCGGTAGCACAGCCTATCCTTGTGGAGGTGAAACGCGACTCTTCCCGACAGGTACATGTGTTCCGGAAAATGCTCCGTTTCACCGCTTTTCTTTCGTTTCCCGCCATGTTTGGCCTTGCGATGATAGCCAATGAATTTATCCTTTTGCTTATTTCGGACAAATGGGCCGACAGTATTCCCCTTTTAAGAATACTTTGTGTGAGCGGTGCCTTCCTTCCTTTCTATACAATGTATCAGAATTTGATGATCAGTCGTGGTAAATCGGCTGTCTATATGGGATGTACAATCGCCCTGATCGTCTTTCAGATGATTACGGTACTGGCATGTTATCGGCAGGGAGTGGTAGTTATGGTAAGTATTTATACGCTTGTTACGATAGTGTGGCTGCTGGTTTGGCAATGGTATGCCAAGCAAGAAATAGGCTTACGCCTGTCGGATGTGATGAAAGACATTCTGCCTTACCTTATAGTCTCGGCAGGGGTAATGCTGCTTACCTATTACATTACCCGGCCTATCGATAATCTTGTTGTTCTCTTGTTGGTACGCCTGCTGTTGGCAGCCCTGCTTTATTTTATCGTTATGCGCTTGGCCGGCTCACAAATTCTGAAGGAATGTATGGCCTATTTTTTTCGGAAGCGCAGCGTATAAAGCAACTTACACAGCTGCATGGTACATATAAAGCTGCATAAACGGATAAAGGGCAGCCCTTATTTTCTTGGTGATGCCACTGCCCGTGGTATGGAATAGCTTGTCGGAGTGCTTGATGAAAAGCCATTGAAGGCGGATAATACTGCTAAAACCACTGCCGCATTCCAGTTGCATGATGCGTTCTGCATCGATAAAATCGTTATTTTTCGCATTGGGTATCGACTCCAATAAGGCCAGTTTTCCTTTGAAGATGGGAAGGACAACCCGCTTGGCAGCATGATAATGGGTAATCGACCATACAAGTTGGTGTAAGGCATTCCTCCACGATGGCAGACTCGTACTGTAGTCGTTGTAGGTAGTGGCTTCGGCATGTCGGCGGAAATTTACCAATACTTTATCTACATACACCACGCTCTGATGGGCACTTGCAGTGATAGATATCGCAGCGTCGTAGAGCGAAACCCGATAGAAGGGATGTTCCAAAGGCGGTAACATCGAGAGCAACTCCCTCCTGAAGAGGAGAGTATGTCCCGGAAGACAGTTGAAAAGCATGCGAAAAATACTCGTGTTGCGTACTCTCTGGTCGAAAAAAGCAAAGGATCCATCGGTAGAGAAAGGGCGTGTATGCCCGGAACAGAGCAGTTTGTCGCCAATATTCTTCATCTGTACTGCTATCTTGTCACATTCCCAAATGTCGTCCTGATCCGAGATGGCGATGTAGTCGCCCGTCGCCCGCTGCATAGCCGATAGGAAGTTGGCATTTACGCCATGTTCCCCCGTATGCCGATACACCCTTATGCGCTTGTCGGTTTCGGCATATTCTGCAAGAATTTCCATGGTTTCATCGGTAGAGCCATCATCCTGTATGATGATTTCAGCGAGTGGATAGGTCTGGTTTAGGATAGACTCTATTTGCTCACGCACGTATTTGGCTCCGTTGTAAGTGCACATAACGATGGAAACAGTTGAAGGCATAGGCGATAAATGTTAGAAGTTAAGGAGAAACAGCGTGGTGTTATACATTATTAAATAGAGCGTAATGACTGCCGATAGCGCCGTAACGGCTGTTCTGCTTCTGCCTTTAAGGCGTGCAATGAGGTAGCCGATACTCACGGGAATGGCAAAAGCCCAACCCGAAGTCATGATATATACCTCAATGATACCAAATCCCAACCCTAAGTTTAGGGCAGCATCGAGCAGGAAACAGGATAGGGCTATCCACAGCAGTCGGTGTCGCCACCCAGCAAAGATACCGCACACGAAGAGGAGAACGACGATACCCTCTACCACGTAATTAAGCACCCAGTCGTAGGAAACGAACACGGGGCGGTCGCGCAGAACATCCCCCAACGTATGCTTTTGGTGCAGCTGTATGCCCTGCCCAAAGAGATTTTCAACAATAGTGGGAATTCTTGGGGTGGAAATATCCGTCCAAGAATGGAGAGGAAAATTCTTCAGTTGCTTGCCATTGTGCCTGAACATAGGTTTGCTGTCGTGTCTTTTCTTCTTCTCTATCAGATGTTCTTTCCATATAGCTGTAAAAGCCCTGCCTTGCAAAACAGTGTCTTTTACGCTTGTCGTATCTTTAAAAGCTGCATACATCTTCGTTTTTTCCTTTGCATTCAACAGTGCTTCCTGATGACGTTTGGCAGCTCTGACAGGGTCTTTAAACCGATGATCCTGCCATCTTCCTGCGTAAAAGAAGAGCGCTCCGGGCAGGATAATGGCAAAAATAAGGTTGGCCGGCAAGAAGAAAGCTTTCCTGTTGGTAAAGAAATTGGCCATAAACACCTTTAACCCGTTGTTGAGCGAGATGCCTGCAGTGAAGAAGAAGAGGAGGAATGTCGGTAAAATCCTCAATCGTCTTTGCTCCTTTATACACCTTCCACTGATGTATAAGGTTAAGGTAAGCATGAAAAGCGAGAGCACAAAGTGGTCGGGACTGATGGCTGCAAGCAGTACGTAGGCAAAAGAAAAGAGCATAAATCCCAGTAAGGCAGCCTCTTTTCGGCTTAAGCCTATCAGTTCCCTGCCTATCCGTATCATGAAAAGAAAACTATAAACGGAACAGAACAGCAGCACAATGCTTACAAGGATGGGGGCAAAGTTGGTGCCTGTGAGCTCCCGGAGACCGTAGTTAAGGAGGTAAAGGGGATAATAAAAGAAAGCAAGTAAGGGATGGCGTGTAACGTCGTAGTCTAATTTCCAGTCGGAAACAACGAGATATGTAAGCGGATCGAACCCTGAAATGTGGAAATTGTTAAGGACGGTTTTCCGATAACTTCCCGCATCGAAGTGGGAGAAGAGGGGACAATATTTCGTTATAACTACCATCTGCAGGCCTAACTGCCACAGGAAAAAGAGGGCGGTAGCAAGCCGTTCGTCTTTCTGTATGCGGAAAAATCTAAGTGAACTCATCATAGCAGATAAAGGATTATTTGAATACCATTATATAAAGCAAGGTATGCCGTGAGAACAAGGAGAGCGATGCGTAACCACTGTTGCGGTTTCTGCGGCAGTCCTTTGAGCAAATATCCGTAGGCTATGGGCACGATAAAGGCCCACCCGGCAGTCATGATATACACCTCGTTGATGCCAAAGCCAAGGACGATATTCAGCAGAATATCGCAGGCAAACCATGAAAGCAGCAGCAGGAAGAAGCGTTTCCTACAGCCGACGACTATTCCTAATGCGAACAGCAGTGCGATAATACCCTCGACAACATAGTTGAAAGCATGGGAATAGGGTACGAAAACGGGCCGATCCCATGACACATCCTTCAGCAAATATTGGTCATGCAGCTGAAAACCCTCGCCAAAAAAGTTCTCAACGATGGTCTTTCCCCGTGGTGTAGATATATCGATGAGCTTTAAAAGGGCATTATCTCCGGCCGTTTTTCCGGTATGCGACTTTAGCCAAGTTTCCCTGTCGCTGACGTATTTGTTGGCTTTGGCAGCATTCTTCTGCTTGTTCTTCACCTCGATGTTGTGGATTACCGCCTTTTGAGGAACTTCCAAAGCATAGTATTGCGCCTGTCGGATGCCGAAGAGCAGCAGCAAAGGAAGAATAATACCGATGAAAAGGTACTTGAAAGTAAAGAAATGGTGCCACTTGTTGCAGAACAAGCCCGCCAAAATGGTTTTTGCCCCGTTGGAAACGGCCATTCCGGAAGTAAAGAACAGCAGGATAAACGACTGCCATGCTGTAAGCACTCTCCCTTTTTTCATCTTTATTCCCACGATGTATAGGGTCATGGTGAGGAGCATTAAGGAGATGACAAAGTGGTCGGGTACCATCGTCGGCACCAGCACATGGGCAAAAGAAAAGAGCATTACGGTGAGCAAGGTGGCGTCGAAACGCCTTAACTCCATAACTTCCCGTAACACACGATACATGAAAACCGTGGCATAGGTAGCGGAAAAGACGATGATGGTTGCCATGAAATAAACGGCAAAGTTATAGCCTACGGCACCTATGAGCCAATGGTTGAGCAGATAAAGCGGATAAAGGAAAGTGAGATACAGCGGGTGGCGGATGGTTTCGAAGTGGATGCGCATACCCGATATCGTTATCCACGACCAGTTATCATAGCCCGACATACGGAAGTTCTTGGTGAAGATACTCCAAAAACCGCCATGTGCCCCCATCGTATAAACCTTGTAATGGCTGTAAATAAGCAAAGCGTTGAACGCAATGAAGACGATTAACATCACCATAACGAGCCAACGCTCTTCTTTTTTTATCTTGAAAATATTCAGTGCCGACATTTTTTCTGTTGTAACATAGTGCTTGCAAAGTTACAAAAAATAACCTAAGTTCGGGATAAATATAGATAGGTCTTGCATGGTTTCTCCGTTTTTCGTGAAGGGATATACCAAATGGGAGGCAGGATAGTTTTTCATGTCGATTTGCTTTTAAAGAGATTTTTATAACCTGCAGATAACCAAACCGATAACTTCAGGACTGTAAAACAGGCTCTTTTACCCTGTAATCTATGCTCTTTTACTCTGCTATCTGTGGTCTTTTACTCCGCTATCTATGCCTTTTTACTCTGCTATCCATGCTCTTTTACTATGGAAAAGAATACCCTTTGTTACATGAAAAGATGTGTATTACAAAGAAATTAAGTTTTATCGTCTTTGCTGTCATTTTTAACAATTTACATAAATGGTTATCAAACAGCTTCTTATGAAAATAATACAGAGGATAGAATGACGGCAAAAGTTCTAAAACTATCCTATGGTCTTTCAATGATTCCCCTGCTACCTTCCTGTAACGCTTCTGCAACTTTCCAAGTAGGAGATTTATATTTTGCTGTCATCCCATCATCTTAGCGACAGTTGTAATTGTCTTATTCATAGTTGGTTATGCAAATTGTTAAAAATGACGGCAAGAAGAAACAAATTAAAATGGGCTATTTATTGTATGGTACTCTATATGAAAGAACACATACTTTCCATAAATTTAAAGACAAGAATAGCCATTAACAAAAATAAATTTAGATAAAATACAGCTATGTTTCTTGTCTGAATAAAAGTATTTTTCTACATTTGCCATTGTAGAGATAACTGATTGCTGTTCTTTCTTTTCTTCCCAAAGCAAGATGACTCCGACTGTACAGAAATGCTTCCAGAAGCTGTCGAGTTTTTCTCTTCTTTATTTCTTTTTTATACATTTGGCATTAACGAAGTTTTTACAAATTTATTACCTTAAAAAACAAATAAGAGCCTTATGTCCATCCCCTTCAATCCTGTAACCGTGAGCATCGGCAAAGACAGCCTTTCCTCTTTCAAATCTCTTCACATCAGCCAGCGCACGGGCGCACACCATAGCTTCAAGCTGTCTCTCGACCTTGAGACGGGCGGCAACCGCTATGTGCACAATATCGGTAGCAGCTCCGAGTGGCTTGGTCAGACGATTGTGGTGCGTGCCGCAAACAGAACGATGTTCCTCGGCATTGTAACAAACGTCCGTCTGCACCGTGAGGGGAGCGACTTCGGCTGCATCGTGGTACAAGGCTACTCGATAACCTACCGTTTGGAGACCGCTCCGGGCTGTTATTCATGGAACGACTATACTATAGAGGAAACGGTACGGGAACTGTGCAGACAGGCAAACGTTGAGGTACGGCTGAATGCCTCCTACAAGGAACGGCTGGACTATATCTGCCGTTACGACGAGTCCGAGTTCGACTTTATCCGCCGCCTTGCCCTGCAGTATCAGGAATGGATGTACTACGACGGCACAGCGCTTGTATTCGGCCGTCCCAAAGGCTCACAGGACGAGATAGTACTGGAGTACGGCACAACACTGTCCACCCTTGAGATAGGGCTGCAGACGCTTGCCCGCCCCGAGCAGGTGTTCAGTTACCATTCAAGTTCCGACTTTGCGATGGACAGCACTACTCCCGACCTTGCCTATGGTCATGACCATATTGCAGGGAAGGCCTTCCGTGCCTCACTGGGTATGTATGGCACTCCTGCCCGTCAGCACGCCCTGCCCCGTATCAGAACAGGTATGGAGCTGGATGCTTATATGAGACGTAAGCAGGCCGCCGAGACAGCCGAGACGCATTACATCATCGGCGAAAGCGAAGTTCCGGAACTTCGTGTAGGCTCTGTCGTCCGTCTGTTCAGTTCCTTTCTGGAACGTGTTGGGGAGCTGACAAAGGACAGTCTTGGCGACTTCATCATTACAGAAATAGAGCATGATGTGAGCGAGGGCAGCTACTACCACAACCGCTTCAAGGCCATTCCCTCGACTGTTGAAGCCCTGCCGAGCCCGAAGGTAAGACTGCCACAGGCAGAGACACAGATGGCAACAGTCATCAGTAACAATGACCCAAGCAACAGCGGACGGGTGCAGGTACGGATGAACTGGCAGACGGGGCACATGCGTACGGGCTGGGTACGGGTGATGACCCCCGACGGCGGGAGCAGCAAGGAGGTGAGTTCCAACCGTGGCTTCGTGTTCATCCCCGAGGTAGGCGACCAAGTGTTGCTTGGTTTCCGTCATGGCGACCCTGCCCGTCCTTATGTAATGGGCAGCCTGTTCAATGGAACAACGGGTAAAGGCGGAGGGCATTCCAATTCCACCAAAAGCATAACCACAAGGAGTGGCATATCCGTTACCCTTAATGATGACAACAAGTCGCTCGATATAAAGGATGCCGGCGGCAGTTCCGTTCATTTGGACGGTAATGGAAACATAATCCTCAAAGCTCCAAAGGATATACATATCCATGCCGGTAACGACATGCACTTCATGGCAGGCCATAACCTGAACGTCAATGTTGGGAACTCACAGACCAGCAATATCGGCAACATGCAGCTGACCAATGTGATGCAGAAGATATTGGTGAATACCCCTTTCATGCAGCAGCTCGTGTCGGAGTTTTTCCACACACAGGCGGGTAAAGCCTTGTTCAACTCCCAAAATCAAATCAAGATAGAGGCTCCCGAGACGAATGTCGTCGGGGAGCAAAAGCTCTTCATGCACAGTGCAGAGAAAGCAGTTGTGAATTCACAGGGAACGATGGAGGTAAGAGGCGAGCAGGGGACAAGCGAATTTAATCAGGCTTTGCCCTACCAGAAAACTGTAGAGGAGAAAGCAAAACATTGTGTTGTATATTTTAAACGAAAAGAAAATTACGGTGGTGAATATGGCTTTGACTGGTTTCATATGGGTGAGAATGAGGCTAAAGGAGACTACAAGTTTACCGAAACCATAGGGCATCACTATGAAGAGGATACAGCGGGAAACAAAACATCTTGTAAAGATGGCAACGCTGCGTATGAATTTCCTTTTGAGGTACTGCCCACACTGGTAAACAAGAAAAAGAACAATTTCGAGTATTTCCACATTGGCTTTAAGCAGGCAAAGGCGAAGGAAGGAGTAATAGCCCCAGAATTAGCAACATACTATGTTCCCCGTATGACAGTGATGCCCGGCACGACAGCCGAAATCATAGCCGAAGTAGAACTTGATGGGGAGGAAACAAAGCCTAAGGAAATCAAGTTGCAATTTGACAAAGCTGAGGGATTAAAACTGGGTCGGACTACATTGCCGGTCAGGGCAGGCAAGGTAAACCTTACTATATCCTGTACAGGCGAACTGAAAGAAAAGCGCACACTCACCGTGCTTACCGATGATGAAGACACTGTAGGCAAGCTCTTTATACTTCCCAACAGCAGGCAGCACCAAAGGGACATAAAGGTGGTGTTTGTGAAAGTAAAAACGAATTTGGATGGAACAAAAGAAAAAATAGGAAAAATCAATTCTATAGGCAAGGATTTGTTTACAAATGTACTACATCAAGCCCTTATAAATGTGGATGGAGGCATTAAGGAAGCGGAGATTGACTGTACAGAGAAGGGTTTTTCTGAGGAGTTCAGATTCTTAAAAGGTGAGGAGTATGGTATAGATGAGCAGAAAGACCTATTGCTCAAAACTGTTTTGCTGGATAAATTAAAAACAACTTATAATGATACTTATAAAAATTATTATACTGTCTTCTTTTTTGGAGATAACTGCTTTATTGATGATGGATATTTAAATGGGTACGCTTACCCTAACTCCCAATATGGGGTTTTCTTCTGTAGGTATAATCCCTCTACCGTTCCTCATGAGATGTTGCACGCTTTGGGCTTACCCCATTCGTTCGACTATCAAGGCGTTCCATTCGCATATCGGTATCATACTACTGACAATATTATGGATTACAGCCATCATTCCAAAGGACCCGATGGGAATAATCCTGTACAATATAAGTCATATACTATTATTGAGCGGGTAAGTCTGTTTTATTGGCAATGGAAGTTGTTAAACAAAAAAATTGAATAAAATATGAAGCATATTATTTTAATATTCATAACCGCATTGTGCTGTACCTGTTGCAGTGCGCAAAAAGATAAGGAGAAAACAACGATGAAGACAACAGAAAAGATTGATTTGGAATATTACAAACAGAAAATCGAGGAGCATAATACCTACGCTGGTGCAACACAAGCGCAATATATTCAACAGAATGGCACTCAAACTTATGTTTCATTCAATAAAGAAGGTTATGTATTACAAGAAAT
>JBHAEI010000023.1:0-36669 GCA_041855505.1 Prevotella sp.
TTATGTAAATCTATTCAAAGAACACTTTCTTTATAACGCTTCCACGAGTCGGCCAGAGGCCTTGCCGAAAAAGCGAGTGCAAAGGTAGGGAGTTTTAAACACAATACCAAATAATATAACCGAAAATATCAGAAAACAGTGGAAAATATTTCCGGTAAAAGAACAGAAAGACTATTATACATTAATATAATATAGGGAACTTGAAATATAACGTATGAAAGTACAAATAGGACTAAGGCTTTTCTCAACAACATGCCCGTTAGAAGAATACACCCACTATTATAAAAATGAATTTCATGCCATACTGAAGAATGACCTCCATTATTGACCTTAAAAGTCCTGCCAAGTGCTACTTTTATTGCTGATATACCTGCTTTTAGTACTGATAGTACTGTTTTTTATTGCTGATTTATCTGCTGTACTTCCTGCTGAATTCGGTTTACTTCACGCATTACATTAGCCGGAGGGCGCCCATTGAGATATTCCTGTTTCATAAAATCCATATAAGGAGCCACATGTTCGAAGAACTGCCGATAGCCTTCGCACAGATAATTCAGTCCCGGATTGCCATATTCATCTTTACAAAAACGATTTTTAGGACACTCGCCATGACAGGCAAACTCCCATTTACATTCACGACATTGGCGGGGCAGTGAAGAATGTTTCAGCAGACTGAACTTGTTTTGCTGCTCTCCATAAAGCATTTCTACCAATGTTTTAGCTCTGATGTTACCAAGTTTATATTCGGGGAAAACAAAGTGATCGCATGAATAAACATCGCCATTGAACTCCATTACACCCGCATGACCGCACTCTTTCCCAAAAATACAACTGCCGGGCTTTACCCCAACCCAGTTGGCCAGAATACAATCGAACAACTCGACATAAGTGTTACCCACGTCATGACGCACCCATTCATCGAAGATCGTACAGAGAAAGTTACCCCATTGCTCGGGAGTTACAGAGAAATCGGCCATGATAGCCGATTCTCCATCGCGTAATGATGCCAGATGCCGACCATCCTCATGCTTTACAATGCGTTCTACGATGGGAGCAAACTGGATATACCGACAACCATTTTCCTTGAAAAAATGATAGAACTCCAACGGATAATCGGCATTAAAGTCATTTATCACAGCCATGGCATTCCACTGTACGTCGTACTTTTTCAGCAGTCTTATTCCATTCATTACCTTCGTCCACGAAGGAGCATTGCCTGCCGTACGGCGATATTCATCGTGAAACTCCTGCGAACCGTCAATAGATATGCCCACCAGCCAGTTGTTTTCTTTCAGGAACTCGCACCACTCTGCGGTTATCAGCGTGCCATTCGTCTGAATGGCATTGCTGATAATCCGACCATGAGCATACTTTCTTTGCAGCTCGACAGCCCTTTTAAAGAAAGAAAGAGGGCGCATCATCGTCTCGCCACCATGCCATGTAAAGAGTACCTCATTCATGGTTTGGGCATTGATATACTCTTCCGTGAACTGCTCAAGCATTTCCTCGGAAAGAATGCGAGTGGGAGAATCCTTGTAAAGATTGGCTTTTTCCAAGTAGTAACAATACTTACACCGGAGGTTACACGAAGCTCCCACCGGCTTCAGCATTACATAAAGCGGCTTGGAAAAGGGGAAAGTTGTGTTCATTTATCCTTCTCTGCGTGCACTGTTGTTTTTAATATTCATCGATATTCAGCCTCTTACGATATTCCTCTAATGTCTTGACAAGCTGCTTGGTGGTTTTCTCCGTACCCTGTTTGCCATAGATGTTATGTAACTCTTCCGGGTCGTTCTGAAGGTCGTACAGCTCATAATAATTCACATCGGCATCGTCCTGAAAATAGTTTGCGTTCTTCAGATAGTTCAGCACACGGTTCTCTCGTGTTCCCTGCATCATCTGATACTTGTTCTCTTCGGCACCACGCATGCCTCCTTTTCCATAGAAATGAATCAGTTTATAACGCTCGGTACGCACACCGTCGTGCTTTCTTACAAGGTGGAAAGTAGGGTAATCATAGTAATGATAGTATAAGTTCTTCCGCCAATTTTTAGATATTCTTCCACTAAAGAGAGGCTGCAGTGAGTAACCCGTCATTTCTTTGGGCTGCTTTATGCCGGCAAGACTCAGGAAAGTCGGTGCAAAATCGATATTTTGTACCAGCTGATTACAGGTACTACCCGCCTTGACATGTCCCGGATAACTTATAATAAGAGGTGTATGCATAGACTCCTCGTACATGAAACGCTTGTCGAACCAACCATGTTCGCCCATATAGAAACCCTGATCAGAGGTATATACGATCATGGTATTCTTATCCAAATTGTTCTTTTCCAGATAGTCCAACAGCTCTCCGACACTCTCATCCACAGAAGCGATAACCGCCATATAGTCGCGCACATAGTTCTGGTATTTCCACTCGGCCAGTTCTTTCCCCGTCAGGTTTGCCTGCATAAACCTGCGGTTACGCGGCAGATAATACTTATCCCATGCTGTCCGCTGCTCCGGAGTAAGCCGTCCGAGCTCTCCCATCAAAGAGCCATACGAGGTCATACTCTCAACACTGGTGGTATCGAGCAATTCAGACACCTTAAGGTCCTGTATCATTTCCATGTCCTTAATAATACTCATTTTCTGCGTATGAGCAGCCGATCCTCTCGTAGAATAATCGTCCCAGAAGGTCTTGGGAAGTGGAAAATTGACAGTATCGTAGCGTCCTATGTTCTTCGTATCAGGCATCCAGTTACGATGCGGTGCCTTGTGATGCACCAATAAGCAGAAAGGTTTATTCTTATCTCGCTGGTCGAGGAATTCTATGGCATGCTTCGTTATGAGCGATGTGGCATAACCCATTTCCTGCTTATAATCTCCATAATGCCCCGTTGTACAGAAAGTTGGATTATAATACTTACCCTGATCATCAAGAATATGGAAGTAATCGAACCCTTTAGGCTCGCACATCAGGTGCCATTTTCCTACAACTCCCGTCTCGTAGCCGGCCTGTTGCAACAGTTCGGTAAAGAAAGTACGCGATCTATCGATACCTTCGGCCAGTTGCCGCTGCCCATTCTGATGGCTATATAGTCCGGTTATAAGACAGGCACGACTTGGCGACGACAGCGAATTCTCGACAAAACAGTTGTTGAACAACATTCCTCGCTGTGCCAACCGGTCGATATTGGGCGTAGGAGCAAGTTTCGAGATAGGACTCCCGTAGGCACTGATGGCCTGCATGGCATGGTCGTCGCACATAATGTACAGGATATTCGGGCGTTCTTCCTGTGCCATTACTTTACTCTGCGTACAGGCTAAGGCTGCAACAGGTAGGATTAGTCTTGCAATATTCGTATTCATACGCATTGGGGTTAAAAATGTTAGTATAAGAGCTATAAGTTTTTGTAAATTAGATTGTTAGCCAAGTCTCTGCCTATTAGTAGTACCAAACCACAAAAAGAACAAGTTGTTTTGTAATAATCACCGAAATCAAATATACGAATTTTATTTTATAAGCCAAACGATTCTCTGTTTTTTAATACTGTAACAATAAAAAATACAGAGCGAAAGCAATCTTATCGCCTTCTCGAAATAAGAACTATCGCACCAACGTACTTTCCCAAACCTATTGTCGAACAGCGCTCCGGTCTTCCTCCGCAAGGACATACAGCGCTGGCAAGCAGCCACAACAATCCATGCGTATTTTTCTTTACACTTTTCTATACATCCTCTTTTTCATTGTAAAAGAGCATAGTTTACTGGGTAAAAGGGCGTTGTTTATCAAGCTATATGCCATCTTTAGCATCGTAAAAGGGTACCTATTGTTTTTAAAAACGTAAATCGTTGATAATAAATTATTTATAGATTTCAGAATTAATAAGAAGCTAATAGAAATATTTTGACAGGTTATCCTTACAGGAAAATACGAAAGAAGGATATTGCCCATGCACCCTTTTCAGCCTACTCTATTAATAATCAATAAGAGGAAGCCGTTTACTTTTATAGCTGATAAACTTTCCGTAACTTTGCATGGAGCAATGGTAGCTGGCCTTTACAGGGTGCAAGAAGGTTTCTTCATCGGGAGACGACATGCTCTTTGGCACGCTTTTGGCAACTATCTCATCGACAATAACAATATAAGAAAACAATGACATTATATCCAAAACTCATTACCGACGCACTGGAGAAGGTGATTTATCCGGGCACCAAGAAGAATATTATAGAGAGCGAGATGCTTGCCGACACGCCAAGTATTAACGGCAACAAAGTAAAAATCACACTGATTTTTCCCCGCGAAACCGATCCTTTCCTGAAATCTACCTTGAAAGCTGTCGAAGCACAGATACATTACTCGGTAGGAAAAGAGGTGGAGGTAACAATTGATACCGAGTTTAAGAATGCTCCACGCCCCGAAGTGGGAAAGCTCCTGCCACAGGTTAAGAACATTATTGCCGTTAGTTCCGGCAAGGGGGGCGTAGGCAAAAGTACGGTATCGGTTAATCTGGCCATCGCCTTAGCCCGCTTAGGCTATAAGGTGGGACTGCTCGATACGGATATTTTCGGCCCCAGCATTCCCAAAATGTTCGGTGTAGAGGATGCACGCCCCTACGGAGTGGATAAAGATGGGCGCCAACTCATTGAGCCTATCGAGAAATATGGGGTGAAACTGTTATCCATCGGCTTCTTTGTAAATCCGAACACGGCCACTCTGTGGCGTGGCGGAATGGCTACCTCGGCACTTAAACAGTTGATTGCCGATGCCGACTGGGGCGAGTTAGACTACTTTATTCTTGATACTCCGCCCGGAACAAGCGATATTCATTTAACCCTGATGCAGACACTTGCCATTACGGGGGCAATAATAGTATCTACTCCACAGAGCGTAGCATTGGCAGATGCACGCAAGGGTATCGACATGTATCAGAACGATAAAGTGAATATTCCTATCTTGGGACTCGTCGAAAACATGGCGTGGTTTACCCCAACAGAACTACCGGAGAACAAGTATTACATCTTTGGCAAAGAGGGATGCAAGGCGCTTGCCAAGGAAATGAATACGCCACTGCTCGCACAGATTCCTATTGTTCAGGGAATTCGGGAAGGGGGCGACGACGGTACACCTGCCGCAACAAAGGTTGATACGATGACGGGGCAGGCTTTTCTTAACCTTGCCCAGTCGGTGGTTACCGTGGTAAACAGAAGAAACAAGGAACAGGCTCCTACAAAAATCGTGGAGGTAAACAGCTAAAAAGGAGGATGGGACAAGATACAAATCCTCCTCCGAAAGTCTTATAGCTTGAAACAACCCAATAAGAAAGATCCATTTCAAAACTCATTATAGAGTAGCGAAATGAACCTTTCTTTATTTTCGAGGAACTCAATTTACAGCTTAAAAGTTACCAAATTGCAAATTTTTATTTTGATTCGCATTTTGAATACTCGCTTTTATTCTTCCAAGCGTCTCACTGCTCCAGCAGTTCCTGTGCCATATAGGGATGTAACAAGCGTGCAAGCAGCTTGTATCCTTCTTCCGTCAGATGCAATCCATCACGGCAATAACGCTCCTGCATGTGGTGTGTACCCTGCCGAACAAGATGCGAATAAGCATCGATGAAGACGATATTATTCGACAAGGCATAAGCGTTCAGCTTCTTATTGAGTGCAACGATTGCCATCTCCCTCCCTTTCAGCGTCTTCCATTCTCCCTTTTTCGGACACAACGGAAACAGGCTTTGCAGGTAAATACGTGTCGATGGGCTCTCTCTTTTTATCGCCTCAAGCACCTTTACAACGCCCATATATACCTTGTTCACACTCCATCCGTGGCTCAAATCGTTTGTACCGCAATCGAAAAAGATGGCTTTGGGCTCGGCTTCCAGTACGGAGCCAAGCCGATGCAGCATACCACGGGCATCGTCTCCGATAATACCACGGTTGATGATTTTACCCGATACGCCGAAAAAACGATTCCAGTCGCCACCATATTCCATGTGGCTGTCGCCGAACATCAAGATAGAACGAGGGGCTATAACACCCTGCTCCTTAAATATATGGATACGTTGCATATAATGTTTGGGGGGATGAAATCTTGCTTTCTGCGCCCAAAGAATGGCCGGAACAAGCAAGGAAAGAACGGAAAATATTATTTTCAATACCGGGAAATGCTTTGTCATACAGTAAAATATTTCTTACAAATATAATGAAAATAAACCGATTATAAGATATGGATATAAAAGAAATCCAGTTCATCTCAAAAAGAAATGAACTGGAACAAACTTTTTTAATATGGAATTTGAACACAAAGGCTCAAAATATTTATGGCTGCTTACCTCATCAAACGGAGTACACGACGAAGATAACTTTCTGTTTTCTTTATATCGTACTTAATTCCTCCTGCCCACAAGCGAATGCCTTTCTCTACCTTGTTGAGAGGGTTGTGGTAGGATTGGATGAGGACGAACATCTCTTTGGATTTCTGAGGACAGTACCGATCATTCAGCGAATAACGCTTTTTCGAGCCTCGTGCCCTCAAGATGTTATTGCATTCCTTTACGAGCACCGGAGATATTTGGAGCACTCCTACATACTGTCCGTTTACAGCTCTCGCATTTCCTTTGCTCTCTAAATGGATTATAGCGTTCATAACCGATTCCCAGCTAAATCCGTTGCCCTGATTTTCCTCTCCTGCATGGGCTGATACAGAAGCGAAACTAACTAAAATAAATAATACAAATACTTTTAAAAATCTCATCATTAAAAATTTTCGAAGCTTCCGAATCCTAATTCTCAGAAGTTAAGATTACTCGGTATGTTCCTATGTGAGATAGAGTTACCACCATACCTAAGCTTCATATTAACATCGCAAAGATACGAATAATAGAAAAGACAAGGAAATATTCCGACTAAAAAATAGTCTATTTTTCTGGCTTATTAACACTCGCCTTTTGCGATAGATAAAATATAACACTTTATTACATATATGGACTTTTTTAAATAGCAGCGAGGGTGCACCTCCAAAGTGATGCACCCTCGCTGCTAAAAAATAAGGTGTTTATAATCTTTTTTATCGTTCCAGTATCTGCTTTTCCAGCCGTTCGGCCAAATCGGATAACAGGGGCCGAAGCCCTTCCTGTGCAGGCTCCGCTCCAATATAGCTCAGTTTTATATCGTTACCCATACCATTCAGAACACTGAACTTGTAATTTGGATTAGCATCAAGTTGCTTTATCTGGAAAGCCAACTTCTGAACTTCGGCTTTCGAGATGGCCTGTCCCTGCCTGTTAGCCCGTGTAAGCTGCAACAGTTGTCGGCCATAGTAGGCCATATCGCTAACCTTGGCAACCCATGGATGGATGTCGGAATAAAAAATACTGTCGGTTTTATTCTCTGAATATCGCATTGCCATGATGCTATTACAGTCGCCCATCAGGAGTTCCATCTCCCGAATGAGGGGCTGCTCATCGCCATTAGCTGCATATTCTGCCATCAACGACTTTAAAGGCTCTGCATCATAGTATCTCAGATATTGGGATACATGGTCAAAAGCCTTCGTCCGTTGCTGGCCCACCACAGCCTTCAGTGCAGCCTGATAGTTACGTTTATTGTCGAATCTGGCGTGATTCCACGCATAGTCGGCCACCCCGAAGAGGGCAAAGCAAGAGGCCATACCCTGCTGCATTGGGTTAGAGATAAGCGCATTTGTACCTGTCAGTGTCGATTCCAGCTTGGCGCCGTTATCTATCCATTTCTCATCGGCAAAGTTCGTATAGGTATCACGGACGAACAGTTTGCTCATGTCATTATCGTTGCAAGGATAATTCCACCACCAAGCAAGAGGACGCCCGAAACTCTTGGTTACCACTTCCAAATCGTGAGAATTAGGTACACTCCATACCTTGGCACCTGTAATATAAACAACCGCCTTTTTTGAGGTATGACTTAATGCCGAAAAGAACTTTTGACATACTGTATCATTAAACCATGAATAGGCATATAGCTGAGGTACAAAGTGGATAGGCCTTACAGTATCGGTAGGATTTGTATAGTGCTTGTTCCACCGTTCTTCCACAGCCTGCTGTGCTTCGGTAAGTCGCTTGGCATTCAGGGCAAGCGAAACACTATCTTGTGGTACGCCTACGTCATCGACAAAGATTCCGAATTGACGAATGCCAAGGTCGTACATCTTCTGGAACTTATCCATGATACGCTCAATAACCTTATTTTCCTTGTTCTCGGTAAAAGCGCCACCCGGATGAATCGCCCAGATAAAATTCACTTTATTTTGCTTTGCCGATTCCGCAATATGAGCCATCATCCCCTTTGATAAGTACCCGATAGCCTTCTGTTCGGCACTGATAGAATCGGGATAAGGCTCATCCCATTTTTGAGTATGGTACGGATCACTCTTTGCTCCATACATATAGCTATTCATTTTATAGCGTGCCATAAAGCGGAAGAGCTGTTTTGTAACATCCTCATTGTACGGAACTCCATAGTACCCTTCTATGATACCACGATACTGTATGTCGGCAAAATCCTGTATTTCCACACAACTCAAGTTCTGTGTGCCACGGTCGAATATCTGTTCCAGCGATGCCAAACCATAAAAAGCCGCTTCGGTCGTCTCACCCAGAATCATGACATTGGCACACTTCCCTACTCTGTACAAGGAAAGGACATGCTTATCGAACTTCCCTTGCTTTCTAAACACCTCGTCCGACAAACGAAGTTTTACAAAAAGATTACGGATATTGTCCGTAGGGCGATTAACGCCCAAATAGATATTCGAGCGTTTAGAAGAGGGTTTCTGAACAATCTGAGCTGTTAAGCCTGCTGCCGTAATCACCTCTTTTGCGCGTTCAAGCGTTATCTTATCAATATTCTTACTGGCTATGATATTGACAACACTTGTAAAAGATGCTTTTTCGGCCGATACTTTTTGGCTCTGTGGAATGGGATAGATCGTGTAGTTTTCCTGTGCCGTACAAGCTAAAGATGCCAGACACAGCAATGCACTGATGAATGTCTTCCTTGCAAACATGTTAGATTTGTATTTAGATTTCAAAATAATTTAGATAAATAGCTATTTTATTGACAGATGCGAAGTTATAAAATATTCTGTAAATAACATATTTTTTCGATCGGAATATTTTGAAAAAGGCGTATTAAGATTATTCTTTGGCGGAATAATTAGGAAAGAAGAAAAAAGAAGCGGTGCACTACCCAGAGGTAATACACCGCTCAATGTATAATTAAAATGTTATTACATACCTAATGCTTTCTTTGCATCAGCATTGTTGGGGTTAATATTCAAGCACTTTTGGAAATATTCCTTAGCCATAGCCTCATTGCCTTTCTTCTGGTTGTAGAAGCCCAGACCATAGTAAACTGTTTCCAGATAACCTTTCTGTTCCGCGTTCAGAGAAGATTTAGCTTCCTCGAAATCGGCCACTTTCTTGTAAAGGTCTGCTACCTTATCGGCATCGTTCAGACCATAAGCAGCATAAGCCTCCTGCAGCCAAATCCAATCAGAGATTGAAGGGAACTTGGTAATCATGTCCTCATACACCTCTATCGCCTTGTTGTAAGCAGCTGCCTTCTGTGCCTTGTCAGTCAGTTTCTCAGCTTTCTGCATGTAAGTATTTGCCAAACCTGCATAATCCTGAGAATTGGCATCCTTCTTTACTGCAAGATACTGCTGCTGTGCTTCCAAAGCCTTATCCTCATTGCCCTGCAGATTATAAACGGCTGCCAGTGTCTTGAACACTTCGGTATTATTAGGCTCCAACTCTTTTGCCTTACCAATAGCTTCCATAGCCTTGTCGAACTGCTGACCACCTGCCAATGCTTTGGCATAAACCAAATAGTCGTTAGCTACCTTATTACCTTTGCCGGCAAACATCGTATTGGCATAATTGAGTGCCAAAGGATAGTCTTTCTTTGCTACGGCAGCCATCATACCGATACGACTCAGGTACTCACTGCCTGCAAACTTCTGAAGACCGCTGTTGATAACATCAAGCGCCTTATCGTTCTGATCGGCCACATAAGCTGCATAACCATAGTTATAAAAGTTGGTTTCGGTAAGATTTGCACGGTTTGCCTTATCGTACCACTTCAAACCTTCTGCGTATTTACCATCTCCGATAAGGATATCGGCTGCTGTTGCCTCTACAGGATAGTCCGGCTTTACTTTACGAAGTTCCTCAAGTTTAGCCACAGCAGTCTGTGCATTTACACGACGATATACCTTAGCATAACGCTCATAGGCTGCAACATTCTGAGGATCAAGACTGATTGCTGTCTGATATTGGGTAGCAGCAGCTCCTGCATTACCCACAGAATCCTGAATAGCAGCAATATCGCCCAGCAACATATAGGCATAAGTACCGTTAAGTTTCTTGTTCTCTGTGATACTGTTGGCAATCGCCGTAGCCTGTGTGTAGTTTTTCTCACTTAGATAAACGTTACCCAATGCCACAAGAGCCTGCTCGTTGTTCTTGTAGGTTTTCTGGTAAGCCTTGATAAGGTCCTTACCGGCCTTAGGATCGTTTGGTGCTGCTTCGATCGCAGAAATAATTGGACCTAATGCCGCTTTGTAATCATCAGACTGAGCTATCATAGGAGCCGATATTCCCAACATCAATGCTCCCGCTAATACATATTTAAGTTTTTTCATAATCGTAAGTTTCAAAATGATTAATCTTGTTATTTCTTTTTTCTCCTTTTTGATGGAAGAACAGTTTATTCGTTTAAAAGAATATGTAGTTTTCTCCTAATCTTTTACCTTTACCTCGCGGATATTGATATTGCCTCGGAAAGGCAATAAGCCTGCTTTCAGAACAATCATCTGCCCGATAGGGCCTGTTATAAAGTTGGCAAAAGCCCAAGGCAAAGCTTTATGCGGATCGGCTACTATTGCATAAATCGTTCTTACAAAAGGATAACGCCCATCCAAAAGATATGCCTGATAAGGTTGCCAGCTGTTAGCCATTGTGGCTTTCTCAGCTGTTGTTACCGCAACTACACGAATACCCTTCTTGAAAGTGGTATTAGTAGTATCGCGCGTATCGTAAAGCCAGTTCGATCCTATTACACCAATAGCGTTGGGCGTGTCATGCACATACCTGATAACAGCCGAAGAGCTGTTCGCAGCAACAATCTTCTTGGTGAGATTTTTCGCCCCTCCCATAATGGAATCTGCTACGAAGTGCAAGGTAGCAGAAGCCTTTGAATCGAAGACTATATTAATATCCTTCTTATCGTTGTTCCTACTGAGCTGATTCCACTTGGTAAACTTACCCGATAGGATGCTTTTTATCTGATTGACGCTAAGGAGAGAATCCACATTCGAATCGTTCACAATGAAAGATATGCCGTCATATCCTATCGGGAATACAGAAGGAATAGGACCCTTCAACTTTATCATAGCTTCCTCACCGGGTTCCAGCTTATGAGATGTAAAGAATAAATTGATTTTCTGATCTATCAACATCTTCATTCCTTTATTGTCATCCGTATAGATGGGAATAAGATGAGTTTCCGGATACTTATACTGATAGTTTTGCAGTTCTTCTTCTATGATTGGAGCAAAGCTCTCGTCAGATGCAAACTTAATCGTTCCTGAAATAGGGGTATCGGTACGTCCGTCCTTGGATTTACCTCCGCCACAAGACATCATAAAGGCTGACCCTAAAAGGATTGCGCCCAAAGAAATACATGCTATAAGTTTATTCATCTGTAGAAATCTTATTAATAGAATCTGTTTAACGTGTAAAATTATAATGTAATATCGGAATAAGAAAATTTATTAGTATAAATTGATACTTTTATAGAATTTCTAATTAATGATGCCTACCCAAATAAAAAACGCCCACTATCATTGAATATAGTGAGCGCTTTTATAGTATGCTTCTACATTTTACCAAAAAGATTTGATAATATGTAAGTATTTTAAATCAGCTTACTGCAACTTAAAGGTAATAGGCAATGTAAACCAGACATTGGCAGCCTGTCCATTGTTCATACCCGGGTTCCATTTAGGCATGCTGTTTACTACACGGAGAGCCTCACGGTCAAGTGAAGGATCTACGCCACGTACCACCTGTGCCTGACTTACGCTACCATCGCGTCCTACAACGAACTTGACAACAACGCGGCCTTGGATACCATTCTCGGCTGCAACAGCAGGATAAGAAATGTGTGAACTTAACCATGCGTTTACATTACCCTTGAACGAAGGCATCTGCTCAGCAACGGTGAACACCTTGGTAGCAATATCTTCTACCGGTGCCTCTGCCTTCTTCTCAACAACAGGTGCTGGAGGTGGAGGTGGTGGAGGTGTCGTTGTTACAGTAGTTCTGGCAGCTACCTCAGTACGATCCTCTGTACCTTCCTTCGTTTCGCTACCAATTGCCTTTGTTTCCTTATTCATCTTGGTCATAGGAGGCATTTCTTCCTTCACATCTTTATCGTCCTTGATGACAGGAGCTGTAAATTTAACTGTTGCACGAGTTTCAGGAACTACCTTTTCCGGCTCAATCTTCTTTGGCTCTGGTTTTGGCTGCTGCTTTTTACGCTCAGCCTGCTCCTTTTTAGCCTGCTCAAGAGCCTGAAGTTCCATCTTTGCATTATATTCTGCCTGTGCAGCTAGATCATCGTTATGCTTCTTAATCTGATATGCCAGATAACCACCAGCAAGGAATGCAGCAACAAGCAAGATGATCAACGCCTTGATATTACGCTGAGATACGGACTTACGTAATTTATAAGCACCATACTCTTTGTTCTTTCCGGCGAATACCATTTCGACCCATTTAGGATCGTATAGATCTATTTTTGCCATTGTTTTTTTCTTTAATTGTTATATGTCAAAGATTAAAGCTTAGCTCCTTTCTTCGACAAGAGTGCCTTGTCTTGATCAGAAAGCTTATCGATAACATAAGTTCCAATATATGAAATCTGCATTTCATCGAGGATATCTACCAAGTGCTTGTAAGAAGAAGTATCTGTAGGCTTAATGATAACGGTCATAGTACCATGCTTCTGACCATTCCACTCACCGGTCTTAATCTTAGCCACCTCTGCCTGATAGATACTATCGGGATAAGCTGCCGGATTAGCCTTCTTCTTATTATTCAACTCACGCATAGCAATGCTCATATCCTTATAAGGCTGGGTACGCGGATCGTCTGCAACTTCACCACCAACCCACTTGTTCTGCAGCACGTACCGAATACCCTTATTGGTATTGGTCCAGTCTGCCTCCTTAATCCAGTTAGGATTGTCATACTCCGGCTTACCTTCACCATAGAAGAGCTTGTCTCCATCGGCTATATAAACAACGATTGAGTGTGAGTCCTTTGCTTCATTCTTCTTTGCCTCGTCCTGATGCTTATCATTACTCGGCATAGTCAATTCCATAGTAGATGGCTTTGCCAAAGAAGTACAGAGCATAAAGAATGTGATAAGCAACATGAGCATATCCACCATCGGCGTAAAGTCCACGCGTACGTTCATCTTTTTCTGCTTTCCGCCGCCTTGTTCATTTGATATCATTTCTGCCATATCTTACATTCCCTCCTTTCCGTTAGCTTCTGCAGCCTTCTTTGCATCCAAATTAGTAATTAGGTAATAGTGGCTCTCGTCCATATCCTGAAGCTCACTCATAACCTTCTTGACTGTACTGTAAGGCGAGTTAGAGTCTGACTTGATGGCCAATCTAACCTTAGGATTTACCTGACGAGCAGCATTTACCCACTGCTGGAACTCGGTAAAATCCTGTCCCTTAATACTATCCAAAGGAATACCCTTCTTAGATAGTTCTGTATTACGCTTTGCGGCAGGCATAGACAAAAACTTTGCTAATTCATCGATTGGCACACCAAAAGTAGATTCAGCTGTAAATGTCTTCTTCTGCGCTGGAGTAAGAGTGGTAATCTGATCTACGATATCGCCCAATTGATTGGTATTATCATAGCTCATAAATACCTGCCCATCTCCCGGCATAGCGTTGCCCTTAGCATCCTTTACAGGGCTTACGATGATAGTTAGGACACCGTTTTCAGGCACTTTCATGGCCGACACAGACCCCGGTGTATTCACCTTCACAGGCTCACTCTTTACGAAAGTAGAGGTAAGCATAAAGAAGGTAAGAAGAAGGGTCATGACGTCAGACATAGGAGTCATGTCGATGAACGTATCCTGCTTCTTAATTTTTACTTTACCCATAGCGATAAAATTTTAAAGGGTTAGCAAAAATTAAGCCTCTTCTGTATGGTTTGCTTCGTATGTCTGAGCAATAGAGTAACCAACCTCGTCGAGGGCATAAGTCAGCTTATCAACCTTGTTTGAGAAGTAGTTGTAAGAAACTACAGCACACCAAGATGTTGCGATACCGAAAGCTGTATTGATCAAGGCCTCAGAAATACCGGCAGAAAGTGCAGCAGAGTCGGCGCCACCACCTGCAGACAAAGCAGAGAATGACTTGATCATACCAGTTACCGTACCAAGAAGACCGGTAAGAGTACCAAGTGTTACGATAGTTGCAATGATAGGAAGGTTCATTGTCAGAGTAGGCATCTCAAGCTGAGTAGCTTCTTCGTGAGCCTGCTGAATCTTTGCAACCTTCTGCGCTTTCTTAAGACTTGCATTAGCGCCAGTCTCCATGTCGCGGTAAGCATTCAAAGAAGCCTTAACAACACTTGCTACAGAACCCTTCTGCTGGTCGCAAAGCTGGTTAGCCTTCGCCAAGTCGTTTGAGTTAAGAGCAGCCTTGATATTAGCTACGAACTTTGGAAGAGAGCCCTTACCGAAAGCTGTCTTCATAGCCAACACACGCTCGATTGACATAGCCAACACTGTAAGAAGCAATGTGTGGATAACAGGAACGACGACACCACCCTTGAAGATAGTACCCCAAACGTCTGCCGGTGTTTCCTTAGCTGCTCCATCCTGGAAGTGCATAGGATTGCCAAACCAAGTGTAGAACAAAATGAATGCTACAACGGCGCAAACGACGATAATCCAGAATGCACCTCTTACTCCTGTGAAGCCCTCAGATTTCTTAGGGGCCGCTTTTTGTTGTGTAGTTGCCATAATTAAATGATCTTTTTTTATTTTTTAGTTATTAATGAATTTATTTCTTATTAATATCTTGTTGTTGTTTGACTATTTTGTAACCACGTCATGGCATAATTGTCACTTTTGGGTTTTCATGACCGCAAAGATAACAATTAAAGCTAAACTACAACGGCAATTAATAACATTTAACTAATATGTTTTAACGTATTTTCCCGACATGAATTTACAATCTATAACAAACTTCGCTACTTGAGCCTCGACAAAGCTTCTTTTATGCGATGCAGTGCCTCGGTAATATTCTCATCGCTAGTGGCATAGCTCATTCTAAAGCATTCCGGCGAGCCAAAGGCATCCCCTCCCACCGTTGCCACATGCGCCTCTTCCAGGAGGAACATGGAAAAATCGGTAGAGTTCCCGATAACCTTATCATTGAAACGTTTACCGAAGTAACTTGAACATTTGGGGAACAGGTAAAAGGCTCCTTCGGGGGTATTCACTTCCAGACCGGGAATTTCCTTCGCCAGCCTGATGATTAAGTCCCGACGACGCAAGAACTTCTCCCGGAACTCCGACACACACGTCTGGTCGCCTTCGTATGCTGCTAAAGCTGCCATCTGACTGACACTGCTCGTTCCTGAGGTGTACTGCCCCTGCAGTTTGTTTATTCCCTTTACAATCCACTCCGGAGCAGCTACCCAACCTAAACGCCAACCTGTCATGGCATAGGCCTTGCTCACTCCATTGCAGATAATGGTACGTTCCTTCATCCCCCCACAGGTTGCAATACTGGCATGAGCGCCTATATAATTAATATGTTCGTATATTTCATCGGAGAGAACAAACAAATCCTCGTGCTTTTTAACGACCTCTGCCAAGGCTGCTAATTCTGATTTACTATATACACTACCCGTAGGGTTGCTTGGAGAGCAGAGTATTATCAGGCGTGTCTTATCCGTAATGGCCTGCTCCAGCTGCTCTGCTGTAATCTTAAAGTCCTGCTCTATGCCTGCACTTATATAAATAGGTATACCACCGGCAAGGAGCACCATCTGCGGATAGCTAACCCAATAGGGTGCAGGGATAATTACTTCATCGCCCGGATTTACCAAAGCTAGTATTGTATTACAAACACCTTGCTTACCACCCGTACCCACAATAATTTCGCTAGCACTATAATCCAAACCATTCTCTCTCCTCAACTTCTCGGAAATAGCCTTGCGCAAAGCAGGATAACCCGGAACGGGAGAATACTTAGAGTAATTATCATCGATAGCTTTCTTACCTGCTTCCTTAACAAAATCAGGAGTCATAAAGTCGGGTTCTCCCACACTCATGTTGATAACATCAATACCTGCAGCTTTCATTTCACTACTCTTCTGCGACATTGCCAAAGTAGCCGAAGGAGCCAAACGAGCTAAACGATTTGATAGTTGTGCCATACGCTATTCTTTACATTTTGAGGTTTTATGATACAAAAATAGTTATTTCCTACATTATAAAGCAAGAATTTTATCTATATTTTACATTCCCCCGCGATTTTAACACCCTTATCCGAAATGATGAGTGGAGGATGAAGTGTATAGCAGAACACACTACTTTAAAATTAGTTCTTGTTGCCGTCATTTTTAACAGTCAGCATAAGCCACAGAATATAAGAGCATTACAAGCAAATCCTTAATGACGGAATGACAGCAAAAACTGAAATGTAACGATAGGCAGATAATGATATTTACAGAAGTTGCTGTCATACCCTCACCCGTATTATCAGCGTAAAATATTGTTCATCAAGTATTTACACGAATTGTTAAAAATGACAGCAACAAATATCAAAATAAAACTCTTTGTTATACATGCTCTTTTACACTGCTATATATACCTTTTTGTTGTGCTATATATGCCCTTTTACTCCACGAAACATGTCCTTTTCCATCCAATGACCACAGCAGGTATCAAAAAACCTGCCGAAATTACCCACCATTCAGACGAGAAACAACAATACTTCCCTACTGTTTCGCTTCCTTTTTAGGATTCACAGTAAACTCCCACACCCGCGAAAACATCCGGCATTGGTACGATAATCATGGCAAAAATCGTTAGGGAGGGGGGGTAATTCTTCTATAAATGTAAAGAAAGCAATAAAAGAAAAAGGCCGGACTATTCCAATTACATTGAAACAGTCCGACCTTAAAATATCTCTGCTTATCCTATATGCAAGATATGCCCCATACGTTCCTGCTTCGTTTTCAGGTAACGGTAGTCGTATGGATTGGGCGACACCTCGATAGGAACATTCTCGGTAACCTCAAGACCGTACGCTTCCAAACCTACTCGCTTGGTGGGATTATTCGTCATCAGACGCATTTTGTGAACACCCAAGTGGCGCAACATCTCTGCTCCACTGCCATATTCGCGCTCGTCGGGACGGAAACCTAAGTGAAGATTGGCATCTACCGTATCCATTCCCTGCTCCTGCAACTTGTAGGCAGCTATCTTGTTCATCAGGCCTATGCCACGCCCTTCCTGCTGCATGTAGATAAGAACTCCCTTTCCTTCCTGCTCTATCATCTGCATGGCTTTATGTAACTGTTCGCCACAATCGCAGCGCTTGCTACCCAGAATATCGCCCGTTGCACACGACGAATGCACACGAACAAGGATGGCTTCGTCCGGCTCCCAAGTACCTTTCACCAATGCCATGTGCTCAAGTCCGTTGCTGTTCTGGCGGAAAGGAATCAGCTGGAACTCGCCGTATGCCGTAGGAAGCTTTACTTTCTCTCCTATTTCGATACAGGTTTCATTTTTCAAGCGATAGGCTATAAGATCCTTTATACTGATAATCTTCAGTCCCCATGCCTTGGCACGCTCCTGCAGCTGTGGCATACGGGCCATCGTTCCGTCATCGTTCATTATCTCCATCAGCACGCCTGCCGGGTAACAGCCTGCCAGTTTACACAAATCCACTGCCGCCTCTGTATGCCCGGAACGATGTAACACACCGTTATCCTGCGCATACAGGGGGTTAATATGACCGGGACGGCCGAATGTCTGTGGGGTAGATTGAGGGTCGGCCAATGCCTTGATGGTTTCTGCACGGTCGTGAGCCGACACACCGGTAGTGCATCCTTCCAGTTTATCGACTGTTACCGTGAATGGAGTTCCCAGCATAGAGGTGTTATCAGACACCTGATGGGGCAGGTCGAGCTCTTGCGCACGCTGCAATGTGATAGGAACACAAAGCAAGCCGCGAGCATTTTTCAACATAAAGTTCACTTTCTCCGGAGTAATATACTCGGCTGCCATTATCAAATCACCTTCGTTTTCACGGTCTTCATCATCAACAACGATAACGAATTTACCTTCTTTGAAATCTTTTAAAGCCTCATCTATCGTATTTAATTTATACTTCTCCATTGTATATTATTCTTTTTTCAATATGTTATTTACTTTCCAAAATCTTTGTTATCTCTGCTATTACAACGGTATTTGTTGCTGCTACCGCTTTCAGATCACGATGCAGGCGGAAGCGGAAACGCCACATCCGGATATAGAAAAAGATACCGAACGGCACTAAAATAGCCGATAGGATATTCATCCATTTATACTCGAACGGACGGGTATGCGCTTTTGCCATCATCACCGGATAGTCGTTAAGGGCGGAGATTATCACCCTGCTTTTTGAGTTTCCCAAATCGGTTATCACTTTCTCCAAATCTTCTTTTATCCGCTCTATTTTATGATCGGGATGATAAACGAAGAATACCTTTAGCGGATTAGGGGGCATCGTAAGGTTTTTGTCGTTGCTATAAGCCTTTATTTCCTCTGTAATACGCATCAGTACGTCCTTGTCTTGGGCATAATGAGGATCCTCTATCAGCACTTCTTTCCGTGTAATATGCCGCTTTTCACGTAAGCCAAGCATACGCATCAGGGCATTACGATACACATCGGCATTGAATACCGTAGAGTCGTTATTGGCCTTATAGGTGAAGAAAATAGCCACGGGAATGAGCACCGCAGGAGAGAGACTCTTGCCAAACCAGATAGCCCAGTCGCCCTGACGTGCCATCTTATAACCTGTGTTATCTAAAATATAGAAAATGATAAAGACGATAACACTGATAATAATAGGTACACCCAAACCTCCTTTTCGGATAATCGCGCCCAAAGGAGCGCCGATAAAGAAAAAGATTAAACAGGTGAAAGCCAGCGTAAACTTATTAATCATTTCCAACTGGTGCTGACGAATTAACTTATCGCCGTCGCTGGTAACCATACTCTTGAACTCTAAATCGCTTACTTCCTGCTGAATGGTGGACAAAGCCTGATCCACCACCACCTTCTTCTTGTCGGCAGGCAACTTTGCGTAAGCCGAGTCTATATTGAATTTAGACGAAGCAACTATCTTTTGCGCCAAAGCCTGCTGCTGCCGTCGCAACTTCGGAGCCGGGTAATAAAGGGGTTGGGCAGCCTTCAGATACGCCTTTCCCACACTGTCGTACATCTGCACAAGGGAGTCTTTATCGTGGGCTATCTTCGCTAAACCTTTCGTTCTGGCATCCGACGATATCCCCGAGGGGTCTGTTAAACTGAAGTCGGCATTGAAATCTATCACAATCTTCTTGTGCGCAAAGGTTTCCCTTCGATACGGAACGCTGGCACTGTTGCCGAATTCCTCATTGCGCATATTCTCGAACCATTCGCCACTCCATAGGTTCAGCACAAGGTGTTTCTTCTCGGCTGTGGCCTGAAGCATACCGGAGTCGGCCAAGATAATGGCTTGATCTTCGTAACTGTCGGTCATACGATACACCATAATATTATATAAGTGCCCCGTTTTCAGATCTTTCTTGGAAACATAAAGGTTAGTCTGCGGAATACCATCATAAAATACCCCTTCGGGTATTTCCAGTTCCGGGCTCTGCTGCTGCATAGAGAGCAACAGCTGAGATACCCGCATTTTGGCAGCCGGAGCAATATTGTTCTGAAAAATAAAAGAAACGATTGTTATGAAAACCGATACAACGATTAGTCCTCTGAACGACTTCACCAGCGAAATACCTGCTGCCTTAATGGCCGTAAGCTCCGAGCTTTCGCCAAGGTTACCGTACGTAATCAGCGACGACAGCAAGATAGCCAATGGCAAAGCCTGCGGTACCATCATCAGTCCCATGTACCAAAAGAATTGCCCCAGTATATCGATGGTCAAACCTTTACCTATCAGCTTGTCGATATACACCCACAGAAACTGCATCATTAGCACAAATAAGCTAATGAAGAACGTTCCGGCAAACAACAAACCAAATTGCTTGGCTATAAATATATCCAGTTTCTTAAAACGAAGCATGCTTTCACTGATAAATGTACTAATCATTTATCTAACTGCAAAAGTACAAAAAATATGCAAGTATAAAGCTGTTTTAGTTTTTTTATTCCATCTACACAGTGCTTCCTTTAGTCTTAGCAATACGGCATCCTTTACAAACCGGTTATCTGATGCAGCTTTCGGATACTATTCTCCCATAATATCTTTACATCGTCTTCCTCGTCATCGTCCACCACTTCGCGTACTTCAAGATGATAGTTTTCGGCTATCTCATTCTTCAAAAGCCTCATCTCCCAATAATATTCTTCGGGGCTGTCTTCCCAATGCAGGCGAATCGTCTCCCCCTCCTTTGCCCATTCTACGTTGGCCTTACGCTCATCATGCTCTCTCAGAGGGTCGCCCCATACAAAAACAAAACTATCATCCTGCAGATATACATCATCTGCAAGCCATTTCTTCAAGCCGACCACAGTACTCACCAATGTCCAGACTGCCGATTTCGACCTTGTTTTTAAAGTGTATTCTAAACAAATTTCTTTACTCATGAGCTCTATTTCATTGCACTTGCAATATTTTCAGGCCACAAAAATATAACTTTTTTCTTCTAAAACAATATTTTTATTGCCAAAATTTGGCCGATACTTTTTTTTTCCATACCTTTGCACTCGCTTTTAAAGAGCACAGGATGGCGGGATAGCTCAGCTGGTTAGAGCGTCGGATTCATAATCCGGAGGTCGTGGGTTCGGGTCCCACCCCCGCTACAAAAAGATATACATAAACTGATTATAAGGAGTTACAATATTGCTTGTAACTCCTTTTTCGTTTTCATAGGTAAACCCTTAAAGAAAAGTATTTAACCTGAATTCGATATAAGCCTTTATAATTTGGCATTTCAAGCAAATAGTCAAAGACCCTTTAGTCTCAACTTTTTTAATTGAGACTAAAGGGTGTATAAGATAAGTTTTAGATATTTTCTTTTAGAACAAGGTAGGCTACCCTAAGCCCGGTTCTATGCTGCAATCTAAATTTACAGCAGGCTCCCTTTTAAAAAAGAAACCATATGCTGTCTTTTGTTTTACTTAATAATTCATTCGCTTCAAGCACCGTGCAAGGAAGTCGATATTTTCGGAAACAAGACTGCGGGCTCGCTCCTCTTCCCCATTTACAATTGGGAACGAGAGATTAGGCAGCATATTCTGCCGAATAATATAGTCGATCATACCGGGAGTGGTAAGATTGATAAATACCTCCCAGATGCTCTTACTGTCCAAATCTTCCTCATAGTAAGGGTTTCGCTCATCTTGCAAAAAGCATGCAAGTTCAGACACTGTATCGAAGCCTTCTTTGGCACTCGGCATGAAGAGGACTATGTTCTGTTCTTCGTTAGGGAAGGAACGATCGATAAGTTTGGCATCTTTCAACTTCATTTCTTTCTTCAGGAAAGTTTTGTATTCCTTACTATCCTTAAAATAGAAGAACGGACTTCCACCCGAAAGTTCCATCAGCGCCTTGTATCGTGGAATGCCCTTAGTAATCTTTTTCTTCTCTTCCTCCTCCTTCCGATAACGTTCAAACAGGTCGGAGCCTGTTGCTTCCGATAGCATTCCATTCAGTTCCCACTTATCCTTGAAACGCACAAGCGATATCAAAGCCTGTTTTCCCTTTACAAGTACCCCCTTCTTCAGATTAAGCGCTGTGTAAGTAATAAAGATCTCTTCTCCCTGAACAGATTCCAGATATACGCCTTTATCGTCCTCTTTCGTAACTTGGTAGGCTGAATAATCATAGAAAACCATATCCGATATGATTTGGGCAGCCTCCTTATTGCCATTGCCGGCCAGTATAAACCGAAGCCATTCTGTGGGGAAATAGGCCATCGGACCAACCTTATAAGTGAAGGCTGCAAGACAATCGGTTTGATAGGCCGCCATTGATCCGTTCTCAAGAACAGACATCAACTCGTTCGCATCCTCTTCCAAGATAGGATAGAGCTGTGGAGTACCTGTAAGATAACAGTCAAACATCAACCATCTTAACAGGAAACGGGTTGGGATAAAGTCTGCAAGGAAACCTGCCTTATGGAAATAATCCGCAAGAGTGGTATTGATAGAAAGCGTTTCGAAACCTTCCTCTATTACCTCCATTGCGGCCGAGGCTGCATCCATAAGATAACACTCCTCCGGATTCAGCAATACGCCAAACGTACTGTAGAGCGTCTGCCAAATAACAAACTGCACATCCTCTACACTGGGCTCATCGGCATAATAGGAGCTTTCCTCAACCGGATAGAAAGGCAACGACTTTTTATAAAGTTCCTTATGTTTCGTAACAAAGGTACGCCAAATGCCACAATCGGCAATGACATCCTCGAGATAAAGCGTCAGATTAAGAGCCACCTCTGTTACCACCTCCTCGTCTGTATGAGGAAGAAGTGCCGTTGTCAGCCGTTCCCGTACTTTATTGGCAAAGCCGGCATACTCTAAATCGGTATCACAATTCAACCTTACAGGGTGCTTCCGTTTAATGTCAAAAGCCACTATTCTTTGCATCATAGAAATTCTATATCTTCTCTTTTACTTTCCTTACTGATTTGCGTCAGCAAAGATAAGGGTAAAATATGAGTGCGAAAAACGATTATTCATTTTTTATCCTAAAATAACCCGAAGAGTTTTCTTAACTATACTGGTACGGAACATTTTATCACATTTGTAACAATCTTATTAAAATATAGCATTCTGCGCTCGTCGGCTGATTTTATTTCCTATATTTGCAATAATATTTACGCCAAAACTATAATAATAAAACTTCTTCAGATGAAAAGCAAATCGGTAGGTCCACGGTTTTTCCTTCTTATCATATTCTTATTTGTGATAGTTATTGTTTCCTTTTTCTTCTTTAACCAATCACATAACACCAAAAACCAAATATCAAACACAGATATTCTGCTTCAGAATTATAATGACAGAATGTATGAAGTACTCGATATACAGCACCACCTTGCTCCCAACGTAAACACGGAAGCAGTAGCCCGATACGTGGAAAAGCACCCATTGAAGAACTTAAGAGTTACGCTGATAAACCAGCAGGGGCATGTTATTTACGACAGCTGGCGCACAAGTGTAGAAAGCATGCAGAACCACAGAAACCGAAAGGAAGTGAAAGATGCGCTTACACATGGCAAGGGTTACGACATAAGCCGGGCTTCGACTACCGTAAAAGGACAAAAATTCTTTTACTCGGCCACCTTCTATCCCAAAGAAAACATTGTTATCCGAACAGCCTTACCGTTTCATTACAACTTGGCCTATACACTTATCATCGACCGAATCCTCCTATCGGTTTCCATCTGCACCCTATTCCTCATCATCCTTCTTATTTATCGTTTCGTCAATCACCTTAGCAGGAATATCACCCAGCTCAAGGCTTTTGCGCACAGGGTGGATAACAATGAGCCTTTGGAGCTGACAGAGATGCTGGCTTTCCCGAACGACGAGCTTGGCGAAATTTCCGAATACATTATAAAGCTATACATCCGACTGCAAAAAACCAAGAACGAGCAGAACATCCTGAAACGGCAGCTTACCCAAAATGCGGCGCACGAGCTTAAAACCCCTATAGCCAGCATAGAGGGCTATCTGGAAACCATCCTTCATTCGCCCGATATGGACAAAGCTACCGTAAGCCATTTCCTTGAAAGATGCTATGCCCAAAGCCGGAGATTGGCCAGTCTGGTGAACGATATTTCCACCTTAAACAGGCTCGACGATGGCTTTTCGAATCTGTCTTTCGTGGATGTCGATATCAAGAAGGTGGTGGAAAGGGTTAAAGAAGAATCGGCTCTTGAGCTGCAGAAACACAACATGACCTTTGAATACGACCTGCCCGAGGGACTTTCCATCCAAGGCAACCAGTCGCTTTGCTACAGCATATTTCGCAATCTTACCGACAACGCCATAGCGTATGCCGGCAATGGCACGAAAATCAGCCTTACTGCCACTGCTGCAGGGAATGGTTTCTACACTTTTACCTTCGCTGACAATGGCGTAGGCGTAGCTCCCCGGCACTTAGAAAGACTCTTCGAGCGCTTCTATCGTATCGATACAGGACGCAGCAGGCGAATGGGAGGAACCGGATTAGGCCTCGCTATCGTAAAGAATGCCGTAATGGTACATGGAGGGAACATCGGGGTAAAAAACAACCCTGATGGCGGACTATGCTTTACATTCACATTGGGAAGGGGTGTATAAGACAAGGGCTGAACACCTGTTGTTACATTCCGGTTACAACGATATGGAAAACGAGCAATATTAGTCGGCCGAATAAATTATTTTCATATATTTGCACAACATTTACAACAACGTTTTGATATGGAAAAAGTTAAGATTCTGGTAGTTGATGACGAGCAAGACCTTTGCGAAATACTAAAATTCAACCTTGAGAACGAGGGATACGACGTGGAGACGGCCAACAGCGCAGAGGAGGCTTTAACGCTCCCCTTGAGCGATTTCTCGCTTTTACTGCTCGACGTTATGATGGAAAACATTTCCGGATTTGCCTTAGCCAAACGGCTAAAGCAGTCGCCCGCACTTGCCAATATCCCGATTATCTTCCTGACTGCCCGCAATAGCGAGAACGACACCATTACAGGACTGGGATTGGGAGCCGACGATTATATTACAAAGCCTTTCTCGATCCGAGAGGTTATCTTACGCGTGAAAGTTGTTTTACGGCGCACTCAAACGCCAAGTACGCCCGCTTCCCCGCAACTACGATACGAAAACCTTGTGCTGGACATCAACAACAAAACCGTAAATGTCGATGGCGAAGAGATCCCCTTTACCAAAACCGAGTTCGAGATACTGCACCTCTTGCTCGGCAATAAAGGCCATCTGTTCAGCAGACAGGAAGTAATCAATCAGGTTTGGCCGCACGATGTCGTCGTGATAGACCGTACCGTCGATGTAAATATTACCCGAATGAGAAAGAAGTTGGGCAGATATGCCCGCAACATCATTACCCGCCAAGGCTTCGGCTACTACTTCGACGCTTAATTTCCCACTATAAATAAAAACGCCGCCAGGACGTATCTTGGCGGTGCTTTTTGTTTTTCTATATGCCGAATAAAAAAGTCTGCCGGCATTTGAAATCATGCCGACAGACCCTTGCTCTCATAAAGTTACCTTTTTTACAGAATACCGGCCAAAGCAAGTCCTATTACGATAATTATAATGAGAAGTGCTGCCAAACGACAACAGTCGTAGATATAAACAATGCGATTAGCCTTTCTTAAATCCATAGATGTCTTTATTTATTTTGTGCAAAGAATATATCTGCATTCTCCGTAAACTTCTTACAGGCCCTTAGCTGATGGCGCATAATGCTGAGCAGCTGCTGGCACTCCTGCAGGAGGTTCAGATACACAATCGATACCTTCGTCTGGTGGTTATCCCTCGATAGCTGCATTCTGTCGATGAGCGATTTACGCAGTTTCGAGAGGTCGTCCTTCAGTTCATCTCCCTTTGCCATGATGTCTCTATACCCCGAATAACGCCCTGTTACAAGGCAAGAATGCGACTCATTCAGCAGTAAAAGCGTGTGCTTCGAAACCTCCTCGAACTCTGCTATATAACTCTCCGATAAGGGATAGAAGTTATTTGCCACATGATTCTTCACCGGCTCGAGGATTCTCTTTAGGCAATAAATATACTGCGAGGCAGAATTGATTGCTAAATGATACCACGTGTTGCGCTCCAAGGCAAGACCCGCAGGAATATGCTTTAAACCGATTATTTCCCTTTTGCGCGAACGTGCCAGATTGTTCTGCTCCTCATTCAGCGTAACCAATACCTTCCGAAGCTGGCTAACCGACTGGTGGGTAAATCCTTCCTTTATATTCGTAAACGATGAGATAACCTGCTCCAACACCGCTGTTTGTGTTTGGATGACATGCTTTTGGAGGAGTTCCCAGCACAGTTCAGAGTCTTTGGTACGTAACAGCAGCGTAAACGTCTCGTCCTCCTCCTTGTTCTTATGCTTGCGCTGATAAACCTTGTTGCTACGCCATAAGAAGACAACCACAACCAGCATTAAAATGCTTTTTACGACAAAGCCGCCAAAATACATCGCCACAGCAACGACGGCACACACCGACGATGCAACAACTGCCGTCAAGAGCCAACCACCGATAACACTAAGCACCCCCGTAACGCGGAACACTGCATTTTCTCTTCCCCATGCCTTGTCGGCCAAAGAGGTACCCATTGCCACCATAAAGGTTACATAGGTAGTCGATAAAGGCAACTTCTGGGTGGTACCGAGAATAATGAGGATAGCCGAGATAACCAAGTTTATCGATGCGCGAACTTCATCGAAAGCAGCGCCGGCAGGCAAGTCTATCTCGGCTGTATTAAACCTTCTGCGAAGCACCTTCTGCCACTTTTCAGGCAAATGAGTAGTAAAGAAATTATTCATGTTATGGCTCACACGAACAATTCCACGTGCAACGCTGGAACTGCCGAACATCTCATCTCCCTCGTCTTGCGATGAAAGATCCACCGAAGTCTTAATAACATTCTTGGCCTTCTTCGATGTTACCATTGCAAACACCATGATAACGGCAGCCAAGGCTAAATAAATAAACGGTGAAGAGGCCGAAGACTCCAGGCTCGTCATAAGGTATTCGGTAGCTTTCCCGGCTCCATTCGCTGCGTAATCCTGATAGCCCGACAGTCCGGCCAGCGGCACTCCGATAAAGTTTACCAAGTCGTTCCCCGCAAAAGCCAAAGCCAACGAGAAGGTACCAAACAGCACTATCAGCCTTAACACATTCACTTTAAGCAGATAAAGCACCTCGCAAATAATACTGCTGGCAATGAAAATCATAACCATCAGCTGGGTTATGTGCGAGTTCACCCACTCCCGGCTATCCGCATCAATAAACGAAGCCGACTTTAACCCTTGATAGAAAATGAAGAACAGCATGATGGTGAACGACAATCCGCCGAATATAGCAATGCCATACTTCAGATACTTCTTGTATTTAAAGGTAAAAACGAGTCGGCTGACCCACTGCACAGAGCTTCCCAATATAAACGCCACCAGCACAGAAAAGAATATCGCGCCTATCATCTTAAGGGCAGAGCCGGCATTCAGCAGATCGGTCAGTTCCAGACTGCTGTCCTGAAACATTTTAATGCAGGCAATGGCAAACGTACCGCCTATCAGCTCGAATACCATCGAAACAGTGGTAGAGGTAGGCAAACCGACATTATTAAAAATGTCGAGGATGATAACATCGGTAACCATGACGGCCAGAAAAACCGTTATTGCCTGATCGAACGTAAACCGGGACGGCACCATGACACCATGCCTTGCCACGTCCATCATTCCATTACTCGACATCGCGCCAAAGAAAACTCCCAAGGCAGCGATAATCAATATTGTCCGAAACTTGGCCACCTTTGCCCCGATAGCCGAATTAAGGAAGTTTACAGCGTCGTTACTCACACCCACCCATAAATCGAAGATGGCAAGCACAATCAGAAAACCAATGATAATCAAATAAAATATATCCATATTACTTTTTAAAAATGATTTCTTCTTTCTGCTGCAAAGGTAAAGAAGAGATGTTGCCAACTATTTTCAAAAAAATAACAAAACTGTTACAATTTTCCTTCGTTCCTACGTTCTATCTAACCCATACCTCCATTTCCGATAAAGATTTGCAGCACTCTTCCCTATTGGTTGGAAAGCTTCTACATTAACAAAATTGCGTTCTGATTTCTCATTTTAGCTCCAGCGCTTTAGATACCAACTCCCTCAATCCTTACCATGCCATTATCGCATACTAATATAAAAGACATTATACACACTTGTACAGTTTACTATACAAATTTGTATAACTAACTATACACGTTTGTATAATTGACTATATAAATATGTATAAAACAATACTTCCTCTACATTGATGGGGTTACTTATTAAAGAAGAAAGCGTAGAGATTTAGGCAACGAAAGTGTGGTTATTTATATCGCTTTATCTGCACCGGCACGGGATAGGTTATACATATGTTCAGGTAGGGCATCTGATAGGCAGTGTGACATAGACATTATTTACCTACTCACAATGGGTTCCTGTGCAGTGGGCGAAGTCGCAGTCAAGTTGTTTATACTCTTCTTGTTTCATAGGAATTTAGCATGTTTTATGAGATAATATGTCATAAATCTTCCGCTTTTGTGTATTTGTATTGTTGAGATATAAAATCCCTATAACTTGCTGGAGTTATAGGGATTAAACTATCTTGTTGTAAATACTATTTCTTTTACTTCACTTCTTCAAATGTATCTTATTCTGATTATCAACAATTTACATTTATATGGTACAAAAATGCTTCCTCAAATTGAGTAGTATTGATTAGAAACCATCTTGAATGTTATCTCAAAAGTATCTTTTAAAGAATTAACATTTGATATCCATGATAGCATTGCTTTAATCTTTAAATGCTTTGTTTAATTTTTTTATAATACTATAAAAGTCCCCATGACTGGTGTCTGATATTGGAGTATTCTTAAAGTCATCTAATAATTTTTTCTTCAATTCATTTTTTGCACTTTTTTGTTCTTTACCATTTTCTAATGTGATAATTTGTGCTAATTCTGAGTTTTGAGAAAGAACAGTAGACCATGAGCTTGGAGGTATTAAACCTTCTATACAACGCTTCCCTGCACAGTTCTTTCCAATTGCAAAGAGGTCTTTATTCTCTGTAAAACCTATTGAAATAACTGATTTCTTAATATCAGAATAGCGGTCTATATCTGCTGTTAATACTACTTTTTTGAATTTCTTTTTTATAAAATTCATTAGAATAGTATTTTTTGCGTTGTCAGCACCATCATAAGCAAAGATTTCAATATCTGAGCGGAGTGCGTTTGTACCAAATTTTTCATCTTGAAAATACTGGAAATATTCTTTATCAATTGGACCTTCCACTAATAGAATTTTTGACGTTTCAGTAAAAATCAGATCCTTCATAGGTCCAAAATCCATTGCATTTATTCCAAGTGCATTTACAAATGGTTCATACCATAAATCAGAGTGGGTATCTATAGTGTGAGAACTCGTATCTTTACTCTTAGGCTTTAGGTCTCTCTCTAATAAGATGTTTGCTTCTGGTGATTTGAAGCAAAGTAAATAAGGACTATGCGTAGTGACAATAATCTGTATTTGAAGATTGTTTGCTAAATCTTGCAATATTCGCCCAAATTCAGCTTGTGCCTGAGGATGTAAGAAAGATTCAGGTTCTTCTATTAGAATCACTGGAGTAATTTTATCAGATTCCATACCTTCTTCCATTTGTTGAGAACGCTTTGCATTAAGGATATTTAAGAAGATAAGTGTTCTATTTTTTGTTCCGCTTCCCCAGTCGTCTAAAGAAATGTCTGCCCCTTTTTCTTTCAATGAAATATCGATTGATTCACTTTCAAAATTTAGTCCACGTGTAGAAAGGCTTACCTCATATTTTTCTTCAAGGTTTCCCAATAGGTTTGTTAACTCATCCTGATGGTGTCTTAAAGATTTTTGCACTAATTTTAGTAATTCATCGCGTTTTTGATTTATTTTAACTAGTTCATTAGCACTTACAAAATTTGATACTCGATCGAGATTTTCATCAAAAGGACCAAAACCTCTATTGGTTGAATTATGAAATATCAAGCACTCTGTATTCTTTAATCTTTTTAAGACCTCTTGCTTTTGATAGTTATCTTCTATTTCTCTTTCTCCTAAAAATATTCTATATGCCGATGTGTTATCACTCTTTTTAATGAATGATATTTTAAGTTCTTCACATTCGGAACTCCTAATCGTATCTATATCTTTAAAAATAAAGTCTGTTAAAAATCTATAGATGGCAGTGTCGCTCTCTTTGTGAATTTCTATCGATAATTCTATAAAAATATCTTCTTTTGAAGCTTTTTTCCAGTTAGTTACATCATCATTCCAGTCAAATCCTTCCATTCCAAAGTACGAACCACCTCTTATCCGAAAACGAATTCCACGATTTAAAATACCTTTAATAACTCGAATTATATTAGATTTACCTGCGTTATTTTTACCACTAATAGCTGTATAATAGCCTTTAAACTCTACTTCAACATTTTCTAATGTCCTATAATTTTGGACATTTAATTTCTTGATAATCATCGTAAGTGTAATTTATATTATTATCTGCTTTATTTACGGTTCTACAGCCATCTGTATTTCATCCTCGTGGATCTTATACATCTTGGCTGTGTGGGTTGAATAAATCTCTTGTTCATTATCCGTCCACTGCTCACATTGTTTGATGACGGTTTCCAATGCATTGTCAGCTTCCTCCGGTGGGTAATGATATTTTTAATTAATTGCTCACTCATTTTGTTCATAATAATACGAATAGTCAATACCTTTCATGAACATTTCTCGGTCATCAATCTTGGTAGTGAGTGCAGGCAGTACCAAAGACTTGATATGTGTACTATCAGAAACACTTTCATGCATGGCTGACAAATATTCGTTCTTATCTATCTGACTCCAATCCACACATCGTTTGAGAGAACGCTTCAGCATGAGGTCAAGCCAAATGCGAGTGCTACGACCGTTGCCTTCCATAAATGGATGGGCTACGTTCATCTCTACATACTTATCCATAATCTCATTAAAGGTTGTTTCGGGCATTCGTTCTATTGTTTGCAGGGTTTCAGGGAAATGCATACAATTAGCAAAGGTAAAACCACCTTTTGAAATATTCTTGGTACGGATTTGTCCTGCAAAGTCATACAGTCCTCCAAAGAGATAAGCATGTATTTGTTGTAAACATTTGATTGTACCTGGGTCTACAGTCTTTAAGATACCACTTTCAAAAAGCTGATAAGCCTTTTTCTTGCTCTGTCCGTCAATAGTGTTATCACTATAGAGGAACCAGTCAAGAAAGCTCGTTGCCTTGGTATTGTTGATATGCTTTGCCAAAAGGGTTACACCCTCTGCATCAAACGTATCTGTCTTATAAGACTTCCCGTCAGAAGCTTTTAGCTTCAGTTGGTTAGTGGCACTAACCAACTGACTATTTTCTTTTCTTAGTTTGGTTTTGAGATACTTCCAATAGTTTCTTGTCTTCTGATAATCGTCCTGTTCGTTAATAGCTGCAATGATATCAAGTACTGAGAACCACCACTTACTGTGTTCGTCGTCCCACACCGCCCTAACTTCACGGTCGTTGAAAAAACGAATAGATTTCTTATATTGCTCTTTATTCTCTGCCATCTTGAAAGTTGTTTTCACTTTGTGAGCTTTATTAAATTCCTAAGAATGATTATTATATCTAACCTATTAGGTTTCTCTTATTCTTATATTAACATTATATGATTTTTTGCAAATATAATAAATATCCTTGTATAAAAAAATGAAAAAGAGGAGATTGTTCTCCTCTTTTATAAGATTCCTATCCATAATCATTCTTCTTATATTTTTTACTTATAATACTAAGTCTAACACAGAGAGCAAAGGTGTAGTCAAGTTGGTTATATATTCTTCTTAGGCCATAGATTCATAGCGTAAATAGCGTGATTTTTTAAGCGTTCAATACAGAAAAGAATTCGGCAATATCTTTATCGTTACTAATTAGTCTGACTTGGCTATTAACTTCTTTAATTCTGTTTAATTCAACTTTTTCATCATCACTCCATTCACTATATATTTTAAGCTTAGCAATAATAGAGTGGGTAGTGGAGAAATTCCCACTAGTTTCTAATGCTAAAATAAGTTTTCTTTTCTCAATCTCTTCAGGAGTAGTTATATGAACTCGTGCTTCTTCAGCCTCTTTCTTACTTTCATAGTATGCCGTTTCTAGTTTCTCATTATAGACTGTTCTATCTATAATAGTCTTAACTAATTTATCTAACTCTGATCCATCTGCATAATCTGCGGCTGCAAAGTATTTTATTCGATTATCTTCAAACATCTGATAGACTCTCTTTTTATCTTTCGTTTGAGGGTCATATACACCAATAGAGTGTCCATTGTGCGAGTTCACAAGTTTCATACAAGGAATATCTGTCGCACTGTCTCCAATATACACAATATTTCTAAATGGGACACGTAAGTCTTCTGGAGCAAATATGTCATTAACCATAGGATCGTTTACATCTAATGTCCCTTTAGTAATTCGAAACAAATACTGTGTTTTACCAGTATAATTTATTACTTGTGCAGGCCAAATGGCCTCTCCTGCATCATCATAATAATATGAGCTTGCATATATCTTCTTGAACTCTTTACCAACAGAAGTTCCTTCTATCATTTCTTTTAGTCCTGAGGAAATTATATAATGCTCAACTATCACTCCTTTCTCTTCTCCATAGGCTCGGATTCTCTTAAACCAAGTCTGAACACCACTGTACAACTTAACTTTGGATCCATATTCCATTAAACTTTTGCGATTCAGTACCAATTTTCCACGTGCACTCTGTTTCATTGTTAGCATATAGGCAAGATTTTGATCCATATCATTATCATCGGCTAAACCATTCGATTTCTTCCAGAATTCATCCGTTTCATAGCCAACAGATTGAATATAGCCCTGTGCCTGCATATCATCTGGCGAAAGTGTTTTATCAAAATCATAACAGATTGCTACTACAGGCTTTGATTCTTTACGTTCTCTAATATATTCCTTGCTCATAATATCTAAATAAAGAAAGGCAGCAACATTATATTTCTATCATGCTACTGCCTATATTTCACGATTACAAAATTACATTATTTACTTCACCTCCTCAAAGTCGGCATCCTGTATAGTATCGTCCTGCTTTGGTTGTTCCTGCTGACCTGCATTTGCACCCGCCTGTGGACCGGCTTGCTGACCGGCACCTTGATACATCTGCTGGCTTGCTGCCTGCATAACGTTGTTAAGGTTGGCGGTAGCAGTGTCGATAGCGGCGAGGTCTTGTGCCTTGTGAGCATCCTTGAGTTGCTGGAGAGCTTGCTCGATGCCCGACTTCTGGTCGGCCGGTACCTTATCGCCATTATCCTTTAAGAAGTTTTCGGTGGTGAAAATCATTGAGTCGGCTTGGTTTAGCTTATCAACCTTCTCACGCTCTTTCTTATCATTCTCGGCGTTCTGCTCGGCCTCTGCCTTCATACGATTGATTTCGTCCTCACTCAAACCACTTGAAGCTTCGATACGGATAGATTGTTCCTTACCTGTTGCCTTATCCTTTGCCGATACGCTCAAGATACCGTTGGCATCGATATCGAATGTTACCTCAATCTGAGGGACGCCACGACGTGCCGGAGCGATACCTGTAAGGTTGAACTGCCCGATAGACTTGTTCTGTGCTGCCATCGGACGCTCGCCCTGAAGAACATGGATGGTTACCTCGGTCTGGTTATCAGCTGCGGTAGAGAATACCTCGCTCTTCTTTACAGGGATGGTAGAGTTGGCATCAATCAACTTTGTCATTACACCACCCATGGTCTCGATACCCAGTGTCAATGGGGTAACATCGAGCAATACGATATCGCCCACACCGCTCTCCTTGTTCAAGATAGCACCTTGAATAGCTGCACCTACAGCCACTACTTCGTCCGGGTTTACGCCCTTTGAAGGCTCTTTGCCGAAGTAGTTCTTAACCAATGTCTGAACGGCTGGAATACGGCTTGAGCCACCTACGAGGATAACCTCATCGATGTCGCTTGTAGAAAGTTTCGCATCACGAATTGCATTCTGACAAGGTACCAAGCAAGCCTGTATCAGGTTATGAGCCAACTGCTCGAACTGCGAACGTGTCAAAGTCTTTACCAAGTGCTTTGGAACGCCACCCTCTGCTGTAATATAAGGCAGGTTTATCTCGGTAGAGCTTGAAGAACTCAACTCGATTTTAGCTTTCTCGGCAGCTTCCTTCAAGCGCTGCATAGCCATTGGGTCCTTGGTAAGGTCGATACCCTCATCGGCTTTAAAGCCATTTGCCAACCAGTCGATGATTACTTGGTCGAAGTCATCACCACCAAGGTGGGTATCACCATTGGTAGAAAGCACCTCGAACACACCGCCACCGAACTCAAGGATAGAGATATCGAACGTACCGCCACCAAGGTCGAACACGGCAATCTTCATATCCTTATTGGCCTTATCCACACCATAAGCAAGTGCTGCTGCTGTAGGCTCGTTCACGATACGCTGAACGTTCAAGCCTGCAATCTGACCGGCTTCCTTAGTAGCCTGACGTTGTGAGTCAGAGAAATAAGCAGGAACAGTGATAACGGCGTCGGTAACTTCCTGCCCAAGATAATCCTCTGCAGTCTTCTTCATCTTCTGAAGTATCATTGCAGAGATTTCCTGTGGAGTATATTTACGGTCATCAATTTCTACACGAGGATAACCGCCTTCGTTTACCACCTTGAATGGTACACGCTCTGCTTCCTTCTTACTCTGATCGTAAGTCTCACCCATGAAACGCTTGATAGAGTAAACCGTCTTCTGTGGATTGGTGATAGCCTGACGCTTGGCAGGGTCGCCCACCTTACGCTCGCCGCCTTCCACAAAACCTACTACCGAAGGAGTTGTACGCTTGCCCTCACTGTTAGCGATTACTACAGGCTCGTTACCTTCGAATACTGAAACACAAGAGTTTGTTGTTCCTAAGTCAATACCAATAATCTTTCCCATAATTGTATTTGTTTTTTATTATTATTCAATGTTTATGTTGAACGAATCTTATGAGCTTTCTGCAATTTCTGCCTTGCAAGCCTCATTTGCCTAACAGCCCCTTTAATATCATTCGCTGGAATAAAAACAAATGGTATGCCAACAAAAACAGCATGACATTTTGGCAGAAAAGCCATGACATACACACCTTAAAACAAAAAGTGGCTACCCTTATCGACTGCCTTTCTCTCTCCTTTGTTTTAGTAAAACGACTTCTTCTAATCCACCTTCAATGTAGGTTACTATCAGTTATAGAAGAGAATATAAAAAAAATCATCTTTGCTGTCATTATTAACACTTCTCATAAACCACTGTTTTTCAACAACTTAAAACGCCTCTATCCATAACAGACTGACAGTAAGTTTTAATACAGCTCGTAAAAACGAATTTCTATGCTTTATATATAATTGTACGTGAAAGATCAACTCCTACAACTAATATCTTATTATTTAAAGGAGTTCGCGAGATACACATGTTGTGTATTTGGCTAACACTACTTGTGTTAATGCTCTACACACAAGCGGACTGCAAGGAGAAAAACAAGCATAAGAAAAGCAATTACGGATAGGAACTTTATAAAAGAGAAGAATTATCTACTTTTTTCGTTTTTTAATACAAGAATATTTATTATATTTGCAAGGATTCATATCAGATAGACAAAAACGAATATCTATCAGCCATGCGTGAGAGTGTTTCTGATAGCACACATATAAAATCTTTGGTACAGCCTGCCCTCACCACAAAGATTGACGACCGAGAAATGTTTATGAAAGGTATTGACTATTCATATTATTATGAACAAAACGAGTAAAATATAGACAATGTTCTACAACATCATACACAGAAAGAGAAACGAATGGTTAAGTCGTGAAGACTGCCCCATCAACTCTTTGCTCTCTTACATTGAGAACAAAGGAATGATGCGTGATGCTCAGATCGAAGCGATTAAAACTTATCTGTTTCTTAAAATAGAATGCAACAACAAACCTTTGTGGCGGCTATTCACAGAGGGAAGTTTCCTTTCTCTTAACCTTGACAGCATCAGTCTGACAGCAAAAGCAAGATCTATTCTTGCAACGAACCAAGCAGCGGCAACGCTCTACGAATATGCTTGTCTGAAAGATGATAAAGGAAATATAGTCGCTCCTATTTTAAAGCAGTACATAGAAGAGCATCCAGAAGAAATAGCCTATGTGGAGGTTTTCAAGAAACTTTTTTATGGTGTCGCCTACCCGGACTATATCTTTAGTTTGCCGATGGGAGCAGGAAAGACTTATCTCATGGCTGCATTCATTTATCTTGATTTATATTTCTCGCTGAATGAACCCGACAATCCGTTCTTTGCCCACAATTTCATGATTTTGGCTCCATCCGGTCTAAAGTCTTCTATCATTCCAAGCATCAAGAATATACAAGACTTCGACCCCACATGGATTCTGCCCGAACCAACAGCTTCACAAATCAAGAACGAAATTCGGTTTGAAATACTTGATGCACAGAAAACAGCACAAAAGAGTAACCTTGTCAAGAA
>JBHAEI010000024.1:0-49247 GCA_041855505.1 Prevotella sp.
ATTATTTAAGCAATTCTGAGGCAGCAAAGACTGTGGCAGATGAGATTATAGCAGCTGGTGGTAAGGCGGAATTGCTGTCTTTCGACGTATCAAATCCAAAAGAAATAGAGTCTGCAATAGAAAAATGGGAACAGAAACACCCCAGTGATTACTTTGAGGTATTAGTAAATAATGCCGGTATTCGAAGGGATAACATGCTGTTTATGATGTCGGATGAGGAATGGCACTCTGTCCTTGACACCACCTTGAATGGCTATTTTTATGTAACACGCCGCCTATTAGCACATATGATGCCTAAGAAACGTGGTGGGCGAATCGTCAATATAACCTCCCTTTCAGGTATAAAAGGGCTTCCCGGACAGAGTAATTACAGTGCCGCAAAGGCTGCTATCATAGGTGCAACCAAGTCTTTGGCGCAAGAAGTAGCGGTTAGAGGAGTTACTGTGAATGCTGTTGCCCCCGGTTTTATAGAGACAGATATGACGAAAGGGCTTCCTGAAGATGAGTTAAAGAAGTTGATTCCGGTAGGAAGATTTGGCAAACCTGATGAGGTAGCTGCGGCCGTTTGTTTCCTGTTATCGAAAGAAGCCGCCTATATTACAGGCGAAGTAATTAATATTAATGGAGGCTTATACACCTAATAAAAGTATTTATTCGCTATTTAATAAAATGTATAGAAGAGTAGTAATAACAGGTATGGGCATTTGGTCATGCCTTGGAACCGATACAGAAACAGTTAAGAATGCCCTTTATGAAGGGAAGTCTGGTATTGGCATACAGCAAGATCGTATAGAGTATGGTTACCGTTCCGGTCTTTCAGGTATTGTGGAAGAACCGGTTATAACGAAGCAAATGCTCGACCGTCATACTCGAGCATGTATGTCGGAGGAGGCAAAATACTCTTACATGGCAGCCAGACAGGCTTTCGAACAAGCTAAGATAGACGATGAATACCTTTTGAACAACGAGGTAGGTTGTATTTTTGGAAATGACTCTTCTGCCAAACCTGTTATTGAGGCAAGCAAGATAATGGAAGAGAAACACGATTCGGCAATGCTTGGCTATGGTTGTGTATTCCAGTCAATGAACTCTACTGTCAATATGAATCTTAGCACTATCTTTCACCTTCGTGGTGTAAACTTTACGGTAAGTTCGGCTTGTGCCAGCGGAAGTCATTCTATTGGACTGGGCTATATGATGATAAAGCAAGGGCTGCAAGAGCTTGTTCTATGTGGTGGAGCACAGGAGACAAACTATTACTCTATGGCTTCCTTCGATGCATTGGGCACTTTCTCTGTTCGTATGGATGAGCCTACAAAGGCTAGCCGCCCCTTTGATAAAGACCGAGATGGTCTTGTTCCCAGCGGTGGTGCTGCCGCTTTGCTACTCGAAGATTATGAACATGCAATTGCACGTGGTGCCAATATATTGGCTGAAGTGATAGGTTATGGCTTCTCTAGTAATGGGGGAGGTATCTCAGAGCCTAGCGATGCAGGTTCAGTAATAGCTATGGAGCGTGCCATGAAAGATGCAGGAGTTACGCCTTCCGATATCGATTACATCAATGCACATGCCACATCTACCCATCAAGGAGATATGTATGAGGCAATAGCCTTAGATAAACTCTTTGCAGGAGAACACGCATGGATTAGCTCAACGAAATCAATGACAGGGCATGAATGCTGGATGGCAGGTGCAAGTGAAATAGTTTATTCTATTCTTATGATGCAAAATAACTTTGTAGCGCCTAATATTAACTTAGAAAATCCTGATGAACACTCGGCAAAACTGCACTTAGCTACCAAAGCAATTGATACAGAAGTGAACACTGTTCTTAGCAATTCCTTTGGCTTTGGAGGAACAAACAGTGCGTTGGTGATAAAGAAAGTCTAATTTTATCTAATATATTAATTAAAAAAATCGAATTATGAAAAGATTATTTTTAGCATTTTTTGTAGTAATGTTTGCGGTATTTGCTTTTGCTGGTGGAATAAAAGTACGTCAGGGTAAGGCTTCTTATATTAAAGAAAAAAACGGTAAAGTTGCCGTAGTTATAAACTGGGATAAAGCAAAATGGAATAATGAAAAGCCGCTAAAAGAGCAATGGGGAGATGAATACAAGGAATATGTCAAAGCCGGACTTGCTAATTTTATAGAGGGCTTTAATAAGGAAAGTCAAAAGGTTAAAGCTGTAAGTTCAGATGAACCATCAGATTATGTTATGACAATTACAATCTCTAATGTAGATAAGTTTTATAGTGTAATGAGTATAGTACCGGGCAATAAACATAAAATCTGGGGTGAAGCATCAGTGAGAAATAAGAAAACAGGCGAGGAAGTATGTACCTATGTAATTGACGAATTTAAAGGTGGGCGCGATTTTTCTATATTTGATAGCTTCAAAGAGGCTATGAGAGACATGGGTGCTAAGCTGGCCAGTATAAAATAATATGCATCTATCCCAATCTTTAAGAGATAAATATACTAAAGAAACTCTATCTGCTAAGGAAGCTCAAAGGCAGGCAGAGTTCATTGCTTGGGGCCCTGTAGTATTCCAAGCTTCTCGGTTATTAATCAAATTTGGCATCTTGGATATGATTCGAGATGCCAATAATGGATTGAATAGAGCAGAGATAGCAGAGAAAACGGGTCTAAGCGATTATGCTGTGAAGTGCCTTTTAGAGGCTGGTTTATGTATTGGTGTAGTCTTGATAGACCCTGAAACCGATCGCTTTACAATCTCAAAAACAGGTTGGTTTTTACTAAACGACCCTGCCACAAGAGTAAACATCGACTTTAATCACGATGTAAACTATGAAGGTTGGTTTCATTTAGAGGAGTCGTTGAGAGAGGGACGACCTGCCGGATTAAAACATTTTGGAGATTGGAGTACTATTTATGAAGGGTTAGCATATCTTCCTAACAATGTTCAAAAGAGTTGGTTTGGCTTTGATCATTTCTATTCCGATCACTCTTTTGATGAGGCTTTAGCAATTGTTTTTGGGCAATATCATCCTAATATTCTCTTCGACATAGGAGGAAACACAGGTAGATGGGCATTGAAATGTGTTGGTTACAACAAAGATGTGCATGTAACTATCCTCGATTTACCGCAACAAATCGATATGATGCGGCAGCAAATAGCAGGCAAAGAGGGGGCTGATCGTATAGAAGGATATGCTATAAACCTCCTCGATACAGCCCAACATTTCCCGCTAAATACTGGCGTTGATGCCATTTGGATGAGCCAATTCCTCGACTGTTTTAGTATGCCAGAGATAGTAAGCATCCTAAAACGGGCTACTGAAGCAATGGATAACAACTGCAGATTATTCATTATGGAAACGCTTTGGGATAGACAACGCTTCGAGCCTGCAGCCTTTTGTCTTACTATGACAAGCCTTTATTTTACGGCTTTAGCTAATGGTAACAGCAAAATGTATAACACGGAAGATATGGAAAGTTGTATTTCAGAGGCCGGATTAGTAGTAGAAGCCATTCACGATAATCTTGGTCAGGGACACAGTATATTGGTATGTAAGAAGAAATAATTATATATTAAAGAATAAATAACAAACTATGAATAGACAAGAAATTGAAGAAAAGGTAAGAGCTTTCTTAATTGATGATTTGGAAATCGATGAGGATAAGATTACTCCGGATGCTAAACTAAAGGACGATATGGGTATTGACAGCTTAGATTTTGTAGATATCGTTGTTATCGTTGAGAAGAATTTTGGTTTCAAAATAAAGCCGGAAGAGATGCAAGGGGTAACAACTCTTAATCAGTTCTGCGATTATATCGAGAGCAAAGTAGGATAATCTTGGGTGGGGCTATGCCTCCTTGTAACAGTTTTATATTCCTTTATAGATGTCAGAAGAAAGAGCTTGGCGCGGAACTACCTATGGAAACAGTTGGCTTCATAAGCAGTTGATGTTATGTGTAAGCCTTGTTCCGTTACGGATATTGTACGCATTTGCCGCTCTGTTTGTCGTTCCTGTCTGCATGATAGTTAATAAAACAGGAGTACTTATCTATCGTTATCTTCGCAGACACCATCACATGAGTGGTTGGAAAGCCTTCTGGGGAAGTTATAAAAACCACTGTCTTTTCAGTCAGGTGGTTATCGATCGTTTTGCAGTTTATGCCGGTAAGGAGTTCGATATACGGGTGGAAGGTTACGAATATTATGAAGCCTTAGCCAAGAAACCGGATAGTTTCATACAGTTGAGTGCCCATATAGGCAACTATGAGATGGCCGGTTATAAGTTGGTTGCTCATGATAAGCCATTGAATGTTCTTGTACTTCAAGAAGAAAAAGCCTTTGTTATGGAGAACAGAAAGAAGCAATTCCGGTCGGCTTTGATAAAGATGATAGGGATAGGGGACGACATGGACTATGTTTTTGAGATAGAACAAGCCCTTTCAAGAGGTGAGATTGTGAGTATGCCGGCCGATAGAATAATAGGTTCGAAACGTACTCTTTTGGCAAAATTTCTATACGAAAAGGCAGCTTTTCCACTTGGACCTTTCCGCATTTGCACAGCTATTGGTGCCGAAGCACTCTGTATCAGTACGATGAAAACCAAGCGAAACCAATACACGGTGTATGTAAAACCGCTGCAATACGATAAGTCTGCCTCAAGAAACGAGCAGGTAAAGCAACTCTTACACAGCTATATTAGCGAGTTAGAGCAGATGGTTAAGAGGTTTCCTTACCAATGGTATAATTATTATGAATTTTGGATTTAGATGGAAGTAGATTATAAGAAGCCTTCTGAAGCATTTCTTCGCACGATCGATGTGCACGATATTCTTCCTCAACAAGAGCCTTTCGTGATGATAGATAGCTTGGTAAAGTTTGACGAAAGTCATATTGTTACAGAGACAGAGGTTAAAGAAAAAAGCATCTTTGTGGATGAAGAGCAGATGAATGTATCAGGGTTAATAGAGAATATTGCACAAACTTGTGCTGCAAGAATAGGTTATACCAATAAGTTTATCTTTAAGAAAGGAATTCAAATAGGCTTCATTGGTGCAATAAAAAACTTTGAATTACTGTCCTTACCACATATAGGTGAGAAGATAACGACACAGGTTGAGATACTGGAAGATGTAATGGGAATGACGTTAGCCAATGCTTCTGTCTATGCCGGAGGGCGTCTTTTGGCACATACAGAGATGAAAGTTGCAGTGAAAGAGGATACCAAATGAAAGTATTAAAAACATCAAAGATATTGGAAATCCGCTTTAGCGAAGTAGATTCTATGAATGTAGTGTGGCACGGTTCCTATCCTCTTTACTTCGAAGATGCACGTGAGAAGTTTGGAGAAGAATATGGACTCGGCTATATGAACTACTTTAATAACGGGTATTTTGCACCATTGGTGGATCTTACTTTTCACTATCGCCAACCCATTCGGTATGGAATGAAGCCGCGAATTGATATTATCTACCGTCCAACAGAGGCTGCAAAGGTGGTGTTTGATTATGAGATTCGCAACACAGAAGATGAATCTATCATAGCTACCGGACGCTCTATTCAGGTGTTTATGGATAAAGATTACCGATTGGTATGGGACAATCCTCCGTTCTATTTAGAGTGGAAAAAGAAGTGGGGAGTGTAAGATAGAAGCAAGAAGAATGATTTGTAAGATAGCCGATAATATTGTTTCACCCTTAGGATTAACAACGCATGAGAACTATCTTGCGGTAAAGGCAGGTCGTACCGGTATTCAACGGTATAGCCAAAGGTGGTCTTTACCTTTCCCTTTTATGGCTTCTCTTTTCTCGGAAGAGCAGCAAACAGAACTGAAAAAGGATGGTTTTACCCGTTTTGAGAGCCTTGCTCTTACCTCTATTGCGAATGCTTTGGCACAAACAAAGCTCAATCTTGCATCAGAAAAAGTACTCTTTATCCTTAGCTCTACAAAAGGAAATGTAAGCCTTTTGGAGGATATTCCATCAAGAGATGAGAAAGATAACGCCCCGGAAAACGCTTGCTTGCAAACCGATTTGAGTGCTTCGGCACAGAAGATAGCCAACTATTTTGGCGTTCAAGCACAGCCAATCGTGGTGTGTAATGCCTGTATATCGGGGCTATCGGCTATTATTCTTGCCCGTCGTTTGCTCCTTTCGCATGCCTATGACTATGCCATTGTGTGCGGAGTTGATGAACTAAGCGACTTTATAGTCTCCGGTTTCCATTCGTTTATGGCACTTTCGCCCCATGCGTGTAAGCCCTTTGACATTGAAAGAACAGGTTTAAACTTAGGCGAAGCAGCCGCAACACTTGTCCTGAAATATATTGATGAGCCTGCGAAAGGGGCATGGTTGTTAGGAAAAGGCAGCATATTCAATGACGCTTATCATATAAGCGCGCCCGCAAAGAAGGGTGATGGTGCCCTGTTAGCACTGCAAGAGGCTACAGAAGGAGTAAATAAAGAAGATGTAGCTTTTATTAATTGCCATGGAACAGCTACGATGTTCAACGACCAGATGGAAGCAAAAGCTATTGAAAGAGCATGCTTGAACACCCTTCCTGTGAATGCTTACAAAGGGTGTTTTGGTCATACACTGGGTGCAGCAGGCGTTTTGGAGACGGTACTTTCCATGCACTCGCTCGACAATGAAACCGTTCTTGCCACAAAAGGATATGAGGAAATAGGCGTTTCGGGTAATCTTCACGTTGTAAATCATAATGAAACAACGAGTAAAGGCAGCTTCATCAAAATGCTTTCAGGCTTTGGCGGCTGCAATGCTGCAATGATTTTCAGCAAAAACCGGCACCCAAAAGAGGTGCAAAAGCGGGCAAAAGGCACAGTTGTTGCTACTCATGAGGTAAGGATAACCACCACTCAAGCAAGCGTAGATGGTAAGATTCTTGCAACAAACAAGCAAGGAAAGGAGCTGCTAACCGAGCTTTATAAGCAGCGCATAGACGACTATCCTCGCTATTATAAAATGGATGGATTAAGCCAATTAGGCTTTATTGCGTCTGAATTATTGTTGCAATCCGAAGGAAAAAAGCGCTTTATGGCTACCGCAAACAGAGGCATATTGCTCTTCAACAGGTCGTCTTCCGTGAGCTCGGATAGGAGATATTACACCTCTATTCGTAACCGGGAGGCATTCTATCCTACCCCAAGTGGCTTCGTATATACCCTTCCCAACATCGTAACCGGAGAGATTGCCATCAGGAATCACTATCATGGAGAAACCTCGTTCTATATCCTTTCGGCTCCAAATGCTGTACTTCAGCAGGCAATTCTTCAGGCAACATTCCGCGATAGCAGCCTGAATAGTGCCCTTTCCGGATGGTTGGACTACACGGATGATACTCATTTCGAAGCCCACTTGTCGATATTTGAATACAAAGAATAAATAAAAAGATAAAATATTACTATGGAAGAATTAGTGTTAGAACTAAAGAAAGAAATCATAGAAGCGCTCAATCTTGAGGAAATGACACCTGAAGATATTGACGCTTCGGCACCTCTTTTCGGTGAAGATGGGCTTGGGCTCGACTCAATAGATGCCTTAGAACTCATCGTTTTATTGGAAAAGAAGTATGGAATAAAGCTCGCTAACCCTGCCGAAGGTAAGAAAATCTTTACGAGTGTAGATTCCATTGCCGCCTTTGTAAGCGAGAATCGCACCAAGTAAGCAAGGCTTTAATACTTCTGTTTATCCTAATCGTTCACTAAATATTCAGCCAATGGGAAAGCATATTGCAATTACCGGAGAAGGTATTGTGTCTGCAATAGGACTCAATAAGGCAGAAACACTGGCAGTGTTACGTACAAACACCACCGGTGTTGGGGCTATACACCTCCTCAATTCAGCACAGAAAGATATTCCGGTTGGCGAAGTGAGGCTTACAAACGAGGAACTAAAGCAGCAGTTGGGTATTCCTTCTTCGGAGGAATATATCAGCAGAACAACTCTAATGGGCATCCTCGCGGTAAAACAAGCAATAGAGGAAGCCCGTGTAGAGGAACTTCTTCGGAGGAAGAAATCGCTTAAAGTAGTGCTGATAAATGGTACTACTGTGGGCGGAATGGATATAACGGAGCATTATTTTAAGGATATATTGACCGATAAAAGTCATGCAGATTGCCTGAAGGTACATGATTGTGGCAGCTCAACCGAGCAGATTGCGCACTATTTCGGGTACTTTAATGATTGCAGAACAGTCTCTACAGCCTGCTCATCGGCACTCAATGCCATGATATTAGGAGCACGGTTGCTAAAGGAAAGTAAAGCTGATATTGTGGTAGCAGGCGGTAGCGAGGCGCTTACCCGGTTTCATCTCAATGGCTTTCATTCCTTAATGATACTGGATAAGGAGCTTTGTAAGCCTTTTGATGCAGATAGAGCAGGACTGAATCTTGGTGAAGGTGCAGCCTTTGTTGTGCTGCAATCAGAAGAACTTGCACATGAAATGGGGCAGCCTGTCCATGCCTTTCTGTCGGGATATGGCAATGCCTGCGATGCTTTTCATCAAACAGCATCCTCGAAAGATGGTGAAGGAGCCTATCGGGCAATGATAGAAACCCTTAGAATGGCAGGTATATCACCTTCGGAAGTGGATTATATCAATGCGCATGGAACGGCAACTCCCGACAATGATGTTAGTGAAAGTGCAGCTTTGCTACGTGTGTTTGGCAATCAACTTCCGCCGGTTTCCAGTACAAAAGCATTCACCGGGCATGCCACAAGTGCAGCGGGAAGTATAGAAACCGTTATTTGTTTGCTCGCCATGCAGCATGATTTTATCCCTGCTAACTTAGGTTGGAAGCATGAAATGAGTGATGGTATCGTTCCTTCTATGGGTAAAGAGCACTGCAATTTGCGGCATGTACTGTGCAATTCGTTCGGTTTTGGGGGCAATGATTCTTCTCTTTTACTGACCAAAGAGCCTTTGGAAGAAGTGCCACTAACACCAAACAGGAGCGAGATAAAGGAACTGGCCCGGGTTGTTATTACTGCAGAATCCGACCTGAATGAGATAAGGCAGTTTGTTTCTCCTATCGAAGCACGCCGCTTATGCACTATTTTGAAGAGCTCATTGTTAGCCTCTTTAAAGGCATTACAGCAAGCCGGCATTGCTTGTCCGGATGCTATTATCACAGCAACGGCACGAGGTTGCTTGGCAAATTCGGAGAAAATGCTTGTACAAATGGTAGAGGAAGGAGAGGGAAACGTAAAGCCCACCTACTTTATGCAGAGTACACACAACACGATAGGAAGCACCATTGCAATCAAAACGAAGTGTCATGGCTATAACATGACCTATACACAGGGCAGCAATTCGCTTGCTATGGCAATGGAAGATGCCCGGATGTTGATTGCTTCCGGGCAGTGTAAGACCGTCCTTGTGGGCTATCACGATGAGGCAACAACACTTTATCGTGAATTAATGGAGCATATCGGAGAGCCTGTTCCTGCATCCATAGAATCTTTAGCAATTGTGTTGTCATGTGGAAATTAATATCTTTAGCCGTCCTACAGAGCTGCCTTTTGTGCGGCGGACAGGTGTTCTTGAAGTTTGCTTTATCACGGATGAAGCCTTTCGGGTGGACTTCTGATTTCTGGATTAGTCTGCTTTCCAACTGGCAGTTTGCCGCTTGCGGAGTGTGTTTTGGGCTGGGTTCGTTACTTTGGATGTATATAGTAAAACATTTTCCATTTAGTATGGCATATCCAATGGTGAGCCTTAGCTATGTGTTCGGCATGTTTGCGGCTATCATTTTCTTCCATGAAAATGTTAGTTTAAGCAGGTGGATAGGCGTGTTATTAATCATTATGGGATGCTGTCTCATAGCAAAATAAAATTAAAAATAAGCGGAAGATATGTAGATTAGAGCAATTAAGTACTATCTTAGCTAATAATTTGAGAGTTGATAGAAGAATAATTTTACGATGAAGAAGTTTTTTTTAATATTCGGATTATTATTAAGTGTAGTTTCTTTTGGCACTGCACAAAATGTAAATAAAGCAAGAATAGAACAGAAAATTAGTCAGGCTGCAGCTAAGATACGTACCATGCAAGCAGACTTTGTACAAACAAAATACCTTAAAATACTTAATGAAAAGATGGTTTCTAAAGGTAAATTGTATTATCAACAAAGCGATAAACTGCGCTGGGAATATACATATCCTTATTCTTATGTATTCATAATGAATGGTAATCAGGTGGCTATACGGATGGAATCGCACAACAGTATTATTGATGTTCGAAAGAATAAGATGTTTAAAGAAATAGCCCGCATCATGATGAACAGTGTTGTCGGCAAGAGTTTATCTAATAATAACGACTTCAAAGTAAGCCTGTCTGATACGGGAAATAGTTGGATTGCTACCTTGATACCGCAACGTAAGAATATGCAGGACCTCTTTCAGAAGATAATTCTGAACTTTAATAAGCAAGAAGCTATGATATCGCGCATCGATATTTATGAGAGAAAAGGAGATAAAACATTCATCAATCTTAGAAATATAAAGATAAATGAAAATGTTAGTGCATCGAATTTTGCTATTCATTAGTTTAGTATTACCCACACATCAGGGTTTGTTTGCTCAAAGCAATTTCCCCGATTCTGTCGGACAAAAGATGAAATACAAAGCATTAATAGAGATGCCAAAGGCGTATATCAGTGGAGTTTGTATAGTAGTGAATGATGGAACAGAGGTGAAAGGGAGTATGTTTAATGAGTTCGGAATATCGGCTATCGACTTCATCTATATTCCTTTGAAGGATAAAGTAAAGTTGGTGAACGTCATAAAGATGCTGGATAAGTGGTATATTAGGAAAGTTCTTAAGAAAGATCTTCGTCATCTTATCCATGAATTAAGGGAGGGTAAGACTGCTTATAAGGACGAACGTTTCAAACTTAACTACTCCTTTACCCCTTTACCATTTAATGATACTGAAGAAAACGAAGAGGACAAATGATTCTGAAAGATGATTTTTACAAGATAGACAGCAGAGCTTTATCGGAAGATAAGGCTTCTTTTGCTATTAGCCTAAACCCTGATAATGTTATTTATAAGGCTCATTTCCCGGGCCAACCGGTAACTCCCGGTGTCTGTGTTGTTCAGATAGCCAATGAATTACTGCAGGAATTACAAGGCTATCCACTGGCCATTGTTAAGATAAAGAACGTGAAGTTTCTATCGGTTATATCACCTAACGACACCCCAAATATTGTTTATCAGTTCGACAAAATACAGAAATTGGACAATCGGCATATAAAAGTACAGGCCACAGTAATGGCAAATGAGAAGCGAATGGCTAAAATATCGTTTGAAAGTGCGAGACAATAACCCAACCAATATACAAGACATTAGGACACAACTTCATGATAGAGGCATCTGTGTTGTTATCCCAACGTTCAATAATGAGAATACTATTGAGCAGGTGGTTTGCGATACTTTGCTTTATTGTCAGGATGTTTTTGTAGTGAACGATGGCAGTACAGATACTACATCTGCTATTTTAAGCAAGATAGAAGGTATTCAGGTGGTTAGCTGTTCAGTGAATAAAGGCAAGGGTCATGCCCTGAAAGCAGGTTTTAAAAAGGCACTGTCAGCAGGCTTTTCTTATGCTATTACCCTCGATTCCGACGGGCAACACTTCCCCAAGGATATTCCTCTCTTTCTGAAAGCAAATATCCGGCACCCACATAGTATTATAGTAGGTGAGCGAAAGTTATCCGGTATTGTTCGTACTAAGGGTAGTAACTTTGCCAATAAGTTTAGTAACTTCTGGTTTTATGTGCAAACCGGCAAGCGTCTTAAGGATACACAGACAGGCTATAGACTCTATCCGTTGAAGCTACTTCGTGGTCTTAACGGCTTAACAAAGCGTTATGAGGCAGAGTTAGAATTATTGGTTTTTGCTTCATGGCACGGAGTTTCTATCCATTCTATTCCTATAGAGGTGTATTATCCCTCGTTAAAAGAACGAGTATCTCACTTCCGTCCGGGAAAAGATTTTGCCAGAATTACTGTTCTAAACACTGTTCTTTGCTTCTTGGCAGTGGTATATGGGCTTCCTCTTCGTATCTGTCGGTTGTGCGGGGTGGTAATAAGAACAGCTTATTCTGCCTTTGTTTCGATCTTTTCCCTTATGTTCATCATGACTCCTTGGGCATGGATTATCATGCATACAGGTACACCCGGCGAGCAAAGAAACCTACGTTTGCACCGCTTGATGTTACAGTTTGCCCGCTTTGTAATGATAAAACATGGTATTCCGGGAGTAAAGTTTGAGGTTGAAAACAGTGTAAACGAAACTTTCGAGAAACCGGCCATCATCATTTGTAATCATCAATCGCATATCGATTTAACCTCTTTGCTCATCTTTAATCCTAAAGTTGTCTTCCTAACCAATAACTGGGTATGGAAGAATCCGGTATATGGCTCTATCATAAGACAGGCAGAATACCTCCCTGCTTATGAAGGATTGGATGCCATGATGCCCCAGCTTCGCTCCCTGATAGGCAGAGGCTATAGCGTTGCGGTGTTCCCTGAGGGTACGAGATCGATAGATGGAACGATTGGAAGGTTCCATAAAGGGGCTGTACATATAGCTAAAGAACTGGACGTTGATATACTTCCAATCTTCTTATATGGCGCAGGACGCATTCTTCCCAAGACTTCTTTCTACCTCCGTAAGGGCTTGTTAAAGGTGTTTGTTAAGGAGAGGATTAATGCAAAAGAGCTTCAGTTAGTAGAAAACGAACGATCTTTTACTCAGAAACTGCATCGTTATTATATTGCAGAATATAAGAAAATCTGTAACGAATTAGACCAGAAGTACTATGGATAAACAGAAGGTTGTAATTATAGGAAGTGGTTTAGGAGGGTTATCCTGTGGGCTGTTCTTGGCAAAGAATGGCTATAAAGTAACGATACTTGAGCAAGGTGTTCAGGTAGGAGGATGTTTACAGTGCTTTAAAAGAGGGGGAGTTAAGTTTGAAACAGGGATGCATTTCATTGGTAGTGCAGCAAAGGGGCAGGTCATTCATAAACTAATGACTTATCTGGGACTGATTGATAAAGTCCGATTATCTCCTCTAAATCCTATTGGCTACAATGTGATTGCCCTCAATGGGAAGCGATATAAGTTTGCAAATGGGCGTGAGGCCTTTATAGAAGAGCTGTCAAAATCCTTCCCGAAGCAGCGAGATAACCTTGCTACCTATTATGACCTTATAAAGAAAGTAGCACAGGGCTCATCGCTACATTCTATGAATATGACAGTATCTAACGATACTATCAACACAGAATATCAACTACGGAGCATTAATGAAGTAGTAAATAGTATTATAACCGACCCGGAACTTGCCAAAGTTTTAGTAGGAGATTTGCCGTTATATGCTGCCGAAAAGAATAAAACTCCATTTTCTACTCACGCTTTTATAGCCGATTTCTATAATCAAAGCGCCTACCGCATAGTAGGAGGAAGCGATAAAATAATTGATGTTTTGTTAGAAGAGCTGGGGCAGTATGGTGCTGTTGTGCGCACAAAGAGCAAAGCAACGAAGATAATCTGTGATGAAACGCATGCCATAGGTGTACAGATTAATGATGAGGAGGTGCTGGAAGCCGATTATATCATATCCGACGCACATCCCGTTTGTACCTTGAAACTGTTGGAAGATACACGCCTTATCCGTCCTGCTTTCCGTAAAAGGGTTAGCGAAATGGAACAAACCGTGGGTGCATTCTCTGTATATTTGAAGTTTAAAGAGGGAAAGCTCCCTTATATGAACTATAATTTCTTTGGCTATAATACAGAAACACCATGGGGATGTGAGAATTATGATGAGATTTCTTGGCCTAAAGGCTATTTGTATATGCATCTTTGTCATGAGGAAAACCCGGTATTTGCCGAGAGCGGTGTAATCCTTTCTTATATGAATAGTGCAGATGTTGCCACTTGGAAAGGTACGAAGATAGGGCATAGAGGGGCCGATTACGAGAAGTTTAAAGTACAAAAAGCCGAGAAGTTAATAGCTTCTCTTACTACTCAATTCCCTGAATTAAGGGATTCGATAGAGACTTATTACACAGCAACTCCTCTTACTTACGAGGACTATACAGGCACGAAAGATGGCTCAATGTATGGTGTTGCACATAGTATTTTAGTGGGCTCGGCCGGCAGAATACCACAAAGAACAAAGGTGCCGAATGTGTTTCAAACGGGTCAGAATATCAATTCGCATGGTATGTTAGGAGTATTAGTAGGTACAATTGTTACCTGTAGCGAACTCCTTGGTATGGAAACCATCTATCGACAGATAACAGAAGCAAATAAATGAAGCATACGGCAGTAATTATAGGAGGTGGTCTTGGTGGCCTTTTTACAGGATCTATCCTGTCAAAAGAGGGCTTTTCGGTTACTGTTTTAGAGAAAAACGCAACCGTAGGTGGTGGTTTGCAGACCTTTAAACGGTTTGGAGAGGTGTTCGATACAGGCATGCATGTGGTTGGAGGACTACAACATGGCGGGAGTATTCGTAAGATATGCGAGTACTTAGGCATAGCAAATAAGATGAAAATAAAGGATGTTGATCCCATTTGTACAGATAAACTCTACTTTGCAGAAGATACTTCTTCTTACGAAATGGCACAAGGTAGAGAGGCTTTTATACAAAGATTGGGTAACTATTTCCCTGCAGAAAAGGAACATATCCGGTCTTATGTCGATGCAATTTATCGTATATCAGAGGAAACCGATATCTTTTATCTTCGTCCATCAAGCGATGATTTCCCTGTACATTCTGATGAGTTTTCCATGTCAGCAGACGCTTTTATCGCTCAATTTATAGAGGATAGGAAGCTCAGAGCTATTCTTGCGTATATGAATCCGCTCTATGGAGGACGGCAAAACCAAACACCTGCCTATATTCATGCTATCATAAGCGTGCTCTATATAAATGGAGAAAGCCGCTTTGTTGGTGGTAGTCATCACTTTGCTAACCTCCTTGCGGAGGTCATTAAAGCAGCAGGAGGCGAGGTAAAGGTAAACGAAGAAACTACTCATGTAGAGGTTTCCGATAGGCAAGTGCAATATATAGAAACGAAAAAGGGCAACCGTTACAGGGGGGATTACTATATTTCAGCCATTCATCCTTGCACACTTATCCCGATGATTTCGTCAGGTGCTTTCCCAAAGTCGTATATCAACCGCTTGAACAGTGTGCCAAATGCCTATTCTGCATTCTCTTTATACGTGAAGTTAAAGCCCGAATCGTTTAAGTATATCAATTATTCGGAGTACTTCATGAGTCGCTATAACGACATTTGGAAGTTTGGAGAGCCCACCTCTTCATGGCCCTTAGGCTTCCTAATGATGACTCCTCCCGACGAAAACCAAGGGGAATACGCCACTAAAGTATTGGTAACAGCCCCAATGTTATTCGATGAGGTGAGGCAATGGGAACACACATCGGTGGGCAAAAGGGGAGAGGCTTACGAGCAGTGGAAGCAGGAAAAGATAGAAGTTCTTTTAGATAAAGTAGAACAGATACACCCAAATTTCCGTCAATACACAGATAAGATAGAGGCTTCTTCGCCCCTTACCATTCGTGATTATTACCATGCAAAGGAGGGGACGATGTGTGGTTTCAGCAAGGACTATAGCAATTTAGCCCTTTCTACACTACCTGTTGTTACGAAAGTACATAATCTTTTCCTTACAGGACAGAATAATAACCTGCATGGTTTTTGTGGTGTTCCACTCACAGCTATCACTACTTGCGAAGCCATCTTGGGAAAAAATACGGTAATTAATCATATTAATGGAAGATAAAGCATGAGAAGAGTAGCTGCGTTATTACTTATACTTGCAAGCATTTTATGTCTTCGGGCACAAACAAAGATGCGCATTTGGGAAGGAACAAATGTGCATGCACGCAGCGTAACATTAACAGCTTACTTGCCAACGGAAGATGGTAAGAAGCATATTGCAGTGATAGTATGCCCCGGAGGTAGCTATTTTTGGCATGATACCAATACGGAAGGCAATGAAGTTGCACGTTGGTTACAGCGTAATGGTATAGCAGCTTTCGTCTTACATTACCGAACAGCAGGCGGATTTGCCTTTGCTTCCCGCTTTAGATACCTCTTTCGTGGCAATCAGTATCCCGATCCACAGAACGATTTACGTAGAGCTGTTACTCTTATCCAAGCAAATGCAGAGCGTTTTCAGGTAGATATTAACAAGCTGGGAGCTATGGGTTTCTCGGCAGGAGGGCATCTTGTGGTATCAGTTCCGGAACTTGACGGAGCGGAAAAAAGCGGATTATCGTTTATAGCTCCTATATATCCCGTTGTAACTTTTGTACATCCTTGCATGCATAAACGCTCTCGAAGGGCTTTATTAGGCGAGTGGCGCAAGCGAAACAAGGCACTTTGCGATTCCCTGTCTATAGAACGCCATGTAAGAAAAGACCTTCCTCCGGTGTTCTTAGTGAACTGTAAGGATGATCCTATTGTGAAATATCGCAACTCGGAGTTATTAGATTCGGCTTTAACTGCTATTGGTGTTCCACATAAGTATATCCAATATCGAACAGGCGGACATGGTTTTGGAGCTTCAGAGATAAAGGGTACCGCTGAGAGTCGCCAGTGGAGAGGAGAGTTTTTGAAGTGGATTCATCAGCTCTTTCCTTTATAACCTTATTGTATAATAAAGAAATCAGACAATGATAGACCATAGATTCGACGATATGCGTCCATACGAAGGGGCGGAAATTCCTGCAGCTATGCAGAGAATAGCAAAGAACGACTACTTTCCTTTGCTGTCAAGTTTTGTGTATCCGGAGCTGAAAACAGACGAGGCAAGGGAGCTTATAGCCAGCTATACCACAGTGAAAGAGTTCCAAGCGAACACGATGAAGCGTGTAAACGAGCAGATAATTGCTCGGAGTATTACCGAATTTTCATGTAGCGGACTTGAGAAACTCGACAAGGATGAGGCTTATCTCTATGTATCTAATCATCGGGATATTATGTTGGATTCCAGTTTATTGCAGTATTTTTTACTTACTCATGGTTTTGATACTACGGAGATAACCTTTGGAGCCAACCTTATGTCGAGTCCATTAGTAGTGGATATAGGCAAGAGTAATAAGATGTTTAAGGTGGAAAGACCGGGCGGTAGTGTGAAAGATTTTTATCGAAACTCACTGCATTTATCAGAATATATCCGCCATGCCATAATGGATCGTAACCACTCAGTGTGGATAGCGCAGCGTAACGGACGTACAAAGAACGGACTCGACAAGACAGATCAGGGTATTATCAAGATGTTTTGTATGAGTGATGCTGATGATAAAATACGTGCACTTACCAACCTTCATATAGTTCCTGTGGCTATTTCGTATGAATGGGAATCGTGTGATATTCTGAAAACACTTGAACTTTACGAGTCGAGAAACACGAAATATACGAAGAAACCGGGCGAAGATCTTACGAGTATTCTTACAGGAATCGGTCAGCCTAAAGGGAAAGTGCACATTGAAATATGCAATCCTATTCTTCCTTTCGAACTAAAGGCTATGGATGGTCTTATTAAAAACGACTATTATAAGGCGGTAGCCAACCTTATAGATGAAAGGATTTGCTTAGCTTATCGTCTTACGGAGAATAATTATATAGCACATGATTTGCGTTACGGTAGTTCGAATTTCTCAAAATTCTATACCCTTGAAGAGAAAAATAAATTCCAAAAGAAATTGGAAGAACTCGACAAGTATGACACTTGTGATATTGATGTGCTTCACGATATATTTCTTGCTATCTATTCTAACCCTGTAGATCAGAAGTTAAAATATAGCAGTCTTAATAAAACGGAATAGATAATTCATGACTTCATTCGTACTAAAGATATATAATTATTTACATCATCACAGGCGAGTAGGAATCACATCTTTCCTCGTTCTGACACTTTTATTAATTGGTTTGGCATCCAAACTGAATTATAAGGAGGATATTATGGCGTTTCTTCCTATGGATTCCAGTTATCAGGATGAACTTCATGTGTTCCGAAATATTTCTAATGCTGACAAAATCTTTGTATTGTTTCAGTCGAAAAACGGCAATACTCCCGATGCGGATGAGGTGGTTTCAGCCATTGATAACTTTACTTCTACACTCAAAAAGCTAGATAACGAGCACATAGCTGCTAAGGTAACGGCACATATTGATTTAGAAAAAATATATTCGATATCCTCATATATATATAAGAATATCCCTTACTTTCTAGCAGAAGAAGACTATTTACGCATGGATAGTCTGCTTGCTCAACCCGGTTTTATTCGTAGGCGACTGGAACAAGACAAGCAACTTCTGATGTTTCCAACAACAGGTGTGCTTACAACCAATCTGCAATTCGATCCGCTTGGACTTTTTACTCCTGTTGTAAGCAAGCTGCAAAGTGGGTCGATAAGTACGAAAGGTGAGCTTTATGATGGATATATGTTCACTTCCGACATGAAGCATGCTGTGGTAATAATAGAGTCTCCTTTTGGGTCAAGTGAAACAAAGCAGAATGTAAAACTCATCAACCTTCTCAAAAAGGCTGCCGATGCGTCGGTAAAAACTACGCCCAACTTAACAGCACATATAACAGGCGGACCTGCTATTGCTGTAGGAAATGCCCATCAAATAAAATCGGATAGCATCTTATCGGTGTCAATTTCTGTTGTTCTTATTATCCTTTTGCTGTTCATTACCTTAAAAAGTGGAAAGAGTTTATTACTTATTCTCTTCTCGGTTGCATGGGGTGGGCTCTTTGCTTTAGGGGGAATAGCCGTTTTTCATACAGAGGTTTCGGTGATAGTTATCGGAATATCTTCGGTGATTATAGGTATAGCAGTTAATTATCCTTTACATTTTATAGCTCATTTAGAACATACTCCGAGTGTTCCTACAGCATTAAAGGAGATTGTTATGCCTCTTTTAATTGGTAATATAACCACTGTAGGTGCCTTCTTAGTGCTTGTTCCTTTACAATCACAAGCTCTTAGAGATCTCGGCTTGTTTAGTTCTTTCCTTCTTATCGGTACAATTCTTTTTGTAATTATTTGTTTGCCACATATTATTAAAGCACAAAAAGGGAAGGAATCTGCATCCTTTTTGAATCGAATATGTGCCATTTCACTCCACAATAAGGCATGTTTTGTTTGGATAGTTGTGCTTCTTACTTTTGTGTTTGGTTACTACAGCTTGCGGGTTAGCTTTGATTCTAATATGGCGCATATCAACTATATGACACCCGAACAGACTCAAGATATGCGTTACTTCTCGAAAATTATGGCAGAAGATACTGCCACGACGACAATATATGCCATATCTTCGGCATCGTCGTATGATAGGGCTTTGGATGAGAATGAAAAGGGACAATCCGTTTTGTGTCAATTGATGGAAGATGGAAAGGCAGTAAACATAACCTCACCTTATCAGTTTATTACTTCAAAGGCAGAACAATTGCGTCGTCTAAAGAGATGGAATGATTTTAAGATACGTTATAAAACGAGACTCACGAAGGAATTGATGTTGGAGGGAAATGCCGCCGGTTTTAATGCAGAAGCATTCATCGACTTTTTCAAACTTTTAGATGTACGGTTTACTCCACAGCCACTTAGCTTTTTCAGTCCTTTAAAAGAAAGCGTTTTTGCAACCTCTTTTGCAGGTGATAAGAGTCTTGGTCGTTATTACGTAGTGAACCAAGTGCAGGTAAAAAAGACAGATGCCGACAAAGTGATTGCCCGGATTAATGCATTGCAAAAGCACTTACACGCTTTCTCGGTGCAGTCAATGAACAGCACCATGGTCAATCATTTGTCAAGCGATTTTAACTATGTGGGATGGGCTTGCGGTCTTATCGTGTTTTTCTTCCTATGGTTATCTTTCGGGAGTATCGAACTTGCAGCCTTGTCATTCTTACCGATGGCAATAAGCTGGTTATGGATTTTGGGAATAATGAGTCTGCTTGGAGTGCAGTTTAATATAGTAAATGTTATCCTTGCTACGTTTATTTTTGGTCAAGGAGACGATTATACCATCTTCATTACAGAAGGATTATCGTATGAATATGCTTATCGGAAGAAGGTACTTATATCGTATAAGAACTCCATTATCATCTCAGCGCTTATCATGTTTATCGGTATTGGCACACTGATACTTGCCAAACACCCTGCTTTACATTCCCTTGCCGAGGTAACAATTATAGGTATGTTGTCGGTAGTTTTAATGGCATACATCTTCCCGCCACTTATCTTTAACTGGATAACTCGTAGAAAAGGAGAGATGCGTTTACGCCCAATTACAATAAAAAATATCTTTATCCCCTCACTTCGCACCATTGATTTTCCTACAGACGGTGCTACGACAGCTTACTATCATTCCTTTGTTATCGACCGCTATCGTTATAAAGGGGTAGAAAATATCTCTGCAGTCAAGGTGGCATTAAGGAAGTATAACGACTATTCTGCATGGATAGATAATAAGGAAATGCCGAAAGAAGTGTTTGTAATGAATGCCGGATGTGGTGAATTTTCTTTGTTACTATCTTTGGTTCATCCACAATCGAAGGTATATTCTTTCGATGATGAGGAGGATAAACGTCTTTTAGTACGCTATAGTGCAGAAGGAGTAATGGGGGCGAAGAGGCTCACCATTGTAGAGGATGATACAGTTTTCCTACAGAAATTAGGAGAAAGTACAGACTATCGGCTCTTCCTTTTGCATCCGACAGACGAACAAATAACAGCAATGAAGCAATATAATCCAATAGTAATAGGTTAAGTTGATATACAAATGAAAGAAAAAATTAGAACTATTTTGGAAGAGGCATTGCCACTTGTAAACTTTGATTCGGATTTCCTTTTTGGTGAACTCGATTCACTCGGGGTAACAACAATTCTGATGATGCTATCAGATGAATATGGGATTACACTCGACTCAACCGATGTTACACCAAGAAACTTCAAGTCGGTTGATAGCCTTTGTGCAATGGTAGAGAAGAAACTATCAGATAAATAACCGATTATAGTTGTGATGCAATTAGAAGATTATCTCCGTTTACATGCCAAAGAGCAGCCCAATAAGGTAGCATTAGTCGATAAGCAAGGCACTGTTACCTACCAAAAGCTATGGGAAGCTGTTTCCAGACGTGCCGAAACGTTGCCTGCCGGTGCCGTTATTCCCTTTAGAACAACGCAAGATAGGGATTTTCTCATTACTTACTTTGCCATTCATTTGGCAGGAAGTATAGCCTTACCTTTAGAGATTTCCCTTCCGGAAGAACAATACAGACTGTTAGTAAAGGAATTTTCTTCTGGTAAAGTACCGACGGGTGTGGCTGATATTCTTTACACAACAGGTACAACAGGACAATCGAAAGGGGTAATGATAAGCTCAAGAACGATTCTCGCTAATGCCGAAAATCTTATTGTCTCGCAAGGGTATAGCAAAGAAACAGTATTTGTCGTGGCAGGTCCGTTGAACCATTTTGGAAGTCTATCAAAGATATATCCAGTTATAATTCAAGGCGGAACACTTATTCTTTTAGAAGGGATGAAGGATATAGAAGCCTTCTTTCAAGCATTTGAATACCCTAGCAAGAAGTTTGCAACATTCCTTGTTCCTTCTGCTATTCGAATGCTTTTGCTAATAGGAAGGGAAAAACTCACTGCCATTGCAGACAAAATTGACTTTATTGAAACGGGTGCTGCGCCTATATCTCCATCGGATATGCAAGCGTTAGCTATTGCCTTGCCCCATAGTAGGCTCTATAATACCTATGCATCTACCGAGACCGGTATTGTAAGTACATACGATTTCAGTAAAGGCGATGCCATAGCAAATTGTGTAGGGAAGGCACTTCCGAATACAAACTTCCGTATAAATACCGACGGTTGTATAATATGTTCGGGTAAAACACTAATGGAAGGCTACCTAAACAACCCGAAACTCACAAGCGAAGTACTGATAAATAGCGAAGTACAGACAGCTGATAGAGGGGAAATAGACTCACAGGGAAGGCTTATTCTGTTAGGTAGAGAAGACGATGTTATCAATGTCGGGGGCTATAAAGTTAATCCTATTGAGGTGGAGCAAGCAGCTTTAGGCTTGGAGGAGATAGAGGATTGTGTGTGTATTTCCCGTCCCCATCCCATTCTTGGCTATGCTCCTTGCCTGTTGGTGGTAATGAAAGCAGGTGCTCTTCTTGAGAAGAACGTCCTTGCACAGCAGCTTTCAGCAATCTTAGAACCTTATAAAGTTCCTCTTACTTATGAGGAGGTAACCTCTGTTAAGCGCACCTTTAATGGAAAACTTGATAGAAAGATGTATAACAAATAGATGAGAATTAAGGTGGCACAGTATTTGATAGTAGAGTATTATAGGGGAAAAATTATCGATAACATATAATTTCTCCAACGAAAGATATATGAAGGAAAGAATAAGATGGATACAAAATTTACACCGATTTTCGAGCCATACACATTGAATAATGGCATAACTGTTCGTAACCGCTTGGCTATAGCACCTCTTACTCACTGGTCATCGGACGAGAAGGGACATGTAACTCCTAATGAATTAGCTTACTTAAAAGCTCGTGCGCACGGTTTTGGCTTGTTTATCAGTGCCGCCATAGCGGTGAGTAAGGAGGGAGTTGCCTTTACGGGGCAGCCTGCTGCCTTTGGAGAAACCGACTTGGAGAGCCTTACCCAAATGGCAAAAGCCATGAAGAGTGAGGGCGCTTTGGCCATTGCCCAGTTGCATCATGGCGGTGCGGCAGCCTTGACTACCCATAACGGTGGGGTGGCTTATGCCCCCAGTACACTGGATAATCATGAACAGGATATGGGTAAATATAAAATGAAGGTAAAGGCTGAGGCACTGACCGAAGAGGGTATTCGCAAGGTTATAGCCGACTTTGCCCGTGCCACAGAGCTGGCTATCCGAGCCGGTTTCGATGGAATAGAGATACATGGGGCAAATGGTTATCTGCTGCAGCAGTTCTTCTCTGCCAAAACCAATAAGCGTACCGACGAGTGGGGAGGAACTCTGGAAAAGCGAATGCGCTTTCCGTTGGGCTTGGTCGATGCCGCTATGGAGGTAAGAGAGAGAATTAATCGACCTGATTTTATCGTGGGTTATCGCGTTACGCCGGAGGAACCGGGCGAGGAAGGACTGACGATGAGCGACACGCTGACCCTTATTGACGCTTTGGCCGATAAGGGTGTGCAGTACATTCACCTGTCGCTACAAGGCTTTTATAACAAGGCTCGCCGTGGTGCTGATACTACTAAGTCGCGCTTGCAGTTGGCTAAAGAACGGTTAGAGGGCCGTAGCGTGGCACTGATAGGCGTAGGAGGACTGCGTACTCCCGACCAAGCTCTTGACGCATACAATACGCATACCGCCGATTTTGTGGCCATAGGATTGGGCGTTTTGATAAATCCCGACTTTGTGCGCCTTATCGAAACAGGTGAGGAAAGGCGTGCAAGGAAGCTGCCTAACATCTTCCGAAGTGCGGCTTATCATAAACTTCCGGAGCCAATGTGGAATGTTATGATGACGAATGTTCCTAAATATGCCCTTCGTTTTGCTACCATCGTAGGTAAATTGTTGGGATGGAAGTAAGTTTTCAGGAAGGACTTATCTGCCTGAGAGGTATCGATAGAAACAGCAAACGCCCGCCATTCTCACAACGAGAGTGGTGGGCGTTTTGTGTTGTTTTCCGTAAGCAGCCCCGTTTAGAGTATGAAACATCGGCAAGGGTGTACATGCCTTATCGGCAAAGGCCTATGGGTTGCCTTGACAAAAGGCCATGTATTGTGTAGTAAAAGGGCACCTTTTGCCGTGTAATCTGCCACCTTTTACTGTGCAAAAGGGCATATATTACTTTGAGGAAAGATAGGCACACGAAGGTAAACCCCTTCCGCGAGCAGGCAACAAGCACTCCCTCAGCACTTTACAAGTACTTCTTCAGTACCTCTGTCCATACCTTATAGCCTTGCTCCGAAAGGTGCAGACCATCTTTGGTAAGCTCCTCCCGCAGGATGTTTGTGCCCGGCTCGGTGAAGAGCGGAAAGAGATTGATATAGGTAACATCGGGAAACTGCCGTACCATCTGCTCGAGCTTGTGGTTTACTTCGGGTACAACATCGGTCTTGCCTTTCAATAGTCGCCATCGTCCCGTAGCCTCTCGGATGGGCAGCAGACTATGAACGTACAGCTTCGTCTTAGGAGATTCCTTCCTTATCCGCTCTATAATCATCTTTATTCTGCCAACGATGGTGTCGGTAGGAATATCTTTCGAGACATCGTTGATGCCTATTTTCAGAAATATTTTGGCCGGATGGTAAGGCAGAATGGTGTTCAATCGCTTGTAAACGCCCATGGTTACATCGCTGCTGATGCCCCTGTTTACCACATTTTTAGTGCCTAATTTCTCGTTCCAGTCGTATCCTCCCTCTGTAATACTATTGCCCAACATCACATAATCCGTCTTTTTCACAGGCGGCATCTTCTCCACCTGCGCTTTTCTTTTGTAGTAATAGTCATTGAATTCATCAGGATCGTTCGTAATACTTGCGGCTACAGTGTTGGCTACCAGTCCACGCAGACGGATAACATTGGTACGGTCTATGGGGTGAACACAATTGGTTAGCAGGATAATAGATAAGTCGTTTATCGGGTCGATGACTATAGATGTACCTGTATAGCCCGTATGTCCGTATGCTTCCGGGCTTAATAAATCCCCTTTGTTGGATGAATATGGCGAGTAAATATCCCATCCGTAGCCTCTTCCAAAGTTCTTTTCATCGGTAGGAACAGTACGCATAGCTTTCACAGTAACCGGACTTAGAATTCTCATCTCACCCCATTTCCCTTGGTTTTGCAGCATTGCACAGAGTTTAGCAAGGTCTTCCGCAGTAGAAAACAGACCAGCATTCCCCGATATTCCCCCATTCATCACTCTTGCAAGTGGGTCGTGTACCTGTCCGCAAAGAATACTTCCGTCGGGTTGTTTCTCGGTGGGAGCAATGGGATTTTCGATAGATTTCTCTCCTTTTGCTATCCATTTAGGCTGGTCGGTATTTATCCATACACCTTTATTATTAGCTTCGCAGGGTAAGAAATCGGTGTGTTTCATTCCCAAGGGATTAAAGATATTCTGATTACAGAAATCCCTTAGCGACTGATGAGTAACCTTTTCGATGATGTGTTGTAGTGTAATATAGTTTAAACAGCTATACTGCAGGTCGGTTTGTGGCTTGAAGTCCCGCTTGCAAGTGGCTATGTATGCCATTAATTTATCAGGGTTAGGTTTCCCATTTTTGCTCTTTAACGTACTGACAGGGGCATAAGGGGGTAGTCCGGAGGTATGAGTTAGCAAATGACTAATACGTATAGTAAGGGTATCTTTACCTTCTCCATGCCAGTTGTTAAATTCCGGCAGGTACATATTTACAGGGTCTGAAACACGGATTAATCCCCTTTCTGCCAGTATCATGGTGGCGATTGCCGTTGCTACAGGTTTTGTGCAAGAGGCAATATCGAATATGGTATTCGTGGTCATGGGCAGTTTCTTAGGCACAACCTGCCTGTTCCCATACGCCTTCAGGTAGGCCATTTTCCCCCGTCTCACCACAGCTAACACCGCTCCGGGTATTCTTCCCTCTTTTATTGCAGCCTCTATTACCTTGTCGGCATTTACCAATCGTTCCGAACTCATCCCCACTTGTTCAGGATAAGCCGTAGGAATATTATCAGCAAATACGGTGGTCGATAGGCAAAGAAAGATGAATAATATTTGTTTAAAGTGATTCATAAGCTATCTATTTTGTTGATATTGGGGGAGTTAAAGGAGTTAAAGGGGTGAAAGAAGTTGAAGGACATTACCTTTAATTCCCTATATTATTTCCCTAAACAAAGATTAATAACGTTTGTCTTTTCACCTCCTTAACTCCTTTCACTCCCTTAATTCCAGAGAAAAAACTCCTTAACTTCCAAGCTTACTCTCCCCGATAAGCCTTTACGGCTTTATCTACCGAGCCGTGAAGGAGCAATAAGTCTTTTGCTTTATCGTATTCTAATGCCAGTAAATCCACCAACATTCGTGTGCCACGATCTATTAGTTTCTTGTTGGTAAGCTGCATATTCACCATTTTGTTGCCTTTAACTCTGCCCAATTGAATCATGACAGAGGTGCTGATCATGTTGAGAATCATCTTCTGCCCGGTACCGGATTTCATTCTCGAGCTGCCCGTTACATACTCCGGACCTACTATCATCTCTATTGCTACATCGGATTCAGCAGCCATGGGAGAGCCGGGATTACTCGTAATACAGCCGGTAAGTATGCCCTGTTTGCGCGCTTCTTTTAGTGCGCCTACTACATAGGGTGTTGTTCCCGACGCTGCAATACCTATCACTGTGTCGTGAATATTGATATTAAATGTCATCAAGTCTTTCCATCCTTGTGCCATATCGTCCTCCGCGTTTTCTACAGCATTACGCAAGGCAGTATCTCCTCCGGCAATCAAACCTATTACTAAGGTCTTCTGAACACCAAAGGTAGGGGGAAGCTCAGAGGCGTCCAGCACACCAAGACGACCACTTGTGCCTGCTCCCATATAGAAGATACGACCGCCTTTCTTCATTCTTGGCACAATTTGTTCTACTAACTTTGTTATCTGTGGGATGGTTTTCTCTACGGCTAAAGCCACCTTTTGGTCTTCGGTATTGATGTCGTGGAGTATCTCTTCTACCGATTTCTTCTCTAAATTGTTATATAATGATGATTGTTCGGTTATTTTAGTAAAGCTCATAGTTGGTTCCTCCATTGTTTATAAGTGATATTTTAGTAATCCTTCTACCGGACTTTTGGCTATTGTTCCTATTCTTACTCCTACCTCTTGGGCAGCCAAACCTATCTCATCCTTATATATGGCAGCAATCGTACCAATGCAATTCATAGGATAATTCTTATAATCGTATTGCAGAATGTTACGTTTTATAAAGGCTTTAAAGGCTTTAATAAGCAGTTCTTTGATTTTCGGCTCTTCCTTGTTCTGCTCTAAGAAGATGTTCAGACTTGCCAGATAACGGTTAGGGAAAGGCTGGCGATATACGTGTTCTATAATGTCTGCCATGTTGGTATTGAACTGTTTAAAGAACTTTTCCTTTAGTTCCGCACCCAATTGGTTCTTCAAGATGTCGCCTACCAATAGCTTTCCGAGATGGGCTCCACTGCCTTCATCACCAAGAATAAAGCCTAATGCCGGAACATTGAAGCTTATATTCCTACCGTCATAGAAGCAAGAATTAGAGCCGGTACCTAATATACACGCTATTCCTGCACTACGTCCGCATAAACTTCTGGCTGCTGCAAGCAAGTCGGAGTTTACTTCTACCGTAGTAGCTTTTGGGAAGCAGCACTGTAAAGAATTAGCAACTATCGGTGTTTTTTCAGGAATACACCCAGCTCCATAGAAGAAAACAGCAGTTATTTCGTCGGCTTTAACACCGGGAAGAAGACGTTTTTGTATCTCTTCTTCCATCTCTTTTGAGGTCTGAAAGAATGGATTCATACCCTTAGTCTTGATAGTATCTACATGTTTTCCTCCTTTTATAAGGAACCAGTCGGTCTTTGTAGAGCCACTGTCGGCTATTAAAAAAGTATTGTTCATCTTCATTTATCGTATTAATTTCGTTGAGGTCTATATGAAAATTAATTTCTTTCTGCAAGTTGTTCAGTTGATTACAACTTTATATATATCTTCTTTTTATATAAATAATATCCTATGCACCAGTTGATAGCGACAATCATTAAGGCGTAAACCAATGACCCTAAGGTTTCTCCGAATAGTGGAGCATATACATTGTTGTATAGGATTCCCGTAATAGATTTTGATTCACCACCTATTGTCAGATGTATAGAGCCGAACAGAATAGCCCAAAATCCGCTTAGAATAAAGAGGAATAGAGGGTTTACACCAAACACCTCAAAGAACTTGCACCACTTGTTATACCCCCTGACATCTATAATCCAGATGAGTAAGGCTAAGAAAAGCGAAGCCAATCCGCAGGTAGTTAATACGAAAGTGGGCGACCATACCTTTTTATTCAGCGGACATCCGTAGCTTAAAAGGAAGCCGACAAAGGTGAGAATGGTGCCGATGACAAACAACGGAACTACCTTTGAGAGGGTAATATGGGTGCGGACATCTGTAGAAAGAGGGTGAATATCTGTAGAATGGGTGTGAATATCTGTAGAAACATCGGTCGAAGTCCTCTCGCCGAATATCCTTTTCCCAATCAAAAAGCCTATCAGGGTGTGGGCAATGGCAGGTAATGTGCTTAGCAAACCCTCCGGATCGATACCGTTGTCGTCGTACATGTGGTTTGGGGTGAGGATATTTCTATCTACAATGGATAGCAGATTGGTGCTGTCGTAAGCAAACCCATTCCCCAAAAGAAGGATTACGAAATACCCTATAAGTAATGTAACGATAATGTGTATCAGATATTTATGCTTCACGGTAATAGCCAACAACGCCGTGATACCGTAGCAAACGGACAGTCGGGCGAGCACTCCCGTGAGGCGAATGCTATCGAACGACCATAGCGTATAGATAAGCTGGTCGGTGAAAGAAGCCCCTTCCAAAGGATTAGCCCATCTATAACAGAACTTGGAAAACCATCCCATACCAATCCCTATGAGGTATATTAATACCATTCTCTTTATTATTTTATGAACGGTAGCGCTATTAGCTTCGAAGTGAAACTTCTGTAATGCAATGAAAACACACATTCCCATTACGAACATGAAGAATGGAAAAACGAGGTCGGTGGGTGTCATTCCGTTCCATTCTGCATGATCGAGCGGAGTGAATATATGGCTCCAGCTACCCGGATTGTTCACCATTACCATGCCGGCAATGGTAATTCCGCGCAGAATATCTATTGCCAGAATACGCTTGTTGGTTTTCTTTACATCCTCCATATCCCTTGTTTTTAGTTATTTATAAAGATAATACTTCTTTGAAAGAGCCTTGAATGCCGCCACATCCTTATCCCAATACGGCTTTACATCATTCCAATTGTTGCGCTGCATGAATCGTTCTCTTATTTGTTTCGACCCACACACCTTGTCGAACATGCCGAAACGCTTTTCGTTGGCGTGCTGCATTACGGCATGATCCGGGTATAAACGCGCAATCTCCTGCATGAGGATAAATTGAATCGGAGTAAGTTCTGCCTGCGCAAAGTTGGTAATATGAATCTGAACACCTTGCAAATGCTTCCCTTGCCCTACACTATAATAAGGATTTAAGTATATCGGCCGGAATGTAATCCCTTTTAAATGATGTGCGTTCATAGCATTGGCAAGCTGTGGAGCATTTATCCATTCTGCTGCAAACATTTGGAAAGGAATGGTGTATCCTACACCAATCGAGAGGTAACCAAGCTCTCCTACAATACCGGTTGTGGGATAATAGAAGGCTGTTATGGCTTGTGGAATGTGCGGAGAAGATGCTATCCATTGCAAGCCCGTATCGTTATAGTTCATTTTTCGTTTCCATCCTTTCATCTTTATCACGGTAAGTTTGCATTGAATACCGTTCTTTAGCATCCTTTCTCCATTGAGAAGCAGCGCCAGCTCACCACAGGTAAGCCCGTAGAGATACGGTATTTTAAACTGACTTACAAATGAAAGGTAGCTGTCTTCGGCCAAGTTGCCCTCCACTTTCAGCCCTCCTATAGGGTTAGGACGGTCTAAAACCACAAACTCTTTATTGCTTTCGGCAGCTGCTTCCATTGCCAATCCCATAGAACTGATAAAGGTAAACGAGCGGCATCCGATGTCTTGAATATCGTAAACCAGTACGTCTATGTCCTTTAACATCTCCTTTGTAGGCTTCCTTGTGGCGCCATAAAGCGAGTAAACGGGCAGCCCTGTTGCCTCATCCTTCAGGTTATCGACAATGTCTCCGGCATGAACATCGCCCCTGACACCATGTTCCGGACCATATAAAGCCACCAGATTAACGCCCGGAGCTTCTTTAAGAATATCGATGGTAGATTTTAACTCGGCATCCACTCCGGTAGGATTGGTGATGAGTCCAACCCTTTTCCCCTGCAAGCATTTAAAGTTTTCTTGTCTTAAAACCTCTATACCCGTAAGCACACGCCCTTTCTTTGCAAAGCTGTTCTGCGCCAATCCTAAGCAAAGTAAAAGGAAAACTAAAAGTCGAATTTGCTTATTTCTCATTGTCTTGTTGATTTTTTCGTCCATACATCGGATCCACTTTTACCATCAGCGTTGCCCCTACCGTGGCAATACAGCAAACGATGACCAGCCAGAAGAAGTGCTCGTAGCCCAGCAGCTCCTGCAGATAACCCGCGAACATGCCCGGTATCATCATGCTTAATGCCATGAAAGCGGTGCAAATGGCATAGTGAGCAGTCTTGAATTCACCTTCCGAAAAGTAGATCATATAAAGCATATAGGCTGTAAATCCGAATCCGTAACCAAACTGTTCTATTGCCACACAGATACTGATAATATAGATATTATGCGGCATAGCCATGCTAAGGTAAACGAAAGTAAAGCAGGGTAGCGTCATAAAAGCAGCCATAGGCCATAGCGATTTCTTCAGTCCCCAGTGCGAGGCAGTGATACCTCCCACTATTCCTCCTATGGTTAAGGCGAGCACTCCGATGGTTCCATACACGATACCGACATCTTCTGTGGCCATTGCCAAGCCTCCTTTTTCTGCAGAATCGAGCAAGAAAGGGTTTACCATCTTCAGCAAAAAGGCCTCCGGAAGGCGGTAAAGAAGCATGAACAGGATAGCTATTCCGATGCCCGGCTTCTTGAAATAGGTAACGAAAGTACGCATAAACTCCTCCCATATTCCGACCTTGGGTTGTAAAAGGTGCCCTTTTGTGGGGGAAAAGGTGCCCTTTTGTGAGGCAAAAGGTGCCCTTTTGTCGGGCAATTCGGCATCTTTTACTTCCGCTTCGGCGTCCTGTCCGATGGCATGGTCTTGCTTAGGCTTGGGTAAAAAGAACGTATGATACAGACTGATGGCCGTAAACAATGCCGCCGTGATGCCCAAGGTAACCGTCCAAGCCAAAGGAATATTGTTGGTATTCTTCTCCAACAGGCCCGCGATGAACACCAGTACGCCCTGTCCGAAGATGGACGACAGGCGATAGAAGGTGCTGCGAATGCCCACAAAGAACGACTGTTGTTGGTGGTCGAGGGCGAGCATATAGAAGCCGTCGGCCGCAATGTCGTGGGTAGCCGAGGCGAAAGCGGTTACGATAAAGAGTATCAGAGTAATCGTAAAGATGCTCACGGGCGTACCGGTCTGCCGCAGTCCTTCCACATCGGGGTGTGGTAACGACACCGTTAGCAGTATAAAAGCGGCGCTCATAATAAGCTGCATGATGATAATCCACCAGCGTTTTGTTTTGAGGATATCCACCAGCGGACTCCAAAGAGGCTTGAATGTCCAAGGCAGATATAGCAAACTGGTGAACAAAGCCATATCTCCGTTCGGCACACCCATGCGGGTGAACATGGTAACCGATATGTTGTTTACAATAAAGTAGGGGATGCCCTCGGCGAAGTATAGCGAGGGAATCCACAGCCATGGGTTTATATTCTTTGTTGTTTTATTCATTCTTTCAGTGCTTTGGCTTATTTGCTGTTCAGTGCGATACGGGCTTTTAGCTCCCAAGTACGTATTCTATCCTTGTAAAGATTATTGGCATTCACCTTCTCGATGCTCAAGGCAGCATCGGAATTTCCGCCCCATCGGCGGCACAGGTACAGCACATCGTAGATGCGTCCTATCTGGTAATGGCGCGAAATGTTCAGTCCCATGGCATAATCCTCGCCATAACTGGTATTGGGAAGCCCTGTTTTTCGCAGCACAGGCGTGTAGAAGGCGCGGGGAGCTCCCAGTCCGTTAATGCGCAAGGCATTGTTACGACCGTTCTCGGGCGTCCACTCCTTATGGTCGATAATGCCCGGAGGGAGCGTGTTTAGGTCGAAGTCGGTCATCTCGTAAGTGCCTATCACCATCGCGCACTTTTGCTCATAGAAGGCATTTACTACCTTTTGCAGAGTGTTCTCGTCCTTGTACAGGTCGTCGCTATCTAACTGAACGGCGAACTTTCCGCATTCTTTAGTGTTTACCCCATAGTTCCAACAGCCCCCAATACCTAAATCTTTACGCTCCGGAACAAGATGTATTACACGCTTATCAGAGGTATATTGTTCAATAACTTCCGATGTTCCGTCGGTAGAATGGTTATCGATGATGATAAGATTAAACTTAAAATCGGTCTTTTGACCTAATACCGACTCTATTGCAGTGGCTATAGTCTTGGCACGATCCTTAACAGGAATGATGACGGATGCCTCATATTCAAAGTTTCCTTCATCAAAATCGATGGGCTTAAACTCCGGTTTCAAGTAGCCGTTTATTTCCTTCAGGTGTTCCGTACAGGCCTTTTCCATCTCTATTTGGCGGTCTCTGTTACGCGGATCCACATAATCGAACTGCTTTTCACCACTCTTTCGATGGTCTTCCTCTATCTCACTATAGAGGAATTCATTGACATGAACAACAGGATACTTCTGACTTAGCTTTAATCTTAGGTCGTAAAGACCTGCGTGCTGATAATCTTCTGTCATGCGTTGCACGCTTTCTTTCAGCGCTTTTGTGCTGAAAAGCAATACCGATCCGAAGTCGAAATCGTCTCGCAGCGAGCCTTCCTGATAGTCGATGACGGGGGCTTTTATCTGCTCGCCAGCCTTAATCTGATAGTGATCGGCATACAACAAGCCGGCCGAAGTATCTTCCGCAATGCTTACCATACGTTCTAAAGCCTGATAACCAAGCCTTAATGTGGTAAACTTTGTATATAAAAGCGTGTATTCAGACTCACTACTATTGGTAATGTTTCGGATAGTTTCGGTTTTGTAAATACTCTCATCGATGTAGTGAATGGTAACATCCTGACGGTAGTTATCAAACTGCTGAACAGTATTTTTTACTAATTCATCACTCTCGCGTGGTATAAAACAGCTTATCTTTTTCATAGTCGATTGCTTTATATTTCGTTATTTTGTTTTCTTTTTATTGTCTTCCGTATGCCGTAAGGGCAGAGATTTTATTTTGATTTATGCCCGTCTTTCTTTGTTTCGTTAGAAAGATGAGGCTTTATTTTTTCTCGTTTGTCGGAGTGGTTTTGCTAAAGAAGCGAACAATCTCACCCATTAACAAGTTTCTTTTGCCTTCATCTGTAATCGATTCAAAGGGAACTCCCATTACGAAAGTGTTGTAACTGCCTTGCGAAGCCACTGCGGCACTGAGGTTATTCTCCGGATATCGCATCACGGTATAGGCATCTTCTGTGGCAGGCTCGATGGCATCCGGCGACTCAACGATGTATTGTTTGTCATTTAATGTATGCGAATAGGTCATTGTTTGGGCACTAAACGGCAAGGGCGAACGTACAATTGCAACATCTCCGGTTATTGCAGCGCGACTGTTTCTCCACTTATATTTCAGCACTTTTGTAGCAAACTCGGTGTCTTCTTGTATGCTTGGAGCCAGCGGATTGTTCCATAAATCGGTGCCAACAAATGCTCCCGACACAAGGATAGATGTTCCAAGACAGGCATAGCCGGTTAAAGTTTGCTGCAAATTCTTAGGGAATGTCTTGAAAGTTAGTGGCGTAACGCCTCCACGTCCCATTTTGGTTTGACACTGTTTTCCTAAAATAAGATCGACGAAAGCATAGCCATTGCGTGCCGATGTTGCACAAGCAGCACTTTCTGAGTCGAACGATAGCCCCGCTTTTAGTATCGACTTGCCATGCACGGCAATATAATCGAAGGTGTTACCCGCTATTACTTTGGTTTCTTCATTACCATAACTATCGCCGTAACCACCTGCGTCATCATCCACCCAAGGGTGTGATCGGTCGTAATCTTTCATACTTCCGGTGTAGCTTATGTCCTGAATGTAAGGCACGCCATGGTCTATTTGGTCCATAAAACCGGCGTAAAGGGTGTCTAAAGGGGCAGGAGCGACAAAGTCGGCAGGGGCTGAAATACGGTCGAAACCATTGATGATAAGGGCTTTTCTGGCACGGCTGTTACTGCTTTTGCCCACGGAAACGACTTCCGACGGAAAGCTCTTGCCGCCGTTATTCATTGCAACAATCTTAAAGTTGCACACTAAGTCTTGCGGAATGGAGGTTATGAAAGAAGTTCCTTTCACCACTCTTCCCTCGTCGAAAGCCCCATCTCCCAAGCGCATATATATAATGTAGCGATTGGGAACAGCCGTAGGCTCAATGGGATCATTGACCGGTTTCCAGCTTATCCGCACCTGATTGCCTTCCAATAGCTGTGCCGCTACATGGCTAACAGGTAACGGTGTAACCACATATCGTTGTTTTCTCTGCTCAGATATAAACCGAAGCATACCCTTATAGATGGCTCTGCTCACCGTAAAACGGAAACGAGGGTCGAGTCCGTAACGCATATCAGCAAAGTTCTGATGCGATAATAGCTCCAGCAGCATAGCCGGAACACGTGGGAAAGTGGCCTCCGAATAAGCCTCGTTGATACTTCCTCGACTTCTCCAATTAGGCTCATAGAGGGTGCGGATGTCGTTAATAATGCTGCTTTGTACCTTATCTGTGAGGTCTTTACATAGTTCTCTTGATGCCCCGTTGCCTAAAAGTCCATTGTAAGAATGACTGTAATAAATGCCTAATGTGCCGATAACACTGTCGTTTCGGGTAGTTCCTGCGTCGGAATGGAAGGCAAACGACAGGTCGATGGGTATATTAATACCCTGCTCAAGTGGGCACGATTGCGAGCCTCCTGCTAACCAATTCACCCATCTTCCACGACAACTGTAATCGTCTTTATAGTCGTTTCTGCCATTAAAAGGGCTATAGATACTATCAGGAACACCTGCCCATTGCATCCAATAACGTGCTCCTTCGGTGAAGCGAGGGTAATTACTGATGTCGGGCCTACCTATGTTTCCCATGCCGCCACCTACCTTTACAGCATCGGCAGTAACCACTTCACCTGCCCTTGAGGTCTTGTTGCTAAGTACGATGTATTCCTTTTCGGTGTTATTCTTACTAAAACAGAACTTCCCAAGGTATATCCAAGTGCCGCCACCCATCTGCTGATTTACCTTAAACACGCTCTTTCCACCTTGGTGATACACAGTATAAGTGGCATCCTTTGTACTGTTTGGCAGAGTGTGATAGGATATATACACGGCGTATTCGCCATCTTCGCTGACGGAAGGATACCATGTCGCCTTACTTTCTTCACCTCTTTTAATAGAGGAAACCATTCTGTATGTACCCTCTTTAAATGGGTTTTCCCCATTTCTATATACCTTATGCTTATAAGCAAAACCTTCATCTGTGCCCGTTTCCCACTGCATTGAAGTGCTTCTCTCCATGTATTTAGCACCGGGGTGGAACGGATTTCCGTCGTTATCAACAATGTATTCGTTTACATTCCAGTCTCTTTCGCGAGGCAGAAGCACGTTGGCACCGGCATCTTCGAGCATCGGCACGAGGAAAGGGAGTACGTAACTTTGGGTGTAGAGGTCTTCTACCGTCTGCATAAGACGTGCTCTTTGCCATTCCCAACGGTCAAGACTGCCCTCATAATACCTGCCATGACTTTGCCACATTGCTATATGCCGGTGGGCTAAACCATTCTTTGGCTGTCCCCAAGAAGTAACTTCTGTAACCAAAGGTTTACTGGCTTGGGGCGCAAAAGTCTTGTTATTTGTGTTCTGCCCATAGCTGTTTAACGTCAATAAGCAGACCAAACCGATGAAGAAAGATAACCACTGTGTCATATAGTTTACTGCAATAAGATTTATTTATGTCTTTTAATGAGCAGTGCCAAACCAATGAATGTGAACAGAGCATTCAGGATTAGGAGCTCATAACTGAAGTGATAGCCACCGAACCAAGCCTCCGAATTCATGTTAAGGATGAAACATAGCACCGGCGAAAGGATGGCAACGAGAGGTACAAGGCTATCTCTGACAGGTTTTTTTATGATAATTCCAAAGGCAAACATGCCCAAGATAGGACCATAAGTGTAACTGGCGAGGATGTAAACGGCATCTACCACGCTGGTACTATTCAGCAAACCGAATACAAAGATAACAATTCCCATGACAACAGCCATACCGATATGTACAAGTTTACGTGCATCGCCAAGCTGCTTTTCGCCCTTGTCTTTCATGCCAAGTATATCGATTGTAAAGGAAGTTGTTAGCGCAGTAAGGGCAGATCCGGCCGCGTTATAGGCAGAAGATACCAGTCCTATGATGAAAAGAATCCCCACAATGGTAGGCAGATAGTTGCCTGTTGCTATCGTTGGGAATATCTTATCGCCCGTTGCATCGATATGATTCAGGGCAGCAAACTGATACAACAGCACGCCTAACATGAGGAAAGCCGTAATGACTATGAGCTGCAGAAGGATGCTGATAACCATGTTCTTTTGCGATTCCTTGCTGTTTCGGCAGCTCAGGTTGCGCTGCATCATGTCTTGATCGAGGCCTGTTGTGGCTATCATCGTGAAGATACCGGCAAAGAATTGTTTGAAGAAGTACTGCTTATCATTGACATCATCGAAGAAGAATGTTTTGCTCATGGGGTCTTTTTGGATAGCTGTAAGCACGCCACCAAGCCCAAGGTGCATGTCTTTTGCTATGAAATAGATACATAAAACCACCGAAACGATGAGACAAAAGGTCTTGAACAGGTCTGCCCATATTACCGATTTCACTCCCCCTCGATGGGTATATAGCCATACAAAACCTACCGAAACGGCAATGTTTACAACGAAAGGAATGCCCAAAGGACCGAATGCCAAGAGCTGTAAAGTAAAACAAACCAAGAACAAACGCACGGCAGCTCCCAACATTTTGGAGATAAAGAAGAACCAAGCCCCTGTGTGATAAGAAGCCATTCCGAAGCGATTGCTAAGGTATTCATATACCGATGTGAGCTTCATCCGATAGAAAAGCGGGGTGAGAACAAAGGCTATGATGAGCTGACCCACGATAAATCCCAAGACTAACTGTAGGTAACCAAAGCCGCTTTTGCTTACCATACCGGGTACGGATACGTAGGTTACGCCCGAAATCATCGCACCTATCATTGCAAAGGCTACGATGTACCACCTTGATTGTCTGTTGCCGGTAAAGAAAGCGGCATTGTCTTTGTTGTGCCGTAATGCTCCTGAGATGAAGAGAAGCACTATAAAATAGATTGCGACGGTGGTAAGTATTAATATCGGTGTCATGCTTTTATGTCGTTATAGTTGTTTGCCATAGGGAAGAAAATTATTTATCATGGAAGAAAAAGTCATCCATCATGAAGGGGAATATTGCCCATTGTTGAGACGAGCATCACTCATCATACAGCAGATATGGCCTGCGCTGCTGCTTGAACAGCGCTACATCCTGCTGCCATCTGGCCTTTATCTCGTCGGCAGAATTGCCGTTCTTAATCATTTCCCGAATGTAACCCACGCCCGCAAGTTTCTCAAAAAAAGGCGTAAAGAACCTGTCTCCTATGTTTAAATTGCGATAAGCGTTGATGATATAAGAAAAGTCTATCCCCCGTTTGCGAATAGTTTCCGCATCCATCTTGCTTAAATCCACCCCGAAACACTGCTCGTTGAGCAGAGGAGGCGTCTTTGCTCCTTCCACGCTATGGGGTGTAAAGCTGTATGAATAGCCTACCAAGGCAGGATGACCATACACTTGGAAGGGGAGCGAAGTGCCTCTTCCCAAACTCACCACAGTGCCTTCAAAGTAGCAAAGCGACGGATACAGATATACCGATTGCATGTTCGGTAGGTTGGGAGAAGGCGGAACAGGAAGGCTGTATAAGTCTTTATGGCTGTAGTTCTTACACGGAATTACGGTGAGCTTGCATTTCTTACCACCGCTAAGCCATCCTTCTCCGTTTATCATACGTGCCAGTTCGCCCATCGTCATACCATGAACGATGGGGATAGGAAGTGCTCCTACACCCGATTTATACTTCATATCGAGGATAGGACCGTCTGTTAAAAAGCCGTTAGGATTAGGTCTGTCAAGCAGTAAAACGGGTATGTTTTCGGTGGCACAAACATCCATGAGATGCAGCATTGATATATAATAGGTGTAGTATCTCAGTCCGACATCCTGAATATCGATGAGCAGAAGGTCGGCTTTTTTCAGCGTCTTAGGGTCGGGCCGACCGCTGTTTCCATTGTAAAGCGAGAAGATGGGCACCCCTGTTTGCGCATCGACCGAGTTACCGACATGCTCCCCCGCGTCGGCATTTCCCCTGAATCCATGCTCGGGCGACATGATTCCAACTACCTTAAACTTGTTTTCCAAGAGCACATCCAGCAGGTGTTTGTTGCCAATTCTGCCCGTATGGTTAGAGAAAAGCATAATCTTTTTGTGTTTCAGCATAGGGAAATAGCGCTGAGTTTGCTCGGCTCCGGTAAGTATTGCGGTCGTTTGGGCCTTGCAAACGCATGCGAAGCATAAAAGTAAAAGGGATGTTATTATCCTTTTCATACGCAGATATGGTTTAAGTTAGTGTATCGCAAATATACTCTTTATTTTAATATTAGAAATAAATAATTAGTTGTATTTTCTTATTTTTGTTTTTTTTAATAATTAAACAAATAGCGATACCGGTTGCTTCTTAGCTGTATGAAAAGTATTTCGTATCTTTGTCTATGGATTATACGATAAGTATTAAAGGGAAATGATATTAATAGCAGTAAGTGGATCAGCGTTTACCGACTGGGTATTTGTGGAAAACGACAGAGTGAAGGACAATGTAAGGACGGAAGGCCTGAACCCTTTCTTTCAGACAAGGAAGGAGATTAGCCGCAGTATTCGGCTGGGTATGGACGAAACCTACTTTCATCGTAAGCTCGAAAAGATTTATTTTTATGGTGCCGGATGTAGCAACGAGGAGAAAAAGAAGGTAGTAAGTCTGTCGCTCATTTCACAGTTTAAGGCTCCGGCTGTGGTAGAAAGCGACTTGCTTGCCGCTGCTCGCGGTATGTGTATCGACCAAGAAAGTCTGGTATGTATATTGGATACCGGTTCAAACTCATGTCTTTACAATGGTAAAGAGATAGTTCGTAACGTGAAACCCTGTGGCTATATTCTTGGCGATGAAGGTAGCGGGTCGTATCTTGGAAAGCTGTTTTTGTCGGATGTATTGAAAGATTTAGCCCCGAAAGAGCTTACGGAAACTTTCTATCGACACTACAACACCTCTCCGCAAGAGGTGATGACCGCAGTGTATAACGCCCCTTTGCCACATTATTACTTGGCGTCGGTAGTACCTTTCTTGGCAGAACACCAGAGCGAAGAGTATGTGAAGAACTTGGTAGAGTCGGCTTTTGACACCTTTATGAAGCGTAACCTCTGCCAGTATAACTATCAACAATATCCGGTTTCGTTTACAGGGAGCGTATCGGTAGCATTTATGGAGATATTAAAAGCAGTGTGCCAGAAGTACAACATTAAGCTGCAACGCATCGAAGATTCTGTAATCTATGGTTTGATAACATACCACACCACCCACCGGTAATTTATATTACTTATTAAGTATATGCCCTTTTACTCGGTAAAACATATCCTTTAGCCGTGTAAAAGGGCATGTTTTACCCTGCTATATATGCCCTTTTACTGCGCAAAAGGGCATATATTGTTCATCAATGTTTAACTGCTTGTTTCCCAACAGGTTACGAGATGATGAAAAGAACTTGTTCTATGCTTTGCCTGTTCTGTGTTTCTCCTTTCCTTTTTACTTATATATAAATAAGGTGAAAAATACGGGAGGAAGACTAAGTATGTAGGTTATAAGGCTGAAAAAGTATTTTATTTTGAAAGGTAGAGAAAGGAGTAAGGAGAAGTATTCAATTTGAATTTGTTATGAAACGAACTTTATATTTCAATAATTATTAACACAAAAAATTATTTGTGTTTATTAAAATCCTGTAAATTTGCGAACAGTGAAGGTATTAAATCTATAATCGGTGGCGTCGGATACATCTTGTATCGCCTAAAATATGCCGTAGAACGCTACCCTTGATGAAAGAAGAAGTGAATATTATTACTAACAACAAGTAGATGAATTGATGATTTAACATGACGTCAAGGCATTGAAGTAACAAATCAATTAATTATTTCGTCTATGAAAAAATCTTATGGTTTATTAGCGATGTTGGTAGCGGTTGCAGGTGTGGGAGCACCTACGGAGGTGTTTGCTGCAGGCAGCCCGGGCGTAGATGTGCAGGCAGCGCAGTCTATTAACCAGCAAGAGACGGTATCAGGAACAGTTGTGGATGAGCAAGGGCAGCCTGTTATCGGGGCAAGTGTTGTTGTAAAAGGGCAGAAAGCCGGTACAATGACCGATGTGGATGGTAACTTTCAGCTGCCGGCCGGTAAAGGAACGATGCTCACCATCTCGTATGTTGGTTTTAAATCGGTGGATGTAAGGGCTTCCGATAACATGCGGGTAGTGCTCCATGAGGATGCAAGCCAGTTGGGAGAAGTGGTCGTTGTAGGTTATGGTACACAAAAGAAAGTGAACCTGACAGGTGCTGTTTCGAATGTAAATGTAGAGGAGGCCATTGCCAGTCGCCCTATTACCGATGTGGGTAAAGCCTTACAAGGAATTACGCCGGGTCTTACCATCATCAATAACAATGGCGGAGTGGGTACCGAATCGACGATAAAGCTGCGCGGCTCGGTGGGCTCTATCAATGCCACCGGCGGTACGGCGCCACTGATTTTGGTGGATAACGTGGAGGTGCCCAGCCTTAACCTCGTTAATCCCGATGACATCGAGACCATCTCTGTACTGAAAGATGCTGCTTCGGCATCCATCTATGGTACCCGTGCGGCATGGGGTGTTATCCTTATTACCACCAAGCAAGGCTCGAATACGGACAATGTAAGGGTGTCGTACTCCAACAACTTTGCATGGAACACGCCTACAGTCATGCCAAAAGTGGCATCGGCAGTAGATAATATCAACTTTATGTGGAACATCATGCAGGGTCTTGGGCTAACCTCAAAAAGTAATATCGGCTATACAATCGACCAACATGCCATCGAGAAAGTAAAAGAATGGCAACAGCTTTACGGTGGTATGTCGCAGGGAGAGTTAGGAGAAATGAAAGAAGGAAGAGACTTCGAGATATGGAATGGTAAAACTTACTTCTACCGTTCATTCGACGCAATGGACGAGTTTACGCGTAAATGGACCCCACAGCAGAATCATAATCTCTCGGTAACAGGTGGCAATAAAAAGACAACTTACAACATCAGTCTGAGCTATTTGGACCAAAAGGGTGTGTTTAAGTTTAATACCGACAAGTACAAACGTTATACCTTACATAGTAATATTACTACGAAGCTGAGAGATTGGTGGAAAGTTCGCACGAATATTTTGCTGACACGTTCGGTAAACGACCAGCCGTACCGCTTTACATCAGGGCAGTATGACGCGTGGTTCTACCTGCTGAGGTGGCCCCGTTGGTATCCTTATGCCGACTATCAGGGCAAGCCTTTCCGCTCTGCCGTTACCGATATCAAGCACGGAAACCGTGAAACACTTACCTCAACTTATATAAGAGCAAACGTAGGAACAGAGATAAATCCTTTGAAAAACTTATCGATTAACTTCGATTATACATTCGCTTATATCAATGACGCTCAGAAGCGTAATGGTGGAACGGTAATGGCTTACAACATGTTTGCTACATCTCCGCTCGATAGCTATGAGGATTTATATGGTACAACCCATAATCGTGTGGTGCAAACCAGTAAATATACCTTGCAGAATATCTTTAAAGGCTATGCCACTTATAACTTTAATCTAAAGGAAAAGCATAACTTTAAGGTAATGGGAGGATTCGATGCGGAGACCCGAGAGGCGTACTCTCACTACTCGGAACGACGCGGATTGATAAGCGAACAGCTACCGGAAATAGCACTGGCAACGGGTTCCGAGTATGCTTATTCAGGTACTTACAGCTTCCATAACGACTTTGCCGCAGCCGGTTTCTTTGGTAGAATTAACTACGATTACTTGCAAAAATACCTTTTCGAGTTTAATGCTCGCTATGATGGATCGTCTCGTTTCCCTAAAGGAAAGAAGTGGGCTTTCTTCCCATCTCTATCAGCCGGATGGCGTGCTTCAGAGGAAAAATTCATGGAATGGGCACGTCCGGCCTTGTCAAACTTAAAGGTTAGGGCATCATGGGGTACCATCGGTAACCAAGATGTAGCTGCAAACTCATTCATCTCTACAATGGGTACCAACTATTCCGGATGGGTTATTGATGGAAAAGAGGTTATTTCGCTAAGCTCACCGACAGTTATTTCTCCATCATTAACATGGGAAAGAGTTACGACTTTGGACTTCGGACTTGATGCTTCATTCTTTAATAACGACCTAACTGCTACCTTAGACTGGTATCGTCGTGTTACATCAGACATGCATACAGCAGGAGAAGCACTCCCATCTACATTTGGCGCGAAGGTTCCTAAGGTAAATTACGGTGAGCTTACAGGTAAGGGCTTCGAGATAGGCATCAACTATCAGCACATGTTCGAGAATGGATTGGGTATCAACTTGGGTGCTTCCTTCTCTACAGTAACGGAGAAAATAACCAAATACAATGCTCAAGACCGCAACATCAACGGCAATTATGAGGGTAAACGGTTGGGAGAAATCTGGGGATATGTAACAGACAGACTGTTCCAAGCAGATGATTTTGATGCAAGCGGTAATTTAAAGCCGGGCATACCATCGCAAGCTCTCTATGAAAGCGGCAGCTTTAAGTTCGGTCCGGGCGATGTGAAATATGTGGATTTGGATGGTGATAAGAAGATAACATACGGTAAAAACACCGTAGAAGATCATGGCGATTTGAAGGTAATAGGCAACTATTTGCCTAACTATGAGTATAGCTTTACTATAGGAGCATCCTATAAAGGTTTCGACTTTAGTACTTTCTTCCAAGGAGTTGGTAAAAGAGATTTCTGGGGAACAGGCTCTATTGCAATTCCGGCAGGTGGTTCCAGCTTTGCAGATGCAGCTTATGAGCATCAAATGGATTATTGGACACCCGATAATACCGATGCTTTCTACCCACGCCCTACCGACATGAGCTGGGTAACCGATGGCAGAAACTATTTGAAGCAGACTCGTTTCTTGGCTAATATGGCTTACCTACGTTGTAAGAATATTACACTGGGTTATACTTTACCGGCATCTTTAGTAAAGAAGATGTATCTACAGAGCTTCAGAATTTACGTAAGCGGAGAGAATTTATTTGAGTTTAAGGACTTGCATTTGCCTATCGATCCGGAAACAACTGCTTACAAGCAAGGATTCGGAGATAGTACATGGGCATTTGGTAGAAGCTATCCTTACTCAAGAACACTATCTTTTGGTTTACAAGTTGTATTTTAATTAGAAAGGAAATGATTATGAATAAGAAGTTATTTTGTATTCTATTGTCTTTTTTGACTTTAGTTTCTTGTAGCGACTTCCTTACCAGAGATCCACTTGATACAGTAACAGATACTCCGGAATTCTGGAATAGTGAATCGAATATCAGAACATCTGTCTATAATTTATATACTACATACTTTCCCGGTTATAGAGATGGTTGGAATCGTTCTGATTGGTTTTCGGAGACAGATGTAGCCGATTGGACAGACGATAATGCACAGCAAAAGGCTACTTTCTTTACCAAAGTGGCTCCTACTTCTACCTCAAAATCGGGCTGGGAGTTTGAAGATTTACGAACAATTAATCTGCAAATAGATCGTATTAGTAAGTCTTCGCTAAGCCAAGAGGCAAAAAATCACTGGCTGGGTGTTACCCGTTTCCTACGGGCTTTAGAGTATTTTACACTGGTATCTAAGTTTGGTGATGTGCCTTATTATGACGAAACGGTAGGCACAACCGATTATGAAAAGCTGTATAAGCCACGTGAATCGCGTGTAACGATTATGGATCACGCTTTGGACGATCTAACTTTCGCAACGCAAAATATACGTGTCAATGATGGTAACAAGGGTTTATCGATCAACCGGGATGTAGCCAATGCCTTTGCCTCTCGTGTAATGTTATTCGAGGGAACATGGGAGAAATATCGTGAAAAGAACACCGATGCAGCCAAGAAATACCTTCAGGCAGCAAAGGATTTTGCAAGTGCAATCATCGACCAGAATAAGTATTCTTTATGTGCAAACTATAAAGACTTAACCACTTCGGTGGATCTTGCCGGCAATCCGGAGATAATTCTTTACCGTTCTTATGTGGATGGTGAGGTTACTCATAGCTTGATGTCGTTCCAAAATACTGAAGCTGAAATCAATAGTCCGTCTAAATCGTTGGTGGAAACCTACCTGACAAAGAATGGTTTGCCTATTCATCAGAGTGGTAATTCGATGTATGCAGGCGACACATGGTTTGAAGATGAGTTTAAAGATAGAGACCCTCGACTGGGCGCTACTATCGATATTACAGGCTTATCACTACCGGGCGTGAAAGATACTTGGGCTATAACAGGCTATTATGCAAATCGTTTTGTGAACGAATCGTTGCGTGATTTACCGGGTGGTCGTAGCTATACCAACATTACCGATGCTCCTATCATGAAGTTGAACGAGGTGTTAATGAACTATATTGAGGCAGCTGCAGAGTTGGCAGATTTAGGTGCTTACACCCTTTCACAGCAGGATTTCGATAAGACTATTAATGTGATTCGCGACCGTCCGAGTACAAGTATGCCTCATATAACGCTATCCGGATCTTCTCTTCAGGTAAATGGAACCACTATAAACGACCCTAAGAGAGATGCGGACGTGCCCTCTATCATCTGGGAAGTACGCAGAGAACGTCGTGTGGAGTTGGCTTACGAGGGTATCCGTTTTAATGACTTACGCCGTTGGGGCAAGCTGAACTATGCCGACATGACACAGAACAGCATGCTGAATAAGGGGGCTTGGCTCGATAAAAACCGTTATGTAACATGGTATAATGCAAATCATTCTAAGCCTATCACTATAGATGCATTAAGTGGTATCAAACTGGATAGGGCAGGAAATGCCGGTTATATCGTTCCTATTTCTGATGTTTCATTGCAAAGGACTTATGCAGAAAAGGATTATCTTTATCCTATTCCATTGGATCAAATTACTCTTTACAAGAGTAGAGGATATGAGTTAAAGCAGAATCCCGGTTGGTAATATCCCTTTTTATAAAATGAATGAAGCCTACAAGTGGTTATTATGATGATAATCAACTTGTAGGCTTCTTTATTTTCCGCATATTATATTAGTCCTGTATATATTTTTTGTTCTGTAATATATGTGCTTTAGCATTGCTATACATATCCTTTTGTTTTGCTATACATATCCTTTTACATTGCTATATATATCCTTTTACCGTGCTATATATATGCTTTTCTTATCTTGCATATATACACTACCGATTTAGTGTGTGAATATTGGTTATTTTGCATATGTGCATTGTCAATGGAAAAAAGAAGTAAAAGGTTTGTAGCTATGCCTTTTACTTCTTTCAGTGTTATTGGTTTTCCTCCTTTAATGAGTAGGAGAGGGTTACAATATAAGACTTATTTCGTTCTCCAAAGTCCGTGAAGGTTGCAGTATTCACGTGCATAAACAGTTTGCGCATCGGTCTTAAACTCTGCTACAGGTTTATCATTTGGAGTGAGATATTTACGAAGAACTTCGTTGTTATCAGTGATTAGCTCAATCCATTGGATGTAATGAGCCTCTGTCATAGGATGCTCTACCTCACCTACAGTTACACGATAACCTCCTTCAATCTTCTCGATAACAGGTACATGCTTCTCGGTTGCAGCATCGGTAGTATTCTCTTTGAGCTGCTTAAAACCACAAAGTTCCTTGTCGCTGGGGATGATTACTTCTACAATGTTACCGCACTCGTCGCACTTATAAATATCATTTCTTTTTGCCATAATACTTGTTTTTTAATGTTTTTGTCTTTGCGAAGATAGGCATTAATTCTGAATAAGCCAAATATTTTTGTAAAAATTACAAGAAAAAGATGATTTATTTTTTTTAGATGGATATAACTGGTAGGAGAGCAGGGGGGGAAAGAGCTGCATAGAATAATATTTTCGCATCAAAGTTTCATGAATTTGTTGTACCTTTGTACCCATGAGTAAAGGTAAGTTAGAAAAGTTTGCAGCGCTGGAAACGTTTAAGAATGTGTTCCAATATCCTTTTGGAGTGATTAGCGAAGTTCCTTTCGATATGAAAGGACATTGGCGCGAGCAGTATTTCCATAATGATAATCCTATCGTTTTGGAGTTAGGTTGTGGCAAAGGAGAATATACTGTGGGATTAGCCCGTGCGTATCCTGACATCAATTTCATAGGTGTCGATATAAAAGGTGCACGCATTTATACAGGTGCCAAGCAGGCTTTGGAGGAAAAACTGGATAATGTGGCTTTCCTTAGAACTAACATTGAGATTATAGACCGCTTCTTTGGTCAGGATGAAGTGCAGGAAATTTGGCTCACGTTTTCGGATCCTCAGATGAAAAACTACCATAAACGCCTCACTTCAACTTTCTTCATGAACAGGTATAAGAAGTTTCTTGCGGATAATGGTATTATTCATTTAAAAACCGATTCGAACTTCCTTTTTACCTATACAACTTACATGGTAAACGTGAATAAGTTGCCTATTCTGTATCGGACGGAAGACCTTTATGGCAACGATTTGGACGAAGCTCAACGTGTATCTGTTAATATTGATGAGAAAACTCGTGAAATATTAGGTATTCATACCTATTATGAGAATCAGTGGATAGAGCGCGGCCTGAACATTAAATATATGAAGTTTAATCTTCCTCGTGCATCAGAACTGCAAGAGCCGGAGGTAGAAATAGAGCTGGATGACTACCGTTCCTTTAAGCGTCATAAGCGGAGTATAAAGGAAACAAGTAAGTAACCAATGATTGATATAAGCCAAATACATGATTGATATAAGGCAAATATGAAGAAAAATAGCAGATACTTTTGAACTATATAAGTGAAGGTATAGAGGAAAGATAGAGTGACTATGGTTGAGATAAGCGAAATACAAAAGGGAAAGACTTCTTAGCCAGCGGTCAGTATGAATAGAGTATGGAAGAAATAAGCCAGAATGAAACAACTTTGGCGACTGATAATAAACAAAGGAAAGTTGCTCTATCTGATAAAAAGAAACTTGTTGCCTTAAATTTTTTTACTAAAAAGTTTGGTACTTACAAAAGAAAGTAATACCTTTGCACTCGCTTTTAGGGAGCAATAAACGGTAATCAATTACCAATGGAGAGATGGTAGAGTGGTCGATTACAACGGTCTTGAAAACCGTCGTGCTGAGAGGCACCGGGGGTTCGAATCCCTCTCTCTCCGCTAATAGGCTTCAAAAGGACTTCACAAGGGTTGTCATTTTAGCCTTCAAAAATTAATAATCGTTGTAAAATCAAGGTTTTACAACGATTTTTCTTTGTATATACCTCTATCGCCTGACGGCATAACCCTATGTTTTGACAATCATCATTCGGTCAAATTCTGCTACATAAACTGCTACACAAAAATTGTAGCAATAAAAAATGTAGCAATGACAGGATTTTGAATACCAAATTGAAGGCATCAATTCTTTCTGTTTCAGTATGTTATATATTAACTTTGCAGCCGAGTGCTACACAAAAGAATGATGCATTATGAGAACAAATTTCAAGGTGTCCTTCTACCTACGCTCAAACTATGAGAACAAAGAAGGAAAGTCGCCTGTAATGCTCCGTGTATTCCTTAACGGAGAAATGGCAAATTTTGGCTCGACGAAAATTTTCGTGGATAAGACAATGTGGAATAATGCCACAAGCCGACTTAAAGGTCGGACGGCAGAAAGCTTGTCCGTCAATGCGGCATTGGACTCCATTTCCACTACACTGAATGGAATTTACCGCAAGTTTGAGGATGACGAGTCCCTGTCATTGGAGAAAATCCGTTCTTTTTTTATAGGAAAAGACAGGGAGTACACAACTTTTCTCCCGGTATTCGACAAGTTCAACGAAGACATCAAGCAGCGTGTCGGACACACCATCAGCAAGGACAGCCTGCAGAAATACAGTGTTTTGAGAAGACATTTCTCAGAGTTCCTTATCCATAAATATGGAAGAAAGGATATAGGACTTACAGAGTTTACGCCATCCGTGGTACAGGATTTTGAGTTGTATCTAAGCACGATGGCAGGCTGCGCTTACAATACATCGGTCAAAAAAATGAAGGCACTCAAGACCGTAACCATCTATGCGCAAAAACGTGGTTATCTTCTTCACGACCCCTTCCTCAATCACCGTTTTCATCTGGAGCCTGTCAATCGCGGCTTTCTCACGGACGAGGAAATCATGAAAATAGCCAACAAGGAATTGGACATCCACCGCTTGGAACTGGTAAGGGACATTTTCATCTTCTCCTGCTTTACAGGACTGGCATACATCGACGTGTCCAATCTCACACCGGACAATATCGTCACGCTCGATGACAAGCAGTGGATTATGACTAAAAGGCAGAAAACAAGCGTGGAAACAAATGTGTTGCTTCTTGACATTCCCAAGAGTATCATCGCCAAGTACAGTCATAAGACCTATCGGGACGGCAAGCTGTTTCCCATCTTGACAAATCAGAAAACCAACGCATATTTGAAAGAAATTGCTGACCTTTGCGGTGTCAAGAAGAACCTGACCTTCCATCTTGCAAGGCATACATTTGCTACGATGTCACTGAGTAAGGGCGTTCCGATGGAGAGTGTTTCGAAGATGTTGGGGCATACCAACATCAAGACTACACAGATTTATGCCCGTATAACCAACAAGAAGATTGAGCATGACATGGAGCAGCTCGCCGACAAACTCGGCAAGTTCAATAAGGCAATGGGAATCCGATAATATGATAATGTATAACCTAAAAATAACATGAATTATGGAAACGACAAAGAAAGAACTATCCTACTTCCGTCTGAAGTTAGAGAACTATCTC
>JBHAEI010000025.1:0-55687 GCA_041855505.1 Prevotella sp.
AGAGAGAGAGTAACAAATTATTTGGAACTGCCAAATAATTTATCATCTTTTTTGCAATATTTTTAGCTGTAATATTGCCCATAGTATCAGACACAAAGTTTGCAGGATTTATTGCTGTGCATCGTAATAAATCCTGCAAAAGATTTGTCTTTCCACCTATATATGTCTCTACTAACAAACTCATCATCGGCTGCAAAGGTATAAACTTTCTTTGCAATGCAAGCAAAAATTCAGAACTTTTTTATGAATTCCGCTCTATAAACCGGATTTTATACGTACATTTGCACCCACATATCACACGGGGTTGTTTGGATTTGACGGCAAGACGAGATGGTATGTAAGCATGCAGAGCGTCGGTGATTAGCTCTTTAATCACAGTTACCGAACAATTAATTGGCGAAAATAATTACGCTCTCGCTGCCTAACCGAAGTACAGTAGGTTACTGGCTTTATTCCGTCATTAGATGATGGAACGGGACATCGCTCCAAAGATGTGTTTCCGAATCGGAGGATTTAGCGATGCAGGATAATCGGAGATAGCAGGTATTTGCCTCGAAACACTTGTGAAACTTTAGAGGATAAGGTATTGGTTGGTGGTCCGGGTCTTGCCAATACTCGAAAATCGAAGTCCGGAATAAGCATGTAGAAAGCATATGGTTTCCTTGTGCGGACGCGGGTTCGACTCCCGCCAGCTCCACAAAACACGAAAAGGAGTTAAGGTTTCGGTCTTAACTCCTTTCATATTCATACCCTTTACAAGCTGTAAGATAACACACAACTATTATTCTGAGGACCATTCAGCAAGTATGTCATTCAGTTTTTGCGTGAACAAAAGCGTTTCCTGACATTACCTCTCTGGAATATCCCCAAACATTCTGTTCCATTCCTTAAACCGTTCTACGCCTGATACGCCGAACTTAGCAAGACTTCCTTCAGCTTGCTCCACTGTTTTGGTAACATTCAACCGGCTCTTTGAAAAGAATTTATCGGCATAACAGATTATCTTTTCTTCGATGGTTTCGGGTAGGAAGTCTTGCTGCGGAAGGGGAAGACGAGCAGTAAGTATCTGCTCTTTGGAAATTCCGGCTCCGGTATGTCGCTCACAAACACGAGCATGTCTTGGAAAGCCTTCCTTGCGTAACAACTCTGCACCTAATCTGCCATGACAGATATAGGGCTCCGTTCCATAACATTCTATACCGGGAGCATCGCAAAGAAAGACACCAATGTCGTGCAGCATAGCAGCTTCTTCCACGAAAGTCTTATCCGCTCCCAATTCGGGATGCTTACGAATAATCTCTAAAGCCATATCTGTTACCGCCTTGCTGTGTACCAGTAAGATATGCTTTAATGGCTCGTTATCAGAATAATACTTGTCTATAATAGCGTTATAATCCATACTTTAGGCTATAAAAAACGATTCACACGAGGAGTCTTCCACGCATGAATCGTCTTGTTTATTCTATTTGTTCCAGACGTAAAGGCTTATGCTTCGTGCTCACGCTCGATATAAGCAATAACATCGCCTTTATTCATTTTAGCACCTTGTTTAGCATTAATCTCTACAAGTTTGCCGCCAAGTGCAGCAGGAACAGTTACAATTTCACCCCATGTTGCAACGATATAGCAGAACACATCGCCTTCTTTGTATTCCTTACCGATAAACGGCTCTATAGCGGGAGCAGCCTCACCATCGCCTTGGAATTCCCAATATAGCTGACCCTTTACAGGAGCTACCAAGGCATCGGCCTTTGCATGCTTAAACGCTGCAGCCTCTTCCGGACTAACAGTAGCGCCAAGTGCCGCATCCTTAGCCTTCTGAAGATCTGCCAAGAAGTTCTTCTTAGCCTGACCGCTCTTATAGTTGCGATACTGCTCCGGGTGCATGGCAAGTTCGAACAGTTCCTCGTCGTCTTGACCATAGTCCCAACCATTCTCATCCATTTCCTTTCTAAAATCGTCAAGAGCATTGGGAATTAATGTGTGAGGGTCGGCATCTGTAAACTCAAGCCCTTTCTCCTTAGCCAGTTCGATAAGCTCCGGGGCAATCTTGCCCGGCACCTTACCACTCTTACCAAGAATCATTCCCCACATAGAATCGTCCATCATTACGAAGCGACCCTTGCCTTGCTCGAGTGTAAGCAAATTCATCAAGGCAATGTTCTTAGTGTATTGAGAGAATGGAGTTACCAATGGAGGATAACCCACACGTGGCCATACGTAAGCTACTTCGTCGAACAACTTAATCAACAAGTCTTCAAGCGAAAGCTCTTCTTCGCCCTTCTTCTTACGCAAATTATTGATAGTGGTATGGATTCCACCTAAGTCTGCCATCATGGAACCCATCATGCCACCCGGCAAACCACAACCTAACAGCAATGAACTGGAAATCTTATTCTTAGGGTTAATGAAGTAACCTAACCATTCATCGATAAACTCCTGAGTCATGGCACGTGCTTTCATATAAGCATCCATATTGATTTCCGGAACGTCGAAGCCTGCATTCTTCAACATGCTTTGTACAGAAATAACGTCGGGATGTACCATACCCCATGATAATGGTTCGATAGCTACATCAAGGATGTCGGCACCATTCTTTGCCACCTCCAACATAGAAGCCATTGAAAGGCCCGGTCCTGAATGTCCATGATATTCGATAATGATTTCCGGATGTTTATCCTTAATCATCTTTGTAAGCTGCCCCAAAAATGCCGGCTGCCCGATACCAGCCATATCCTTCAAACAGATTTCCTCTGCGCCGGCAGCAATTTCCTCATCAGCTAGTTTTGCATAATACTCTAGCGTGTGGACAGGAGAGTTTGTTATACATAGGGCTGCCTGTGGAATCATACCGGCTTCCTTAGCCCATTTAATAGAAGGAGCTATGTTGCGAATATCATTCAAACCATCAAAGATACGTGGAATGTCCACACCTTGAGCATGTTTTACACGATACATCATCGCACGAACGTCATCAGGAACAGGGTACATACGCAGTGCATTCAAGCCACGATCCAACATGTGTGTCTGAATTCCTGCCTCGTGAAGTATCTTAGTATAAGCACGTATAGATTCATTTGGATTCTCACCTGCCAGCAAATTAACCTGCTCGAAAGCACCACCATTCGTCTCGACACGAGCAAAACAACCCATTTCTACAAAAAGTGGAGCAATGCGAACTAACTGATCCTTACGTGGCTGGAACTTACCGGAACTCTGCCACATGTCTCGATAAATGAGACTGAATTTAATTTTTCTTCCCATATGTAATTTAATTCTCTTTTTTATAGACAAGATAATTGCAATTAAGGCAATTACTCGTGCAAAATTAGATAAAAAATTCCAAAAAGCCGACCCCCTACTCTATATTTTACAATAATTGACTATCTTTGCAAAAGCCTACAAAATCAGACGTCGGTTAGCCTACAGAAAGGCATAAAAAACATTCAACCAATAAGTATTTTCATTTATGAAGAAAGTCATTATACCATTACTCTTATTTTCTCTATTTACCTTTACCGCTTGTTTCGATTCCACTTCTGCGGGCGACAAAGGGGCTATTGACAAGGAGGTAGGCTTAAAAGGTGATAAAACCATCTATGGTTTGGCATGTGATGGTTGTTCTGATACAGAAATAGTACTTCTTCCCGACTCCGGTGGCGACCCTGTTCACTATAACATTATCAATGCAAAGCGCAACTTTCAAGTATTTGGTACACCCGAGATTGGCGACAAACTAGCCATTATGGTAAATCCAAAGAACAAAAACGAGGCAACATTAGTGATAGACCTTGAGCAAATGAAAGGTACTTGGACTTTCCAAGTTATCCCCAAATTAAAACCTAATCCTTTGAAAACAGAGGAAGAAATAATGGCAGAAATGAGCGACTCTCTCAAGAATGCACTCTTCATTCCTCGTGAATATGGTTTTACACTAAAGAGCTTCAACCAAGCTTCTCCTGTTGGTTACATCATGAAAATCAACACCCTAGAGGATGAAAGCCCTGTGGAATACCCTAAAGTAACCAATTATACCTCATGGCATATCTTCAATGGTCGCCTATATTTATACAAAGATACCGTTGATGAAAAAGGAAACCGCATCCCGAAAGACTCCGTAGGCTTCGATCATGGCACAATGGTTTACCTTGCTACCGACTCGATGGCGGCACTCTTTGGCAAGAAAGTAATGCAATATCACCGCAAGGCAAGTGCCCTTGAAGCTAACAGAAAAGCACAAGAAGCCGAGAAACAGGCTGCAAAACAAGATACTATCAAGAAGTAAAGATTCCTCCAGAAGTATTCTGACGAAGATTAGACTTTGCTCTTGCGAAAGTTCAGTTATTAATAAAAGAGGATTATAAAGTACATAAAGAAGCCCACGATTATGAGAAAAATTCAAATCATGGGCTTCTTCTTTTTTACATATTATGATTCATAAACCTGTGCTCGGCTAGCTTTTCATACTTTGTATCAGGCTCACCATAGTTAGCATAAGGATAAATACTAATGCCACCACGTGGAGTAAAAATACCCGTAACCTCTATATACTTAGGCTGCATGAGCTTTATAAGATCTTTCATGATGATATTTACACAGTCTTCATGGAAGTCTCCATGGTTTCGGAAGCTGAAAAGATACAGCTTTAAGCTCTTGCTTTCCACCATTCTCTCGCCCGGAACATACGATATTTTTATCTCTGCAAAGTCAGGTTGCCCCGTAATCGGACAAAGACTGGTAAACTCCGGACAATTGAACTGTACCCAATAGTCGTTGCCGGGATGCTTGTTTACAAATGTTTCCAGCACCTCCGGTGCATAATTCATGCTATACTTTGTTTGCTTTCCTAATGAATGCAAACCTTCATTTTCGCGTGTCATAGCTGTCGTGTTTGTTTTTTATCGGTTGCTATCTGTATTCCTTACGATATGCTGAATATCTTCCAGATATTATAGCTTATTCCTTCATCATACACATCTACACCTTCCGAACGTTTCAGATACTTCACCACCCGAATGGTAAGCGGAAGAGCTATGACCTCATAAAGGGTTTTTAGCAGTACTTGGGCTATCATCAGCTCCGGCAAACTCTCGGTAGGAACAACTCCATAGAGTGCCAACGGGAAGAAGATAAGCGAATCGATACTCTCTCCGGCAATAGTACTAAGGATGGCACGAAGTGAGAAATGCTTCCCTTCATCATGCAGTTTCATCTTGCTCATAACATAAGCATTAGCAAAAGAGCCTAACAGAAAAGCCACAAAAGAGGCTGCTGCAACACGAGGCGCAAGCCCAAACACTGCATGAAACCCAACATCATTATGCCAATAAGGTGCGCCCGGAATCCAATCACAGATGGCTCCCATACTCACAAAGAAGAAGTTCATCGCGAAACCTACCCATATCAGCAGGCGTGCTTTCTTATATCCCCACACCTCACATACGCAATCGTTGATGATGTACGATACCGGAAAAACTATTAAACCACCGGTAAGACTGAAGCCTAAAACCGAAATTTGCTTTGTTTCTAATAAGTTTGCCGCAATCAGGCAAACGCAGAAGAGAATACTGAAAAGCATAAACAGTACGCTCACTTGTTGTGATGTTTTTTGCATATCTTGTTTTGTTAGAGGGGGTTTATCAAGTACCCCTGTTCAAATAAAGTGGCACAAAGTTACCAAAAATAATTCATATTACACCTCCCTGTATATATAAAATGTTAAAAGCAGCATTAAATTCGGCATAAATTACTTACATTTGCAACCAATATAAATTTAAAATAACATCGGATTATGAAAAAGATTTTATTAATTACCATGCTTGTTACAGGCGCTTTAGCAGCCAATGCACAGGACATTAAGTCATACGAAAGTAAACTACGAGGTATCTCTGCACAGATGGATTCATTAACTCAAGAATACAGTAAATTCAGAAAAAAGGACCCCGCAACCTTTACCGATGCCGATAAGAAGACCGTTAGTGATATTATGGCTAAGGCAGAAGAACTTGATTCTGTCCAGACAGCTACTGTACTTGACTTTGCTCGTAACTTTAAAAGCTCGAAAGAGCCTGCTAAGTACATTGAGTCGATTGTCTATAATCTAGACTATAAGGAGCTGGAAGAGGTATGCGACCCAACAAGCGGTTACTATAATGAGCCTGAAATGGCTAACATCAAGAAGTATAAAGAGGCTATGGCGAAGCATCAGCCGGGTCTTCAATACACCGATTTAACGATGAATAACCTTGCCGGTAAGGCTGTTAAGCTAAGTCAATGGGTGGGAAAAGGCAAGTATGTTCTTGTTGATTTCTGGGCTTCATGGTGTGGTCCTTGCCGACAAGAGATGCCAAACGTAGTAGAGGCTTATAAGCGTTATCATACAAAAGGCTTTGAAATTGTTGGCGTAAGTTTCGACCAGAAGAAGGAAGCATGGGCAGAAGCAGTCAAAAAATTAGGCATGAACTGGCCACAAATGTCTGATTTAAAGGGTTGGCAAAGTGCTGCTGCCGGTACTTATGGCATCATGAGCATCCCTGCAAACATATTAGTTGATCCACAGGGAAAGATTGTTGCAGCCGACTTAAGAGGTGAAGCTCTACAGCAGAAACTGGCCGAAATTTACAAATAAGCCTACAGACTTTCTATAGTCTCCTGCAACACAGCAAGTAGGAGATTATACATAAAAAGAGGTTGAACACGAAGGTTATTCCTACTGTTCAACCTCTTTTTCTATCTTCCACCCTACCGGTTGTTCCCCCTGCCACGAAGTATTTTTTCTAAACAAGTTTCTCCCGGCTTTGCTATATGGCCTGTTTTGTGTGGTAAAACATGCCCTTTTACTTGGCAAAAGATGCCCTTTTCATGAGTAAAAGAGGCTCTTTTGCCACGCTGCTTTATACGTATGCCTAACAAGTTGATAATAAGCAGGTTAGCAATTATCCTAAAAATCATGGAGCGTTAGGAAAATATACAACAAAAAAATCAGTCCCTCGAAAGGAAAGAGTTTCCTTTCGAGGGACTGATTTTTACAATCTTTTCTTATTTTCTTCTGCACCTTACACGTGCATCAGCAGGTTTACCATATAGCCGATATACACCAATACCAACACAGCGCCCTCCCATCGCTGCAAAGAATACTTCGTAAATGAGAAGAACCATAGCAGAATTATGGATGTAACCATTACATAGAAGTCGGTCATCGTAATGCCTTGAATCGCCATTGGCTGAATAAGTCCGGTAATACCGATAATAGCCAAGATGTTAAAGATATTAGATCCCACTACATTCCCAATAGCTATACCGCTGTTACCTCTGCGTGCCGACACAACAGTTGTTGCCAATTCGGGCAAGGAAGTACCACCTGCAACTATCGTCAAACCTATAACCGCCTCCGAAACACCTAACTGTGCTGCAACCTGTGTTGCCCCTTCTACGAACAGATTACTGCCTCCTATTAAACAAGCAAGACCTATTACTATCCAAACAACAGCCATCAAGTTCGACATAGGCTTCTTCGTCTCATTGCCGGTTGTATCGTTTACTACTGCTGCCTGCCCCTCTCCTTGTGCCAAACTCTTTTGAGCCATAGCTCCTTGCACCGTCATTACCATAAAAATGATGAACATAATAAAGAGAACAGCAGCATTCAAACGACTGATTTTACTGTCGAAACACATCATCATCATAACAACAGAACTAACAAGGGCGAATGGAATATCTTTCTGAACAGTATTCTTGCTGATTATCATTGGGTTGACAAGAGCGGCAATACCCACAATAAGCAATGTGTTAAAGGTATTGGAGCCGACGACATTACCTACTGCCAAGTCGGGTGTTCCCTTTAGGGCTGACACCAAACTAACGCTAAACTCCGGCATACTTGTGCCCATAGCAACAACCGTTAAGCCTATAACAAGTTCGGGAACATTCAGCTTCTGTGCCACTGCCACTGCACCATCGGTAAGCCTATCGGCACCCCATAACACGAGAACAATACCTAACAGGATAAATACAATGTTTAAAATCATAATTTATAGTAACTTTATTCGTGGGCGCAAAGATACGAAGAAAGTTTCATCCGGAGCTTGTTTACAATTAGAAGTTTACCTGATCTATCGTTGCTTCTTCAAATCATGATCGGTCATGGCACATACACACGAGTCCGACCATACATTTTCGGCTGTCTCAATCATATCGATAATGGTATAAATAGGAAGAATAATACCCATGATTCCTACAGGAGCACCATTCCCAGCCATTAATGATAAGGTAAGGAAATAGCACCCCATTGGTACGCCGGCATTACCAATAGCCGAGACGACTGCGATAACTACCCACAATAACAGAGTTCCTACGGAGAAAGTAGTACCCCCATTCTGCATCACAAAAAGCGAGGTTACCAGAATAAAAGCCGCACAGCCATTCATGTTTATTGTGGTACAGATGGGTAAAACAAATCGGGAAACCTTCTTATCTACCCCCATTCGTTCCTCTGCCGATGCCATTGTAACCGGCAATGTGGCAGCCGAACTTTTGGTAAAAAGTGCCATGAGTACAGCCGGCATCATCTTTCCTAATGCTTTATAAGGATTAATACCACGAGCCAAAAGGAATAATGGTAAGACTATAAAGAATTGAAAAATATTGCCGATAAGGACTACAGCTACATATTTTCCTAAAGAGCCCATTACGATTCCGGCACTTACCTGAGCCGAAAGTTGAGCAGCAAAGGCAACAATACCTAATGGTAACGACCAAATAAGTCCGCGAATCAAAAGGAAAAGCAAATCTTGGAGTCCGCGAATACCTTTCATTAGCACCTCTTTCCGGTCATTATTCGGTAACTTTGCCAATGCTATACCTACAGCAAAAGCTAATAATAGCAAACTTAGCACGTTGCCGTCAAGAAAAGGTTTAACAATATTATTAGGAACAACCGATAGGATATGTTCCAAATATGTGGTATGCTGAATGTCTGTTGGTACATCAGCCATACCCTTAGCTACTATATTGGCAGGGAGATTTGATGGTGAAATCAAAAGATATAAGCCTAAACCTACAAAAGCTGCGGCAAAAGTTGTCAGCAAAGTATAGCTAACTGCATGGCGAAAAATACGACCCGTGTCCTTCTGTTCGGCAAAAGAAGCGAGAGTTGTAACAACAGCCAGCACGATAGTAGGTACTGCCAGAAGTTGAAAAAGACGTGTATAGACCGTCGCTATAAAGTCCATAACACTATTAAGACCGCTCCATTGAAACAATCCCAGCACTACTCCCAGTACCAAAGCGGTTATCCATATTATCAGCTGTTTGCGCTGTCCACCACTCGACTTTACTGCTTTTTGCTCCATATTCACTTTATTTTATCCTTTATTTATAACTTAACCGAAATTATATTTTGCAAAAGTACAATTAGGAACGCAGTTATACAATACCCTTAATGTGGTATTTTCCCAATAAAAAACTCCTTGGACTTTTCAGCCAAGGAGTTCTTATCAGAGGTCATTTGGTTATGACCAAACTGGTTATTCTGTAAAATAGCAGTCTTCATTATCCTTGTAACAACTGCCGCAACACTACGGCATTATTATGCCCGGCATCATGAGCCGCATAGAGAAGGGTTACGTTCTCATGTTTCATTACTAACCGTTGCAACTCGGAAAAAGCTGTGCTTCCCTTCAGCTCGGCTTCGTATCGCAGGGCAAACTCACCGAAAAGTTCCGGGTCGTGATGGAACCATTTACGCAATTCTGTACTCGGCCCCACTTCCTTCAGCCAGCAATCCACCTTGGCTTTATCCTTGCTAAGTCCTCTGGGCCACAACCGATCGACAAGAATACGATAGCCATCGGCTGCAGATGCTTCCTCATATATTCTCTTTATGCTCAGTGCCATTACCCTTATTGATTATATTGCAAGTTGGCAGCTTCGAGCTGTAATGCACGTGGAAAGATGATTTCGTCTTCCATTACGATGTGCTCTTCCAAGTCCTGCTTATATTTTTTCAAGTCGGCCATAGCCTGAATATACTCCTCGCACGCACCTGCAGGTGCCGTGAAACCATGTGTAAGTTCCTCTATACGTTCGTAACGCTCCAACTCATCGCCATGATCGCACATCATGGCATTGATGGGAAACTGAATGGAGCCACAGTGAAAAGCACCTACTTGCTGTCCCAGTTCAGAGGCATGAAACAGTTCCAATATAAAAGGATAAAGGACATTCTCCTCTTTTTGGCAATGAATGTCAAGGTCGGCTACACTGTTTCGGAAATGATCAGCAACCCTATCGAGTTCATGATGCTCGGTTGCAAGACTCGTAAGACGGGCTGTCAGGTCTTCACCACGGCGGCGAATATTCCGGTGATGATACTTTAGTACATAGTCTATCAGCAAGTCTAAATCCCAATCAGAGAATGGGTTAATTGATTTTAATTGATTTGTTTCCATTATTTTTCCTTTTGCGTTACTCGTTCAAGAACTCGGATTTTTCCAAGAATCCTGAAAATTTTATGATACAAAATTATACAACACCAAGCAGACTGTAGGGCACAAATGTTACTCTTCGTGGTTAAAGCTGGTTAAATATACAAGATTTGCTAAAAATATAGTACTTTTGCATGTATGGAAAAGCATATAATGGAAGCTCTGTTACGCTGCCCGCTCTTCGCCGGAATGCACGAAATAGAGATAGAAATGACACTTAGCGGGGTACATTACAACATTGTGCGACTGGATGCCCATGATGTTTATGCATTGGCAGGCATGCCTTGCAAGCATGTAGATATTATCGTAAGTGGAGAGTTGATCTGCAGAATGTCGTCGCTTTCGGGCAAACAAGTGGAGGTAAGTAAACTTAGAATGGGCAATATGGTAGCCCCCGCTTTTATCTTTGCCAAGGATAAAAGTCTCCCTGTCAGCGTGGAAACAGAGAGCAAAGTGGAGTTGTTCCGAATGCGCCCGGATGTGCTCAAGGCTCTTATCAACGACGACGAGCATATCCGTATGAACTTTATTCGCACCCTTTCGAACATTGATGTTTTCCTCACCCAGAAGATGAAAGTGCTGAGTTTATTCACCGTTCGTGAAAAAGTGGCTTACTTACTGCTGGAACGTTCGGGCGAACAAGGCACAAATAAGGTACACCTAACCCGCTCACGCAAGGAAATTGCCGACTCCTTCGGTATTCAGAAGTTCTCCCTGCTCCGTGTCTTATCCGACTTCGAGAAGGAAGGGGCTATCGAAATTCATGGCAAGGATATTACGATTTTGGATAAGCAGAAAATGCTGAAATAAAGTAGTTTAGCCTATACATTATAGGAAATCCATACACAAAAAGGCCCTAAACTCCTGATAAAAGAGTTTAAGGCCTTTGTACCATTGTTACAGATAGAGAGGTTACTCCTGCTCTAAACGATTATCAATATTGTCGCCTTCGGTTGGTTTAAGGTCCTCTTCAAAGTTTGTTTCACCGGCTTTAACAAGGATATTGTACCACTGAAGCAGTTTCTTGATATCACTGTTGTGCACACGGTCGCGGTCGAAGTTGGGTAAAATCTCGGCAAAGTAAGTCTGCAACTCTTTGGCTGAAGCCTTACGCCAGTTAATAGAAGCCTCTTTACCGTTCTCCTTTTCACGTACCTTGGTAAGGATATCGCCCAATGGAACATCCTCGCTATCGGTGAACATTGCGATGTCGGCAAGGCTTGTTACACGATCGGTAGCAAATACGGGCTGACGTTTATTGGTACCGTCGAGTGCTTCAACTATAAGATTCATCTTACCACGGCTCACTAATTTGTAAAGTCCGGGTTTACCTGCAATTGAAAGAATTGTCTGTAACATTTTCTAAAATTATTATTTATATTATTTTTCTAATTTACTATTTCATATTGTTTAAAGACGAAAAGGCAAAAGTATCCACCTATTTTAAGGCGGAAAGTACTTGTCGCACTTGCTCTTCCTTCTCTTTTTCCGAGCCATCACATACGATATTGAAGTCGCTGCGTGCCATTATCTCCTCTTGTGGCATTTGCTTTGCTATCCATTCACGGGCTTTTTCCTCAGTAATATGGTCGCGCTTCATAATTCGCTGCACCCTAACCTCTACTGGAGCTGTTACACAAATTACCTTATCGATCTTCGTTCGCTTATCAAACTCGCTTTCAAAAAGGATAGCACTTTCCAACCATGTGTAGCCAGAGGTTTCGAAATCGTGCGCAACTGCGGGATGGACAATGTTGTTTACTGCCCGCTTATGAGCATCGCTCTCCAATAAATATTGCGCCAACAGTGCCTTATTAAAAGTTCCATCCGCAAAAACAGGTTGCCCCACAAGATTATTCAGGTCGTGTTGCAATGCTGTCGAAGTTGCCATCAGGCGCTTGGCATGCGCATCACAATCGTACACTTCCACTCCATACTTGGCCAACAGACTACAAATATACGACTTACCACTCCCTATTCCACCGGTTATAGCTATAATCATCGCTGCTCAATAACATAATCGACAGAGCCGGAAAGCGTTCGTATATTACGAATACCTTCGGGCGAAGAAGCCACATACACAGGACATTTGCTGGCCTTTCCACCTGCTACCGCATTATAATCGGCTACTACTCGGAAGCCCACCGGCAGCAATTCCTTAGTTTCGGCATTTCTTGGCATGGAACGAAGACGATAAGCCCCCACCACAAAACGAACTTGCACCTTGCTGGGAAAAGTTCTTAAAACCTTATCACTTGGAAGATTGATAACCTCGATTGGGACGGAAACGGTTTCGTCGGTCAATACATCTGGGTAAAGTTTCACCTTTACCTTGTTGGGAACAAACTTTGCCCGTTGAACTTTCTGTAGTTCTACCTCAAACTCCTTTGTCTCTGTTACATTAGAAATATGCTGTCGTTCCGTATAAGCGGAGCCAATACTGTCGAGTGTACGCCGTCCGGCATAGACAGTAACTGTCTCAGGATAGAATCGCACAAAAGCCAAATTATAATTATGTCCGGGCTTAATCGTTCCCAAGAGCTTTACAGGAACTGTCTTGTGCTGACCGTAATTAAAACTGAACTCAATATTAGTGGCCTTTATAGATGTTATCTTTGTGCTTTTATGCAGTCTTGCACTTAGCTGCTTCTGTATATCATTCAAAGGGATTACCCCTCTGCTTTTACCATCATTATACTGCCGGAAACTCACAAAAATAGGATTCAGTGCCTTCCCATATTCATACGTTGCTATCTGGAAACCCTTATCGCGCACTGTAAAACGAACGACAGAATCGAGTTCCTCGGTAACAACTACATTCTTGGGGACATCCGTCAGACGCAGTTCTACTGACAATTCTGTCTCGTAAGAGTCATTAAGCGTCATCATTAACCAGAAACTCCCACTCAACGCAAGGAAAAACACGAAAATCAAAAACTCCTTGCTGAATATCTTCAACAAGAAGTTTCTGATGATATCTATCTTTAATATTGATTTATCGAGTTCCATCCTTATTCCACCTTATTATACTATATAAGGAGAACATTAACCATTTTTGAATTACTTTTGATTCAGCGGAGCCTGAACAGAGCCAAAGACATAGCTCTTATCCACAGTAATTACCACGCCGCGCGCAATCTCAATACTCACCTTACCGGTTTCAATATCAATGTGTTTTACTGTACCATAGATACCTCCTCCGGTTACAACCTCAGAGCCTTCCTTCAAAGAATTCTGGAAAGCGCGAATTTCTTTCTGCTTCTTCTGCTGTGGGCGAATCATAAAGAAATACATAATTACAAAGATGGCGACCATCATTATAATCATTGGAAGGCCGGAACCTCCCTGCTGTGCTTGTGCAGCTAATAACATGACTGTATTCATTTCTATTTAATTTAAATTATTACTCTATTTTGCTTTGCTATGGATTAACAGAACCAGAACAGTTATTCTCCTTTACGAAAGTTTCTGTTTCTCTTCATATTCTTTGGCTCTTTATGGTTTTTGGGCTGTGGCATTGCCTTTAGTACCGTTCCACTTTCTATCAACTGTCGGGCTATGCTGTCAAGCATTCCATTGATATAACCACCGCTACGGGGCGTGCTATATATCTTTGCCAGGTTCACATATTCGTTAATCGTAACCTCTACCGGAATATTAGGGAAGTTTACTATTTCAGCTATGGCAATCTGCATGATAACAACATCCATATAAGCAAGACGGGAAAAATCCCAATTGTAACTTGCGTTACTCATATACCTTTGGTATTCTTCGGCATTCAGGATAGTAGCATTGAACAAATCAATGGCAAACTTGCGGCTATCCTCGTCCTTAAACTCCGGCAAAAGTTCCTGCCCACTACCCTTCTCTTCTTCGAAATGCTTGATGGTTTTAACAACAAAGGTATCAACAATCTCCTTGTCGTCATTCCAATACAGGCTTTTTTCTTCCAAAACAGCATCCAGCAATTCGTTTCCTTCAATGACACTGCGATATAGTTTTCTCCAAAACTCACGATCGGCTTCATAAGAATTGGTCTCACCAAGCATATAATCTGTATAAACAGGACTATCTTCTATGATATCACATAGCTGACGAACAGTCTCGATATCCTCTTCCCAACTATACGTCTGATTTTCGAGAAACATGCGTAACTGTTCGTTTTCCTCTAATTGCAGAATAAACTTATTCTCTATAAAACGAGTAGAGGGCTGTATTGTACCTTCACGTTCTGCACGACGGCTGGCAATTTCTATGCGACGGCGTTCCTCTTCGTTGATTGCCAGCAATAGTCCCAGCAGGTAGTTGTAAAGATCATAAGCTTTTGAAAGGCTCAGCAGTAGTTCTTTCTCTGCAGCACCCATGTTACGATTACCATTTTGATAGTAAGCATAAGTCAGCTGTACAACCTTAATACGAATCAGTTCTCTGTTTATCATCTCTCTCGATTATAACTTATATTTCATTCAATAAATATCAATGCAAATGTAGGAAAAATCCTACGCTCATACAAGCAAATACACCTTTTTCTACTTTTTTTAGCCAAAAGGGATTATTTTAAGCAGAAAATACGTACCTTTGCACCGCTTTTTACAGATTTGGGGAGTAGCAGGGCTCTCTGCAATTTCCCGGTTGTGTGATGGCGAATTAACGTTCATATTAATTTAGAGTAACACAAAAAACTATGAAAGAAATTAAGATTACAGGTCAGAAGCGTAACGACCTTGGAAAGAAAGCTTCAAAATTAATGCGTAAAGAAGGTTTGATTCCTTGCAACCTTTATGGTGAGAAGAGAGAGAATGGTAAGCCGGTTGCTTTCTCATTTGCATCTCCAATGTCGGAGCTTCGCAAACTTGTTTACACTCCACACATCTATGTAGTAGAGTTGGTAATCGACGGCGAGCCTCACACAGCTATCATGAAGGAGCTTCAGTTCCACCCGGTAACAGACGCTTTGTTGCACGTAGATTTCTACGAAGTAAACGATCAGAAGCCTATTACCATTGGTGTTCCTGTTAAACTTACCGGTCTTGCACAGGGTGTTCGCGATGGTGGTCGCATGAACTTGTCTATCCGCAAGATTAATGTAAAGGCTCCTTACCAGCAGATTCCTGAGCATCTTGACATCGATGTTACAGCTCTTCAGATTGGTAAAAGTATCAAAGTTGGCCAGCTTTCATTCGAAGGCCTCGAATTAGTTACTTCTAAGGAAGTTGTTGTATGCTCTATCAAGGCTACACGTAACTCTATTCAGGCTGCAGCTGCTGCCGAGCAGGAATAAAGAAAGAATTGTATAGGCAAATATTTTCTCAATAACATTGGACAAATATTTAATCTGTGGATTAGGAAACCCCGGACAAGAATACGAGGGTACCCGCCACAATACAGGATTTATGGTATTGGACGCTTTGGCTAAAGCGTCCAATATTGTTTTTGAAGACAAACGCTACGGATACATCGCAGAGCTTTCCATAAAAGGCAGAAAGGTTATTCTGCTAAAGCCTACCACCTTTATGAATCTCTCCGGAAATGCCGTTCGCTATTGGCTTGGCAAGGAGAATATCGACCAAAGCCGTCTCTTGGTAATATCCGACGACATAGCTTTGCCCCTCGGCGCTTTCCGTTTAAAAGGCAATGGCTCGAATGGAGGGCACAACGGCTTGGGGAACATTCAGCAATTAATCGGACAGGATTACGCACGATTACGTATCGGAGTAGGTAACGACTATCCTAAAGGCGGACAGGTTGATTGGGTTTTAGGACATTATTCCGAGGAAGAAATGAAAGTTCTTCAACCTACGTTAGATACGGCCGGAGATATTATCAAGAGCTTCGTATTGGCGGGTATCAACATTACCATGAACCAATACAACAAACTGGGAAAGAAGTAAGTAGAAACAAGCACGATGGGAGATATCGCACGAATAGACAAATGGCTATGGGCTGCCCGTATTTTCAAAACCCGCTCGCTGGCAGCCAATGCCTGCAAAAACAATAGGGTTACGGTAAAAGGCATTAGTGTAAAGCCCTCTTTTTCATTGAAAGCAGGCGAAATCGTCCACGTAAAGAAACCACCGATCACCTACTCTTTCAAAGTTCTTAAACCGATAGAACAGCGTGTCGGGGCCAAACTTATTCCGGAGGTTTACGAAAACGTAACAGATGCCAAGCAATATGAGCTTCTGGAGATGAGCAGGATAAGCGGATTTGTAGATCGTGCCAGAGGAACCGGGCGCCCAACGAAGAAAGACCGTAGGCAAATGGATGCCTTCACGGCTCCCGACTTCCTTGGCTTTGATTCCGACTTCGATAGCGAAGACTTCGATGACATAGATGAAAAATAAAGCATAAGACTTATTTTCATAGTATTTTACCATCCATGATGAATACCCTTCCAAAGTTTTCATGAACTTTGGAAGGGTATTTGCGTTTAGGTATCTTGCCCATAACAGTCCGGAATTTGCACAGACTAAACCATAGTTGCGCAGAAAGTGCCACAACTATGTGAAAGAAATTAAAAAGTAAACGAATTAACTGACGAATCGCTACAGAATAGCTTAATTTTGTGTACAAGAAGATAAAAGAAGAAGAACTATGGAGCAAAAAGTTGTCATTTCAAAGAATTTAAAGCATGATTTAGCTGTTTCTATAGCAGAATGTAAACACGACAAGACGTTTATCCTTGTCGATGATATCACCAAGGAAAAGTGTCTGCCACTTATTCTAAACTATTTACGCATTCAAGAGGAGCAAGTTATCACCATCGGCCACAGCGACAAACATAAGGACTTGGCATCGCTTTCCCATGTATGGGAAGGGTTGCAGGAGGGAAAGGCTACCCGCAACTCGCTTCTCATTAACCTTGGAGGTGGCATGGTAACCGACTTAGGCGGCTTTGCAGCTTCTACCTTTAAGCGTGGTATCAACTTTATCAATATCCCAACCACGCTGCTGTCGATGGTAGATGCCAGTGTAGGAGGAAAGACCGGCATCAATTTTGGCGGATTAAAAAACGAAATAGGTGTCTTCAACAATGCCAACTTTGTCCTCATCGACACCACTTGGCTCAAAACTCTGGATGCAGAAAACATTAAGAGCGGCTATGGCGAAATGCTAAAACATGGCTTGATTGCAAATCCATCCATGTGGGCAGAACTCATCAAGTTCGATATCGATCATCCCGATCTTGCCCTTTTATCCTCTATGCTCCAAAAAAGTATCAAGGTAAAAGAGACGATTGTTGAAAAAGACCCTCATGAACAGAACATACGAAAGGCGCTGAATCTTGGGCATACCTTCGGACACGCCTTTGAGGCATGGGCACTAAAACACTCGCCTATCCTTCACGGTTATGCCGTGGCATACGGCCTGATAGCCGAGTTATACCTTGCCTCCGTCAAGGTAGGGTTCCCTACCGACCAGATGCGCCAGACCGTAAACTATATCAGGGAATACTATGGAGCTCTTCCCATTACCTGCGACGACTACGAGGAGCTTATCCGCTATATGCGCCATGACAAGAAAAACAGGGGAAATGAAATCAATGTTACACTCCTTAGAGGCATCGGCGACATCAGGATTAATCAGGTTATAACCGAAGAGGAAGTGAAAGAAGCCCTCGACTTCTTCAGAGAAGGGTAAACATGGAGTAGTAAAAAAGAGAGCAAGACGCAACTTTTCACATAAGTATCGCCATACTTTCAAAAGCAATAGAAAATCTTCTGTTTTTTTCTCCGAATACGAATATGGCAAAAGGGCTCCTTTTATCGACTAAAAGGGCATATATTACAATGAAAAAGGCCACCTTTTATAATGTAAAAGGTGGCCTTTTCTAATCCTTTATATATCAATTACTTATGATTACAATAATCGCTTACTCATTTTTCCTTGCGGAGTTAGCTTTAACTCGATGACAGAACTGGTCGTTGCATCCGGAATACCTATCGTTACATTGTACACAAAAGCCTTTTTGTCGGCACGGACAAATTCGAACTTTCGCAGGATAAACTTCGATAAGAAACTCTCTGGAATAAGCGAAGCGAACTCTCCTTTTCTGAAAGAATGCGAATAAACCAGCTTTCCCTGACTATAAAGCTCCAACGTGGCAACGTTGTCCAGATAAACATTATCTACCTCTATCCCATTGGCATTATAGGTGGATTTATACACTTTATCAGGTGTTGTCTTAATGGATATTTTATTTTCAAAGTAGCCTTGGTCGATACTGGCAATGGTGTCTGATGCTGTTTCATTAAAGGTATTCATGGCATAGACATGGTAATTAAATGCCGATTTCAGCAATTTATTCCCCGTTTTCACCATCGTAACCTCGTCGCCATTCTCGTTCAGGAACATGAACAGATGGGGGGCTTGTTTCTGAATCTTATAGCTGTTTACGTGTTGTCCCTGCAAATAGAGGCTGTCTTTGTATATCCAGAACTGTACAGGCATACTGGCAGAGTCCGGATAAAAGATGCTGTCGCCCCTTACCATCATGACAGGATTGTAGCTTTCATCGTCCACCCACAGCCCCTGAAGCATAGCCTTTGCCTGCGCATCCTCCTTCTCTTTCGACGTCTCACCACCATTATTTCGGCATGCAAAGAAGCTTAAAAGGCACAAAGAAAAACACAAAAACTTATTCCTCATATTCAAAACTTATTTCTTACCCATTTTTTTCAGCAGTTCCGAGCCCGTTATAAGAATATCTGCCCACGAACATTACCACACCCGTATGCTTTTAAAAGTGGTAAGCCTCCGATAATGTTATGGCATTATTCCGATCCTTATCCGACAGTTTAATATCCTTGTGGGCAATAGGCCATGCTATATCAATGGTTTTATCATCCCACTTTACGCTGGCCTCGCTCTGGGGAGCATACACATTATCTACTTTATAAGTAAAGATTGCCTCATCAGACAGTACAAGGAAGCCATGCGCAAATCCACGTGGGATAAAGAACTGTGTCTTGTTTTCATCCGAAAGCTCAACGGCTACATACTTTCCGAAGGTTGCAGAGTCCTTACGTAAATCTACAGCCACATCGATTACCTTGCCTTTAATGACACGAACCAGCTTTGCCTGCGAAAATTCTCCTTTCTGATAATGTAGCCCGCGCAGCACTCCATAATCCGACTTCGACTCATTGTCTTGTATAAAATCCACGTGGTAGCCTATGTTCTTGTCGAACTCCTCTTGTTTGAAAGCCTCGAAGAAATAGCCTCTGGCATCGTTAAACACCTTAGGTTGGATAACCCACACCCCTTCTATTTCAGTTTTTTTAAATTCCATAATAGCTTGTTTATCTTGTTGTTATCGGTAAAGATAGTGCATACGAGTGCTAAGAGAATTGGCTCTCAAAGTGCAGGGCACAGTCTATCCTATGCAAAGATAAAAAGTTTCTACGACATTTCACAGCATAAATTAAGAATAAAGAGAAAAATAAAGAAATTAGCTTCCACGGCTTGCTACTTCAAAAGAAAATTTTTACTTTTGCAGATGTGACCACAATTGACCGACATATTGAAATCCTTTTACTTGAGAACGACTGTGTGATTGTTCCCGGTTTAGGAGGCTTTGTAGCCCATCATATCGTTTCAAGATATGATGAGCGGGAAGCGTTGTTCCTGCCTCCTTACAGAACTTTAGGCTTTAATCCACAGCTTATCATCAATGATTCTCTTCTGGCACAGTCGTATGTGGAAACATACGATATCAGTTTTCCCGAAGCAATGCACCGGATAGAGGCTGAAGTGGGCTACATCCAAAAGGAACTTGCGACAGAAGGGGTATTTGAACTCAATGACTTAGGAAAACTGATATGGAATAATGATGGGGCCATCAGCTTCGAGCCTTTCGACGGTGGCATATTGACACCATCGTTCTACGCGCTCAACAGCTTTGAATTTAATCTTAAGAAGAAGGAACTCAACACTCGGATTATCAATAAGTCGGACAGTTTAGCTCAAGAAAATCATAAGGAAGAAACTGTTGCCACAGCCGAAATTGTACCCCTCGAAGACAAACGCATCAGCATTCGTGTAAAGACTCTTAGGAACATTGCAGTAGCAGCTATCTTCATAGGAGTGGCACTGATAATGGCTTTCCCTTTGCAACACAGAAGAAGTATCAGTGAAATTCCGGTTAAGAGCGGTGTATTTTCCAATCTATTTGATTCGAGCAACACCCCTGCAGAACGCACCATTCCTGTAGGAAACATTACAAAACCTGCCGAGAAAATGGTGCAAAATCACTATTGGGCGCTTGTATTGGCTAGCCATGTAACCGAGAAAAACGCTCAGGCCTATGCAGCCAAGCTCATGAAAGAGGGTTTCAGTCAAACCAGAGTGTACGAAAATACAGGAAGCATTAAGGTTTTATACGGAAGTTATGACAATCAGGAGGAGGCTTACACGGCTCTTCGCTCACTAAAAGGTGTAAAATACTTTAAGGAAGCTTGGATAATCGAACTGGACAAATAAGGCTATTCACCTTATTTTATAATAGTATATCAGATAGAGAATGAAAAGAGTAAGATGCCCCAAATGCGACAGCTACATAACTTTTGATGAAACAAAATACAAAGCGGGACAACGCCTTGTATTTGAATGTTCGGAGTGTGGCAAGCAATTTGGTATCAGAATGGGGGTATCGAAGCTGAAACAAACCCAGAAAGAAGCGAACGAAAACCCGGAAGCCGAAGTGGATGCTACCGAGTATGGCTCCTTGTTGGTGATAGAGAATGCCTTTCACTTTAAGCAGGTAATCCCCCTGCATTACGGCAAAAACACCATTGGCAGATACATGAAGGGCAGTGGAATAAACTGCCCTATCGAAACTGTCGATCCCAGTGTGGATATGACTCACTGCACAATTACGGTAAGTAAGGACAAGAAGGGACAGCTGAAGTATGTACTGCAAGATGGTCCTTCCTACACGGGAACCTTTGTTCACAACGAGATTCTCGGCGACCGAGAGAAACGAAACATTGAGTACGGAACCCTCTTTACGCTGGGGGCAACCAGCATTATTCTGCAGGCACCCAAAGAAACCGAAGAATAATTTTTATTTAAATCACTTAAAGAGTAAAGAACTATTTGCCTATTCTTCCTAAACCCATTACCTTTGCTTGCATAGAGAATTACATAGAGAGAGAAAAATACATTCATGGGCAAGGGTTTTATAACCATATTTATATTCGCATTCACTGCACTCCCACTACAAGCACAGAAGAAAGGGGTTATTCTTAACATGGAAACGGGTATTCCGTTGCGGGATGTAAAGATTTATACCAACAATGGTCAGGTTGTGAAAACCGATTACATGGGGGCATATCATATTCCGCAACCCTTCAAAAGCATCACCATTGTAAAGCCCAATTTCGTGAGTCTGACCGTAAACTCCTATGAATTAGGCGATACAACCGAGTTACTTCCCAGAATGAATTCTCTCAACGAGGTTATCGTATGGGGTAACAGAAGGCGCACAACCCTGAATGTGCAGCGTGCCATGAAGGACAACAAAAACTACTATACCCCCCAGCCGGGCTTTAACATCGATCTCTTTTCCATCTTCACTTCGAGGAAAGGATTAAACAAGAAACAACGAAGAAAACATAACGAAATTATACAAAACTATTAAAAAAGTTTTCTTTTATCCTTTAAGTTTTCAATTCCTATTGATACCCATAAGCAGGATTTTTATTATCTTTGCAGATAATACATAAATGTAATGCGTATGAAACCAACAGCGATATTATTGTTACATTGTCCTGATAAGCTGGGTATTATCACGGATACTACAAAGTTCATAACAGATAATAAGGGAAATATTCTTTATCTCGACCAGTATGTGGATAAGGAAGATGGACGTTTCTTCATGCGTATAGAATGGGATTTGGACAATTTTGTTATCCCCAGAGAGAAGATAGAGGAATATTTCAATACGCTGTATGGCGCAAAATACGATATCACATTTAACCTCTACTTCAGTGATGAAAGGCCACGTATGGCCATTTTCGTCTCAAAGATGAGTCATTGTCTGTACGACCTGTTGGCAAGATGGAAAGCGGGAGAATGGAATGTGGATATACCTTGCATCATCTCGAATCATGAAGATCTGCGATATGTGGCCGAACAGTTTGGCATACCTTATTATGTATGGTCGATAAAGAAAAACCATTCTAACAAGGATGAAGTGGAAAAAGCAGAAATGTCGCTACTGGAAGAGAAAGGCGTAAACTTCATTGTACTGGCCAGATACATGCAGATTATCACCGGAGGGATGATTGAACACTATCCGCATCATATCATCAATATTCACCATTCGTTCCTACCGGCCTTCATAGGTGCACGTCCTTACCATCAGGCTTGGGAGCGAGGCGTAAAGATTATTGGCGCAACCAGCCACTATGTTACGGCCGACCTCGATGCAGGACCTATCATTGAACAGGATGTGCAGCGTGTCAGCCACAAGGACTCGCCGGAGAGTTTGGTGCTTAAGGGAAAAGACTTAGAGAAGATTGTGCTTTCACGTGCCGTAAAAAAGCATATCGAACGGAAAATTCTCACGTACAATAATAAGACCATTATATTCAACTAACAGATGCAAGTTGCAATTATCCAATACAATGCCGGCAATATTCGCTCGGTAATCAATGCCTTACAGCGAGTTGGGGTGGAGCCTCTCCTAACCGACAACATCGAGGAAATTGAAAAAGCCGACCGTATTATTTTTCCCGGACAAGGCGAGGCCAAAACGGCAATGGCCTATTTAAGGGAGAGAAAGCTCGACCACGTTATTTACAACTTAAAGCAACCGGTCTTGGGAATTTGCATCGGGCAGCAACTGCTTTGCCAACATTCGGAAGAAGGAGATACAGACTGCATCGGCGTATTCGATACCAATGTATTAAAATTCAATCCTTCGAACAGTGCAGATAAGGTACCCGCCATGGGATGGCAGGAGATTAATGTGTACAACAAAGACAACGATCCTTTATTGAAAAATCTGGGTGAACGTCCCTATGTATATTTCGTTCACAGCTATTATGTGCCTGTTTGCTCGCATACAAGCGCAGAAGCAGGCTACATCCTGCCCTACTCGGCTTCGTTGCATAAAAATAACTTTTTCGCCACACAGTTCCATCCAGAAAAGAGTGGCGACATAGGCGACAGAATTTTAAAGAACTTCTTAGAGATTACACTATAAGAAATATGATAGAACTTATTCCTGCTATCGACCTCATCGACGGAAAATGTGTACGTTTGACGAAAGGCGACTATCAGCAAAAGACAATATATCAGGACGACCCTGTGGCACAAGCTATGGAGTTTGAGCGTCTTGGCTTCACACGACTGCATGTAGTCGATTTGGATGGTGCCAAGTCTAAACATATAGTCAATGACCATGTGCTGAGGGAAATCACCCAGAAGACCAAGCTAAGAGTAGATTTTGGGGGAGGGATAAAGACTGAAGAAGACTTGAAAAAGGCCTTTGACGCAGGTGCTTCGATGGTAACAGTAGGCAGCATCGCCGTTACTCACCCGGAATTGTTGGAGAAGTGGATAAATAAATATGGAGCTGGGCGTTTCATTTTGGGAGCAGACGTAAGGAATGAAAAGATCTCTATTAATGGATGGAAAGAAGATTCTACAGAAGAACTCCTTCCTTTCTTGAGGAAATATATCGCCAAAGGAATACGTACAGTACTCTGCACCGACATAGCAAAGGATGGAACAATGGAAGGACCAGCGCTCGAACTGTACAAGAAAATCACCACAGCCTTTCCGTCCCTTCACCTGATAGCTTCAGGTGGGGTGTCGGCTATCGAAGACATCTGGCAACTGGAAAAAGGCAATATTCCCGCAGTTGTATTTGGAAAGGCTTGGTATGAGAGGAAGATAGAGCAGGATATCTGCACGAAAAGACCCCAAAAGAAAGGAAAACTGGCAAAGAGAATCATTCCATGTCTGGATGTGAAGAATGGCGAAACCGTAAAAGGAACCAACTTTGTTCATCTGCATTCTGCAGGAGACCCCGTAGAACTGGCGAAAGAATATTGCAGACAGGGAGCCGATGAGCTTGTTCTCCTCGATATTACAGCATCTTTCGAAGGAAGAAAAACCTTTACTTCCATCGTAGAAAGAGTTGCCAAGGAAACCAACATACCCTTTACTGTAGGCGGAGGGATAGAGGAAATACAGGATGTTCAGAATATGCTGGTGGCCGGGGCCGATAAAATAAGCATCAATTCGGCAGCTATCCGCCGTCCGGATTTCATCAATGAGATCGTAGAACGCTATGGCTCTCAGGTATGTGTAGTGGCTATTGACGCGCATAAAGACGAAGACGGATGGTTCTGCTATACGAAAGGGGGACGTGAAAAAACACCATGGAGCCTCTTCGATTGGGCAAGAGAAGTCGTAAAAAGAGGAGCCGGAGAAATTCTTTTCACCTCAATGGATCACGATGGCGTAAAACAAGGCTTTGCCAATGAAGCTCTTGCCACGCTCGCAAAGGAACTTCCGGTACCCATCATAGCTTCAGGAGGAGCCGGAACGATGGAACATTTTAAGGATGCTTTCAACGAAGGACTGGCCGATGCAGCACTGGCAGCCTCCGTGTTCCACTTCGGGGAAATACAAATTCCCAACTTAAAACAGTACCTGAGGAGCGAGAATATAACCGTCAGACTATAAATATACATACGATCATTCAGAAACAAAACTATATGGAAATAGATTTCAATAAATCAGAAGGACTTGTTCCTGCTATCATACAAGATGCAAAAACCCGCAAGGTACTTATGCTCGGCTATATGAATAAAGCTGCGTATCAGAAAACTATCGAAACAAAAAAGGTTACCTTTTGGAGCAGAAGCCGTCAGTGTCTTTGGACAAAGGGAGAAACTTCTGGAAACTTCCTTACCCTTGTTTCCATCAAAAACGATTGCGACCATGACACCTTACTTATCCAAGCAGAGCCTACCGGACCGGTATGTCATACCGGAACCGATACCTGTTGGGGGGAAGAGAATACCTATAATCCTATTCTGTTCCTGTCGGAACTGCAGGATTTTATCAATAAACGTCATGAAGAGATGCCGGAAGATTCCTATACGACCAGTCTATTTCGGAAGGGAACGAACAAGATGGCGCAGAAAGTAGGAGAAGAAGCGCTGGAAACAGTGATAGAGGCTACAGCCGGAAACAATGAGAAACTAATTTATGAGGCCGGCGATATGTTCTACCATTTAATCGTTTTGCTGGCTTCCAAAGGACTTCGCATAGAGGATATAGCATTGGAACTGTTGAAACGTCATAACCCGGAATGGGATAAAGCAAGGCGTTTAAAGAAAAGCCATGAATAGAGATCTCAAATATATTAAAACGTATCAATAAGTTAGGCAGAAAAAATATACATATGTTAATCGATTATCAAAAGGTAAATATATATCAGGATGAGCACCTTATTTTAAAGGATGTCAATCTACAGGCCGAAGAAGGTGAGTTTATCTACATCATCGGAAAAGTTGGCTCAGGCAAGAGCTCGCTGTTAAAGACGATGTATTGTGAGTTGGATATCGATGCCGATGATGCAGAGAAGGCTATTGTCTTAGATCAGAATTTGCTTTCCATGAAGCGCAGGCATGTACCTGCTCTGCGCAGGCAGATGGGAATTATCTTTCAGGATTTCCAGCTTTTGCATGACCGCTCCGTTGCCCGCAACCTAAAATTTGTGCTGGGAGCAACTGGATGGACAAACAAACAGAAGATAAACCGCAGGATAGAAGAGGTACTTGTACAAGTAGAAATGCTGGACAAAAAAGACAAGATGCCCAGCGAATTATCCGGTGGCGAACAGCAACGTATTGCAATAGCAAGGGCATTGCTCAATAATCCCAAGATTATCATAGCCGATGAGCCTACAGGAAATCTTGACCCGGAAACAGCTGCCTGCATTGTTAGTATTCTGAAAGAAACCTGCAAAAATGGCGCCACCGTCATCATGTCCACCCATAATGTTCAACTGATAGACCGGTTCCCGGGCAAAGTATATTGCTGTAAAGGTGGAAAATTCCTGAATGAGGATGGAAACATTCAGGAAGAAGATATCGAAGCTGAATAGGAAAATTATTCATAAAAAACAAGAAGTTTATGGAAGTAATGAAGTTTGGAGGAACCTCAGTAGGGACACCACAAAGAATGAAAGAAGTATCAGAGCTTATTACAAGATCAGGCAAGCCTACTTTTGTTGTGCTTTCTGCCATGAGTGGTACAACCAATACATTAATAGAGATTGCCGACTATCTATATAAAAAGAATCCGGAGGGGGCAAACGAGGTTATCAATAATCTGGAAAGGAAATACTTAGGACACTTGGACGAGCTTTATTCCACCGAGGAATACAAGCAGAAAACAAAGGATTTCATTCTGGAGGAATGCAATTATCTGAGGAGCTTTACCAAAGATTTATTTACTTCATTCGAGGAAAAGGCCATCGTTGCACAAGGAGAGTTCATCTCAACCAATATGGTTGTAAACTATTTGCTGGAAAAAGGCATTAAAGCAGTCTTGCTTAACTCGCTCGATTTCATGCGTACAGATAAGAATGCAGAGCCCGATTTGCAGTTCATCAGAACAAAACTAAACGCCGTTCTTGCCGAGAACAGCGGATACCAAATTTACATTGCACAAGGATTTGTGTGCAAGAACGCCTATGATGAAATCGATAATCTGCAGCGCGGAGGGTCTGACTATACGGCATCATTGGTAGGAGCGGCCATCAATGCCGAGGAAATTCAGATATGGACCGATATCGATGGCATGCATAACAATGACCCTCGTGTAGTCGATAACACAGAAGCTGTCAGACAACTTAATTTTGAGGAGGCTTCGGAGCTTGCTTACTTTGGAGCCAAGATTCTGCACCCCACCTGTGTACAGCCGGCAAAATACAGCGGTATTCCCGTCCGCCTCAAGAACACTATGGAGCCTGACGCGGAGGGAACCATTATCAATAACGAGCTGGTGCGTGGCAAAATCAAGGCCGTTGCGGCAAAAGATAAGATTACAGCCATCAAGATTAAGTCGAGCCGCATGCTGGGCGCATCCGGCTTTTTAAGAAAAGTATTCGAGATATTTGAGAGTTATCAAACTCCTATCGACATGATTACTACCTCCGAGGTGGGTGTATCCATGACAATAGAGAGCGTTACACACCTCGAAGAAATCGTTACGGAACTGAAGAAGTATGGTACGGTAACCGTCGATTCAGACATGTGCATCATTTGTGTGGTGGGCGATTTGGACTGGAACAATATCGGTTTTGAGACCATTGCCACAGATGCGATGAAGAACATTCCTGTAAGAATGATCAGTTATGGTGGGAGCAACTATAATATTTCATTCTTAATAAAAGAATCTGATAAGAAGGCAGCACTACAATCTCTTTCCAACCAGCTCTTCAAGCATTAGAAACACAGCTGGTGTATTGTAGAAACACATTCGGTGTATGATAAAAACACATCTGGTGTATGATAAAAACACATCTGGTGTATGATAAGAACACATTCGGTGTATTGTAGGAACACATCTGGTATATTGAAAGGACATCAACATGAAATACCCTATAGAGAAATTCAAAAACATAGAAACACCTTTTTATTATTATGACTTTGACATTCTAAGAGATACATTGCAGAATGTTAAAGAGGAAGCCGGCAGGCATGAAGGCTTCCGAGTTCACTACGCCATCAAGGCCAATGCCAACCCTAAAGTTCTGAAAATAATCAGTGAATATGGGCTGGGAGCTGACTGTGTGAGCGGAGGCGAGATTGAAAGAAGCATTGAATGCGGGTTTCGTCCCAGCCAAATAGTATATGCCGGTGTTGGCAAGGCCGATTGGGAAATAGAATTAAGCCTCGACAATGACATATTCTGTTTCAATGTAGAAAGCCTTGAGGAGTTACAGATTATACAGGAAATTGCTGTAAGAAAGGGGAAAACAGCCAATATTTGTTTCCGTATTAATCCTAACATCGGAGCTCATACGCACGAAAAGATTACGACAGGACTTGCCGAAAACAAATTTGGTATAGCACTCGAGGATATGTATAAGGCTATAGAGGCAGCCCGAACATACAGCAATATAAAATTTATTGGTTTGCACTTTCACATTGGTTCGCAGCTTCTTGAGATGGACGACTTCATTGCTTTGTGCAAAAAGATAAACGAGCTGCAGGACGGTCTTGAGGAAAAAGGCATCCATATTCAGATTATTAATGTAGGAGGAGGACTTGGCGTTGATTATGACAACCCAAGCGAAAATCCCATTCCCAACTTCAAACTATACTTCGACACCTACGCTCAACACTTGAAACTTCGCGAAGGGCAGGAAGTTCACTTTGAGTTAGGGCGTTCCATAACGGCACAAATGGGTAGTCTTATTACAAAGACGCTGTATGTAAAACAAGGCACTGCCAAGCAATTCGCGATAGTAGATGCCGGCATGACCGACCTTATTCGCCCTGCTCTCTATCAGGCTCACCACAAAATTCTTAATCTTTCAAGCAAGGAAGCCGAAAAAACCTACGATGTTGTAGGCCCTATTTGCGAATCGAGTGATGTTTTCGATAAGGCTGTCAGACTGAATAAAGTACATCGGGGCGACTTCGTAGCCCTGCAATCGGCAGGAGCCTATGGTGAGATTATGGCTTCACAATACAACTGTCGCAGATTACCCGTGGGATATTCTTCTGACGAACTATAATCGTTTACTATCAGATTATCAGAACTATACAAATGTTAATCATCGACCACATTACAATTATCATGTCAGTAGTGTTACTTGCCTTAGCACTGTTGGCATCTTTCATAAATCCCTTTTTCAGAAGAACTCGACCTAAGAAAAAAGATACGGCTGGTAAATCTCAGGCGGCTTTCACAGAGGAAACTGCCAATGATGGGGTTATACTGCAAGACCCCACCACCGAGAAGACACAGCCACTACACGCAACGAAGTCGGCCGGAGAGGAAAAGTCGTTGCCACCTATATCCATTATTCTCACACCGGATGACGATGCGGAAGCCCTATCCGATAATTTAAGTCTTTATCTGGAGCAGGATTATCCCACCGACTACCAAGTAATCGTTGTTGCTCCCAAGAAAGATAAGGAGACCGAAGATATACTAAAACAGCACGCCAACAAACGATTATACATTACTTTCACTCCGGACTCTTCACGCTATATGAGCAAAAAGAAACTTGCCATTACGCTGGGAGTAAAGGCTTCGAAATATAATTGGGTACTGATGGCAGATATTTTCTGTAAACCTCAGAACGACCAATGGCTGAAAGCAATGGCGATGAATATCGGCGAAGGAGACGATCTCATCATTGGCAATACCCTATACGATCAGGAAACACCTCACTTCAGAGTATTCGAAAGGTTTCACAAGACCCTGTACTTGCTGCGGGAGTATTACCAGAACAGAGCCTATCGCTGTGAAACCAATGCCTTACTCTTCAGGAAAGACATGTTTCTTACAGAAGAAGGGTTTAGGGGAAACCTGAAGTTCATCCGTGGGGAATACGACTTTATGGTGAATAAATATGCGGGGAAGTATGCCGTCAGGCATGCAGATACGCCGGAGGCTACGCTCATAGAGCCTGCACCTACAGAGAAGATGTGGAGAAACAAGCACCTGTATTATATGGAAAGCAGAAAACACTTGGAAAGAAGTTTCCGACACCGACTGCTCTTCAATATCGACCAGTGCCTGCTACACCTTAATTATATGGCCATCATAGGGGCAAGCATCTTTGCGGGGCTCACCTCTCGCTGGCTTATATTAGGAGCAGCTGCTCTGTCGCTCATCATGACAGTATGCCTCAAAATACACTTTTTCAGTAAGAAACAAAAGGAACATGGCTTGGAGATTCCGCTTTCAAAAGCCCTTCTTTTCGAAATTGGAATAGTATGGCATAACCTTAAATTCATGATAGCCTATAAAAAAGCTGATAAATATAACTTTATCTCTCATAAACTATAATGAAGATATTACATTATTTTGATAAGCCGGCTGCACAGGATCTTACCTCGGACAGCATCAGCCAACTTGTATCTGCAGAAGGAAAAACAGAGAATGTCCGTACCGTATCCGGCAGTGATAACTTCCTTCATACGCTGGATGAATACAAACCGGACATTATTCACTTTCATGCCTGCTGGCAAAAGAGAGCCTTCAAGCTATGCAAAGCGGCTATAACAAAAGAATATCCTATAGTTCTTTCCACCCATTGGGGGCTTAACTCGCACGCACGCTACACCGAACAGCATATAGAAAAGCTCCTGAAAGCCATCTGCTATCAATATAAGTTTGTAAAATCGGTCGATGCACTTATCCTCGACGACGCCAAAGAAAGAGAAGCCATCCTGAAGCTGGAGTGGAAAACAAGGATAGATGTCATCCCCTCTTCCCTACTCGACAGCAGTATATCGGCCGATGTGGAAGCCGAACAGATGATAGCTTTCTACAGAAAAGTACTCGCTACCCGATACCAATATGGGATGTCTCCTTTTGAAAGGGAGCTTATCCCCAGTATCATGCATGTTGGGCTAAGCCAGACCGACACCCGAAACCTGCTCCCAAGCAACCAACTCATTGCCTTAAGAGAGGTAAATCCGGAGCAGTGGAAGAGGCTCTTTCTATATGCGGAAGACGAAGGTATTAGGGACATCTTCAACCACTGTATTCAGCAATTACAGTTGAATGCCCCGACCATTGATACAACACTGATAGACAGATACCCGCTGTTAAAGGCAAAGAACATACAAGACCTTTTGCTCGACGACAAAGCCAAAAAGATTAAAAAGGAAAAATTGTCCGACAAGGCCGATAACCTTTCCGCAGTAATGCAGGATATTATCGCTTCTATTTACATGGCCAGACTATACTTCAGAAAAGGAACTTTAAGTATGCACCACATCGGTGAATTGTATCAAATCATCAAATACAATGATTACGATGAGGAAAAGCTCAAGCAAATCCTCAAACATTTAAAGCTGCACAGATTTGCAAGGCGCCTCATTCAGATACTAAAAGAATATGTACAACTGGAAGAAGGTTTTATGCCCATTCTGCCCTTAGACGACAAAGGAACACAAAGAATCAGAAAGATGTTTGACAAGAGGAAATAATTTTACAGTAAAAAGACCAAGTATAAATGACAAAGAATAACTACGATTTACAAAATGACAAAAGATATCTACAGCTACTCGCCAACTCTTTCCCAACAATTGCTGACGCAGCTACGGAAATAATTAATCTGGAAGCTATCCTAAACCTCCCTAAAGGAACCGAACACTTCCTCGCCGATATACATGGAGAGCACGAAGCCTTTCAGCATATCCTGAAGAATGCCTCGGGAAATATAAAAAGAAAAGTAAATGAACTCTTTGGAGACACACTGCGCAGCACCGAGAAAAGAGATCTTTGCACCTTAATATACTATCCGGAACAGAAGCTGGAATATGTTAAGCAAGAGGAAAAAGACATACGCGATTGGTACCACATCACTATTTATCGCCTTGTAGAAGTATGCCGCGATGTGTCCAGCAAATACACACGCTCCAAGGTTAGGAAATCCCTGCCTGTAGATTTCGCCTACATTATTCAGGAGCTGTTGCATGAAAAATCAGACGACAAGGATAAGATAGACTATATCAGTGCCATCATATCGACCATCATATCGACCGACAGAGCCGACGACTTTATCATCGCAATATGTAAAGTAATACAGCAATTGGTAATCGACCAGCTGCATATTCTGGGCGATGTGTACGACCGCGGGCCGGGAGCGCATATTGTGATCGATACGCTCAAGACCCATCATAACTGGGATATCACTTGGGGAAACCATGACATTCTGTGGATGGGCGCTGCGGCAGGGAACAAAGCATGTATATGCAATGTCATCAGAATGGCTTTGCGCTATGCTAATATGAATACGCTCGAAGACGGATATGGCATTAACTTCATCCAATTGGCTACCTTTGCCATGAGTACCTATGGCCCCGACGACCCTTGCACCGAGTTTCTTCCAAAGATACTGGTCGGTGAAAATAAGATAGACGATGGCAACAAACAGCTTTTGGCACAAATGCACAAAGCGATCAGCGTTATCCAGTTCAAGCTCGAATCGCAACTGTTCGAGAAATATCCACTATGGGACATGAAGGACAGAGAGGTACTTACCATGATCGACTATGAGAAAGGTACTTTCACGCTTGATGGCCATGAATACAAAATGCGCTCATGCCACTTCCCCACCATCGACCCCAAACACCCCAACCAACTTACACCGGAAGAAGAAAATATCATTGAGCGCTTGCAACATTCCTTCATGACAAGCGATAAACTACAGGATCATATACGCCACCTTCTCCTTCATGGATGTATGTTCAAGACCATCAATCACAACCTGCTCTTCCATGCTTCTATCCCGCTGAATGCTGATGGTACATTAAAGGATGTGGAAATATATCCGGGCATCATAGCCAAAGGAAAGGAACTGCTCACCAAAATAGAGATGATTGTACGGAGGGCTTTCCAGAAAACACCGGACAGCGACAGCTTTGTAGAGAAAGAATATGCCATTGATTACTTCCTATACCTTTGGTGCGGCAAGAACAGTCCGCTGTTCGACAAGGCCAAGATGGCCACCTTCGAACGCTACTTCATCGAGGATAAATCTACCCATTCAGAAGCAAAGGGAGCTTACTTCAAGATTCGAGACAATGAGGATGTTATCGATATGATTCTGGATGCCTTCGATGTTCCCCAACCTAACAGGCATATCATCAACGGGCATGTACCTGTCCACGTAGTGAAAGGCGAAAATCCCATCAAGGCCAATGGTAAACTCATGGTAATCGATGGAGGCTTCTCGGAAGCATACCATAAGGAAACGGGGATTGCGGGATACACGCTCGTATATCATTCCAGAGGATTCCAGCTGGTACAGCACGAGCCTTTTAAATCTACAGAAGAGGCCATCAGAAAGGGCACAGACATCGTTAGTACAACCCAGATTGTGGAACTTAACCAACAACGGTTGCGGGTGGCCGATACCGACAAGGGCATCCAATTACGCCTGCAGATTAATTCGTTAAGGGAATTGCTATTCGCCTATCAAAGTGGTTTCCTTACCGAGCAGGAAAGGAAGACTCCTCCAAAAATATAAAAACTTCGCAATATCAATGGCAATGGCCATTCTTTCTATGCCCCTGTTCGAAGCTCTTGTTCCGAACAGGGGCATAGATATGATCAAACACACTAATTTAAAATTATTATTGTTTGCCGTCACTTTTAACAACTCGCATAAGTACCTGTATATAAAACAATTACATCTACAAATTAAATGACAGTATGATAGCAAATGGATAAAACATAAGCAAACAGGCAGTAGGAAACTTTATAGAAGTTACTGTCATACCGCAACCGATATTATCATCATAACGCCTTATTTATCAGTTGTTTATGCAAATTGTTAAAAGTGAAGGCAAACGAAAATAAAATTAAAATTCGTGTAATACTTGCCTTTTCATGCGGTAATATATGGCCTTTTACTATGCTATACATGGCCTTTTGTGCGGTAATACATGCCCTTTTACTATGCTATACATGGCCTTTTCCTTAGACTTGATTCGTGAACAGGAATATATATAGCCGGCAATAAAAAAGCCACAGAACACCTATCAATGTTCTGCGGCTTTCGTTTTCCTTCTTTATCCCTTTAGAAAGGAAGGTCGTCCTGCGAAGAGTCACTCTCTGTAGCAGGAGGGAATGGGTCTGAAGATTCAGTAGTTGGCTGCGGAGTAGCAGCAGGAATAGGAGCGCCTGCCTGTACTGCAGCAGCATCCACACGTTGCACATTCCATGCTCGAATATTGTTAAACCAACGACCGTTGTACTCATGCGCATCGATATCGAAACTTACCAATAGCTCCTCACCGGCCTTAATGTTAAACTGTTCCAAACGGTCGGCACCAAAAATATTGAAAACCATCTTCTTGGGATACTGGTCATGCGTCTCAATCACGAACTCCTGAGATTTCCATGGGCCTCTGGCCGATGTGCCTTCACGTGCAGGTAATACTGCTATAATCTTACCTTGTAATTCCATTTTATTATTCTATCAGATTAAATACTGTATGCGAAATTAATAAATTTGTTCTAAAAACAAAAACTTTTATCCCCTATTTTTGCTCATCATATACGTTTTTCGTATATTTGTACGCATTATATTGTAGGTACAAGCAGGAAATTGTACTTTTTAGCTTGGGCCTCATTGCAAAGAAAGAATTATTAACTAAACGAGATATATCGATGAGATTTAATCTTTCAAGTTCTGCGCTAAGCAGCAAATTACAAACCTTATCCAAGGTTATTATCAATAAAAATTCTATAGCTATTCTGGATAGCTTCCTCTTCGAGATCAGCAATAATCAGCTAACGATTACTGCCTCGGATAGTGAAAATACCATTAAGAGTACTATCAATCTGGATAGTTCCGATGGTGAAGCTAACTTTGCTGTTAATAACCAAACGATTTTGGATGCTGTAAAGGAGCTTCCGGAACAGCCTCTTTCGCTTGATGTAAACATGAGCGAGCTAAAGATTTACATCACTTATCAGAATGGCTCGTCTAACTTCCCTATCCAAAATGCGGAGGAATATCCAAAGACTCAGCCTATTTCTGCAGGCGCCACCACCATTTCGATTGATGCCGACATACTTGCAGAGAATATTAACCGCTCATTATTTGCCACCGCTCAGGATGAGCTTCGCCCGGTAATGAATGGTATCTACTTCGACCTGACAGCCGATAACTTGGCTATTGTGGCTACCGACGGGCATAAGTTGGTAAGAAACAAGATTTACAGTATCAAGAATGATACTCCTTCTGCCTTTATTTTACCGAAGAAGCCTGCCAACTTACTCAAGAACGTTTTGGCCAAAGATGGTGGCGAGGTCGTTATTCGCTTCGACCAAAGACAGGCCGAGATTTCCTATTCAGACGGAAATATCTCTTGCCGACTGATAGAAGGTAAATATCCTAACTACAACAGCGTTATTCCAAGCAGTAATCCTAACATGATTACCATCGACCGTAGGTCGTTGATCGGTGCTATCCGCCGCGTATCTCCCTTCGCAAGCGAGTCTTCACAGCTCATCCGTTTCCATGTGGAAAATGGTCAGCTTACACTCAATGCAGAAGATATCGACTTCTCTATCAGTGCCAAGGAGAGCATCATCTGCGACTATGGTGGGAACCCTATGAGCATAGGTTTCAAGGGAACCAGCATGCTGGATATCCTTAACAACCTTGAGAGCGAGAGCGTAACCATTCAGCTGGCCGACCCTTCTCGTGCAGGCGTCATTGTTCCTACTGAGCAACCTGAGAACGAAGACGTGCTCATGCTGATTATGCCAATGCTGTTAAACGATTAATAAGTAAATGACCAACATACAAAGAGAAAGTGTGGGGAAACCTTCACCTTTCTCTTTTTTGTTATAAGACAGTTCAAGAAAAACATGAAATTAAATCTTACCCGGCCGCTCATCATCTTCGATTTAGAGACAACCGGCTTGGATCTTGTGAACGATAGAATCATTCAGATATCATATATTAAGGCTTATCCCGACGGTAAGGAAGAAAGGGAGAATGTCTTTATCAATCCCGGTAAGCAGATTCCCGAAGAGGTTATTGCGCTAACAGGTATTACAAATGCCGATGTGGCTAATGCTCCTACCTTTAAGGAAAAGGGAAAAGAGCTGGCACAGATATTTGCCGGGTGCGACTTTGCCGGCTATAACTCTAATCGTTTCGATGTTCCTATGCTGGCAGAAGAGTTTCTAAGGGCAGGCATCGACTTCGATTTTTCAAAATGTATGCTCATCGATGCACAGAATATCTTCCACAAAATGGAAAAGCGAAATCTGGCTGCTGCTTACGAGTTTTATTGCGGAAGGAAGATGGAAGACGACTTCGAGGCACACAGGGCCGACCAAGATACCGAGGCTACATGGAGAGTTTTGCAAGGAGAGCTCGACTATTATTCGGCCGATAAGCAAATCGAAGAAGGTCGTATTCTGAAAAACAACGTTCAGGAACTGGCTGAGTTCTCCAAGATGAACGACTTTGTAGATTTTGCCGGGCGTATGGTATGGAAGGAGATTACCGATAAAGATGGCAACCCGCTGACCGATGAAAAAGGAAAACCTCGTTGCCATGAGGTATTCAACTTCGGAAAATACAAAGGTTGGGATGTAGCCGAAGTGCTTCGCCGAGATCCCGGTTACTATAGTTGGATATTAGGGGGCGACTTTACTTTCAACACCAAACAAATCCTAACAGCGATCCGTTTACGCGAGTTCAACAACCGATAAAACATTCTACCGTCTTATGTTGCAAGGAAAGAAAATAGTTTTGGGTATTACCGGCTCTATTGCTGCTTACAAAAGTTGCCTCATTATCCGGGAACTTATCAAGCGAAAAGCCGAAGTTCAGGTGGTTATTACTCCCAGCGGAAAGGAGTTTATCACGCCTATCACTCTGTCGGCACTCACCCATAAGCCTGTTATCAGCGAGTTTTTCTCACAACGTGATGGCACATGGCACTCACATGTGGACCTCGGATTGTGGGCCGACTGCATGCTGATAGCCCCCTGCTCGGCCAGTTCGCTGGCAAAAATGGCAAATGGTGTGGCCGATAATATGCTGATAACTACCTATCTTTCCATGAAAGCACCTGTATTCATAGCTCCTGCCATGGATTTGGACATGTATCGACACCCTTCTACTCAGAAGAATATAAAGACGCTGCAAGGTTATGGCAACCATATCATTGAGCCGGGAAGTGGTTTTCTTGCCAGTGGGTTAGATGGCAAAGGTCGTATGGAAGAGCCGGAAGCTATCGTACAGGAATTAGAGAACTTCTTTCAGAATCGACATACGCCGACAACTTTTCCTACCCGCAGTCGGCAGGACTTAAAGGGCAAAACCATTCTTATCACAGCAGGCCCTACCTACGAGAAAATCGACCCTGTACGCTTCATCGGGAACTACTCATCCGGAAAAATGGGGTTTAGCTTGGCCGAAGAATGCTACGAACGCGGTGCAAAGGTAATCCTTATTGCCGGTCCGGTAAACCTGACGTGTAGCGAAGGTATCCGGAGAATTGATGTTGAATCTACCGAAGAGATGTACAATGCTGTCATGAAGTACTTTCCTACTGTTGATAGTGCCATCCTATGTGCTGCCGTTGCCGATTTTAAACCGGAGAAAATTGCCGATACAAAGATAAAACGTGAAGATAACAGGCTTACCCTTCATCTTACTTCCACGCAGGATATTGCCGCAAGCATCGGTCGTGTCAAGACCGAAAAACAACGTATTGTGGCCTTTGCTTTAGAAGTAACTGACGAAGAAAAAAATGCACTTGAGAAGCTGAAAAAGAAGAATGCCGACTTTATAGTCCTGAATTCCACCCGTATTCCGGATACAACTTTCAGAACAGACAATAACCAAATTACCATCCTTTCCGAAAAGGGAAAGAAACAATTTGAAAAGAAGCCCAAGAGGTTGGTTGCCAAGGATATTATAGATGAACTGTCTGCAATATTGTAGGGCTTTTCTTATTGCTGCCATAACGAAATGATAAATCGTTGAATTCAGATCTTTGTTCTTATGCTAAAACAACTATATATAAAGAATTTCACACTGATAGATGAGCTGAATATCGCTTTTCATCCGGGTTTTTCCGTCATAACCGGCGAGACAGGAGCGGGCAAAAGTATTATTTTAGGGGCTATCGGATTGCTTCTTGGCAATCGTGCGGATAGCAAACTCATTAAGGCGGGAGAAAAGAAATGTACCATTGAGGCACACTTCGACCTGTCCGGATACAGCTATCAGCAGTTCTTCGACGACTTGGATATCGACTTTGAACCGGAAGATACCATCATCCGACGGGAGCTTACCGCAAGCGGAAAATCGCGTGCTTTCATTAACGATACACCTGTTTCATTGCAAGACATGCGTGCACTTGGTGAGCAGCTCATCGACATTCACTCTCAGCACCAGAATCTTCTGCTACAGAAAGAAGACTTTCAGTTGAACATCATTGATATTATTGCCAAAGACAACAAGGAACTTCAGGCTTACAAGACATCTTTTTCTAGTTATAAAAAGGCAGAAAAGGAGCTTGAAGAGCTAACAGAGAGGTTGGCAAAGGATAAAGAAAATGAGGATTTTCTACGCTTTCAATTCAACGAACTTACCAATGCTAAACTCATAGAAGGAGAGCAAAATGAGATAGAAAAGGAAAGCAAAACGCTGTCGCATTCGGAGGAAATCAAAAGTGCCTTATATGAAGCTGATAGTCTTTTAAGCAACGATAATGGTATCATCGACAACCTAAAGAGCGTATCAGACTCACTAAATCGTATCCAAAATGTATTCCCTAAAATAGAAGAAACCAACCGGCGCCTTCATGAAACATACATCGAACTTAAGGATATTGCAGCAGACATCAACTCCGAAGCCGACCATATTGATTATGACCCAACCCGCCTCGAAGCTTTAAATCAGAAGCTTGATACCCTTTTCTCACTTGAACAGAAGTTTCATGTAACATCTGATACAGAGCTTATTGCTATTCGCAACAACCTAGAAGAGCAGCTTTCAAAAATAGACAACAGCGATGAAGAGATTACAGAATTACGGAAAGAGGTAGGAAAACGCAAGGCTGAATGTGAGAAATTAGCAAAGACTCTCACCTCTATTCGTAAGAAAGCTGCAAAGAAAATAGAAGAAGAGATGAGCCAACGACTGGTTCCTTTGGGTATTCCTAAGGTACAATTCAAGATTGATATTAAAGAAAAGCCATTGTCAAACGACGGTATTGACAAGGCTCAATTCCTATTTTCGGCTAACTCAAGTACTGCATTAGAGCCTATTACACAGGTTGCTTCCGGTGGTGAGATTGCCCGTGTCATGCTCTCGCTGAAAGCTATGCTGAGCGGAGCGGTAAAACTTCCAACCATTATCTTCGATGAGATTGATACAGGTGTAAGTGGAAAAATTGCCGAGAAGATGGCACTTATTATGAAAGAAATGGGACAGGCCGAGCGGCAAGTAATCTCCATTACCCATCTTCCACAGATAGCCGCGCTCGGAACCTCGCACTACAAAGTAGAGAAACAGGAAACCAAAGAGGGTACACGCAGCCACATGTGCGAGCTTTCTACCGACGAACGTGTGCAGGAGATTGCACAGATGCTGTCCGGCTCCGATATTACCGAGGCTGCCCTGCAGAATGCAAAGGAACTTATTAAACAATCAAAATAACTCATTTACCTTATGAAAAATATAAAAATATTTATTCTGCTACTTCTCGTTATGGCCGCTACCACGAATATATTCGCACAATCTTCGGCCGTAAAAAAGGCTGTCGAGGCCGGCTTTACCTTAACTACTTTCAAGGCTGATGGCTCCATCAACGCCACTTCCAATGGCGTTTTCATCTCATCGAATGGTATTGCGGTAAGCCCATGGACTCCTTTCATAGGCGCATCCAAAGCCGTTGCCATCGATGCAAAGGGACAACGACACGAAATAGATTGCCTGCTGGGGGCTGATGTTATTTACAATTTAGCCAAATTCCAAGTAAAAGGCTCCACCCCTACAGCCACGCTGGCCGCTGCCAATGCCAACCAAACGGTTTGGATTACTCCTACAGCTACGGTTTCAGCACCGGTAAAGGCTACCGCAACTGCCACAGAACAGTTTATGAGTAAGTATAACTATTATACCCTTACTTCCAATGCTACCGATAAACTGAATGGAGCTGCCGTGGTAAACGACAAGGGGCAGGTTGTGGGATTGTTTAATATCTCTTCCACGCTGCAGAGCGCTACCGATGTGGCATTGGCTAAAGATTTCCAACTAAAAGGACTATCACAGAATGATGCTAACCTTCGTCAGAGTTCTATCCGCATTGGTTTGCCCGGCGATCAACAGGAAGCTATCATTGCATTAATGCTTTCCAGCGATAAACCCAAAGAAATCTATAATGCTACTGTACAGGATTTTATCAATAAATTTCCTAAGGCTACAGAAGGGTATAATACCTATGCCAACACGCTTATCGGTGAGGGAAACCTTTCGCAAGCCGACAAAGTAATGCAAAATGCCATCAGCAATGCGGCAGCAAAGGATGAAGCACATTATAACTATGCTCGTAACATCTACCTGTCTGCAGCTACTCCATCACTGGAGGAGAAGACAAAACAACTTGGCTGGTCGTTCGATAAAGCCATGCGTGAGGTGCAGACTGCCAACAAAATTAAACCATCTAACCTGTATAAGCATCTTGAAAGTCAGATTATCTTTGCCAAAGGCGATTATCAAACAGCCTATAATGGATTTGAAGCATTGACAAAAACCGACTTCAACAATCCTGAGCTATACCTTGAAATGGCACAGAGCAAACAGCATCTTGGCGCAAAAGACGATGAAATTTTGGCGCTTCTGAACCAGTGTATAGAGAAGTGCGATACTCCTTATGTATCAACCTCAGCCCCTTACTTCCTTGCCCGTGCCCGACAATTCGAGAAGATGCAGCAATACCGTAATGCCATCAAGGACTATTATACGTATGAGTACTTTATGGTAGGTCGCCTTGCTGCCGAGTTCTACTATAATCGCGAACAGCTGGAACTGAAAGCAAAGATGTGGCAGCAGGCACTACAGGATATTGCCATTGCAGCCCGTTTAGATCCCAAAGAGGCACTCTACCCTACCGAAGCCGCCAATATCTTCCTGCGCATCAACAAACCCGAAACGGCCATCGATGCTGCCAAACAAGCCATTCAGCTCGACCCGCAGTTTGCCGATGCTTACTTACTCCTCGGTATTGCCCAATGCGAAAGCAAAAACAAGACGGAAGGGCTAAAGAATATAGCCAAAGCAAAGGAACTCGGAAACACCCAAGCCGACAGCTTTCTGAAGAAATATAAATAAACGCAATACACAGTAACACCAATAGACAAGAGCTCCGAAAGTTAAAATTATCCTGCTTTCGGAGTTTTTAATACCCAAAAGCCTAAGCATCCATCTCGTCCTATCACGAAAAACTGCTTTTATACCTCCCTTGCTTTCTTCTCTATACCTTGCCCTGCAACAGGAATTATCGCTACTATCTATGTGAATATAAACAAAAAGGAATATCCTGTGTGGATATTCCTTAAGTGATTCCGTTGGGGTTCGAACCCAAGACCCACAGCTTAGAAGGCTGTTGCTCTAATCCAACTGAGCTACGGAACCATCCTTTTGGGCGTACAAAAGTACTATTTTTATTATAGATAGCCAAATATTTAGTTCTCTTTTATGGTGGGAGCCATACTTTTCTATGTTTTCCTGATATCCTAAAGCTATGATTACCGTATCGTACCTGCTGTTATATTCCTGTTCTCTGCATATTCTTAACAATACATAGCAGTAATATCTTGTAATAAGATATTACTTGCCGGCTTCAATATATTCATAGGAAAGGAATGACTTGTTTCTAACTGAGTATAAGGAGCTTATCTATCAATTAACAAAAGAGGTCTTTTTACAGTGCAATCTATGCCCTTTTGTGTCAAAAAAGAGCATAGATTACAACGTTATCTGCCCTCTTTTACCGACGTAAAGAATACAGGTTGTTTCAGAGAAGATATTTTGTAATATTTCTTTATCACAATAGGATTTCTACAAGACCTGAAGGATTACAACGGGAAAGCGGGAAAACCTCCCGAAAAGAGAAGTGCTCCCGCTTTTATCATTCTACCTAAATGAAGGTTTGTTTATTACTTACTGAATACTCCAAAGGCGTAGTAATTCGTCGCCTGTTACGGCTTCTACCCTATCCTGAATATCTTTTGGCAGATTACAGAAGAAATCTACACCTGTAAAGGTTTCTATTTCGTCGATACTCTTCACAAATTCTTTCACCGAAGTAACCTTCTTCTGTACGTGAGGAATTAAGAAGCCAATAGCCTTATACTGCCATTCATTACTGCCGGAAGTCTTATATTTCAGCAACTCTACAGAATAGAAATACTGAGGAATGATAAGCCCTTTAGGGGTTTTGCCTTGTATTTGTTCTGCCTTATCTATAGTACCGCCACGGCAAATAAATAAGGTATCGGTGCTGTTGGAAGTTAGCTCCTTGTTCCACATCTTACGACTCCAATCCTCCATGAAGCCCCAAGGACCCGGAGTTGCATTAAAATTATTCTGAAGTTGTGGCATCATGTTAGTGATATAGTAGGTTTGTTTCTCCATTTCTGCCGTTGCACGACGGTCGCCCGATGGGCAAAGATGACCATGACTGTAACCGGAATTAGTGAAAGGGTCAGTACTATAGTAATCACCTGCACTCAATAATGGGTCGAAAGGATACTGAGTCTCGTTCTTATCTGCATTCCAACGTCCCACATTAGTTGCACTATTGCTCTGATACATTTCGTAAGCAACCCAACGAGTAGACTTTAAATCCTTATCATACTCTACAGTATAGTTAATCTCTCCACTACTTAAAGTACGGATCAATAAAGTACTATTACCACCTTTTAACTTTGGCATTTCCAAACGTTTAGCAGCTTCTGTAGCACTACCTGCATTTGGATTTTCTGTATTACCACCAGAGTTGTTATTCGTATTAGATGATTTCTTATTATAATAGTCGCTATAATTAACATCATCTTTCATACATGACGTAAAGCAAGAGGTTGCTGCCAAAGATAAGCAGAGCGCTAATGCCGATAGATTTAATTTCTTCATAATGCAAATAGGGTCTTTAAATTATTAATAGTAGCTAATAGTTAGTGTCCGGTTCTCTTTCTTCTGCAACAAAATAAACATTTCAGAAAAAGCAAAGTGCGGACGAGCGTATATGCAACTACGTTCTCCCGCACTTTATTTCATTAATGCATTCGGTATTGTATGCTTACTTCTTCAACTTACCGTAACGGCTCATGAAGCGATCAACACGACCTGCTGTATCAACAAGTTTGCTCTTTCCTGTATAGAAAGGATGAGAGGTACTTGAGATTTCAATCTTTACCACTGGGTAAGTTTCGCCTTCAAACTCTACTGTATCGTTTGTTTTACATGTAGAACGTGAAAGGAACATATCGCCGTTGGACATATCCTTGAATACGACGGGGCGATAGTTTTCTGGGTGAATACCTTGTTTCATTTGTTTTATTATCTAATTATTAATATAAATTCTATATTGAACTCTAATGGTAAAAGCAAATAGCTATATACCTAACAGGGTACAAAATTACGAATAATTCTGTACCCTGCCAAATAATTTAATCTATTTATGTTCTTTCCTCCCTATTTAATTAGGAAATAGGGAAAGAAACAATTAGTTTGCGTATGTAACAGCTATGCTCACCAAACGTAACTGAATACCACCACTATTAGAGGTGAAAGCATTAGTGATTGTTACGGTTTCACTATTCAAACCAGTGAAAGTTATCTGCGTATCGCTGTCCTTTACAACTGTAACTTTAGTGCCATCACCCTCTGCGTAAGCCTCTGCATTGGCATTATAATAGGTAGTCTTACCATCTTTGGTGAAAGGAGAACTTGTTACGATTACTATCTTTGTAATCTTCTTTGCCGCCTCTATTTTAATAGTGTTATTGGCGTACATGCGCACAGAAGCATAGGTACCGGCATAATAAGTAGGTGCAGAACTACCTGAACCTTTTCCAAAGGTAATAGTTACACCATCCGATGTCTTGATAGCAGTAGCAGGTTTCTTATCTGTGAAGCCCATCTCTGTAGCCTGTACCAAAGCACTTGAAGCAGAGATTTCATTTAGTTCTGTACTAATAGGAGGTGTAGGGGTTGTTCCACCGCTTATAATCTCTACGATTTCATTGTTCTTATCTATTTCAGGAATAGACGTTCCATCTGTCTTTGTATATTTCTTTATGTCGCCTTTTACAATAACGACCATACCCTTCTGAAGTTCATTACCCGTGAATTTCGCACCTCCAACGTTCAAACCGGAGAACACTTGTAATGCTTGATCTGTGCCATTGTCTGATAGATAATAAGTATAACTCCCATACTTAGAGTTGAAGGTAGGGTCACTGGAAATAGTACCCTTAACGTATGCCTTACCTGTTGTTCCATTATTTATCTTCTGTACAGCTTCTGTTGTAGTCCATGCAGTTTCCTTTGTATTAAGATCAGTTGCTGGAGGTGTCGTATTCTTCTTGATAGAAACAATCTGACTGTTCTTGTCCATCTCGTTGATTACAGTACCGGCCTTATTGGTATAAGCCTTCAAATCGCCAAGAACCACGACAGTGTCGCCAACGTTTAGGTCGGTTTGTGCAGCAAACTTAGCCTTAGCAGTGTTCAAACCAGAGAAAATTTGAAGTGTTTTATCAGTGCCATTATCAGAAATATAATAAGTAATACTTCCGTATGTGCTGTTAAAAGAAGTAACCTCCGAGATGATACCCTTTACGTATGCTGTGGTTGTTCCGCCATTCGAAGCTGCAATTTTCTGCACAGCCTCGGCAACAGTAAAGGCTGTAGCCTCGGTATTTACAGCATTATTTGTAGGAGTGGTTGGATTTCCTTTCTCTTCATAGTTTATACTATAAGGTGCCGGAACATCCTCACATGAGGTGAAAGCAGTAGCTGTCAGTGCTAACACCATTACTGAATAAAGTATCTTTTTCATATCGATTGAATTTTAATATTGGATATTGAGAAACGGAATAAAATGTTTAATTGATTGAAACAATAGAACTATTTGTCAATTCTAAAGTACCGTTATAATTTTTAAGGACACCCTTCAAGACAACTGTATGTCCTTGTGGGAGATCGGCTTCTTTATCTATAGGCGCGCCATTAAGTCCTTTACCACGGAATACCAGTAGCTGATTATTGCCATCTCCATTAACAGAAATATAGTAATCGGCATTATGATACTTGGTAGAAACGGTTGCACCTGCATCGATTTTACCAGTAACATATACTTCTTTTGTTGTTTCTACTCCATTAGAAAGGATAGATAAGGCACGTGTTACATCATAAGGAGAGGCCAAAGTTCCATCTCCTGTACCAGCAAGAGTTACTACAGGGGGAGTAGCATCGCCTATTATCTGAATATCGTCCTTTGTTCTTAAAATGATTTCCCACTGATTATTAAAGCGCTTAAAGATACCTGTTATATTGACTTTCTTGCCAATCGGAACAGTATCGGCAGCAAACTTAGAATAGTTGCTGTTATAAACGATTACCTTGCTGGATGGAACTTCATTCAAGGTCCAGCTGATACTCCCTGCCCCACCGTTTGGATCGGCAAAGGTAAGATAGCTACCCGATGTTGTATTTTTGAACGAAACATTCTTCAATATACCCAGCTTACCTCCGTCGTTATCCAGTGACCATGTATTAACATCAAACTCTGTCGGCTCTACCTTATTGCCTGTGCTCAATATTTTATAATGCTTTTCCCATGTAAGTTGTGGCATACGACCAACATAAGTAGAGCCGCTTGCATTAGTCGTAGGCACACCAATCTCTGCCTGCAAGCCATAGTTACCTATATAAAGGTCTTTCAGGCTCACCAACAACTTAGTACCCGGAGGCACAGAGCCATACAAACCACTGCCTGCCACAGCAATGATAATGGCGCCGGTGTTATCCTGCAAGGCTATCTCCTGATATACATTACCTTGAACATCGGTAGAGGTTACAACGCCTTCTATCTTGATATCATCCGTTATCTTCGTATAACTATTGCCATCGCGATAGTCGGTAGAGATATATGTAGCAAACTTTGATTTTAAATCGGCTATGGAAACGACATTGGTTTCCTTGAGACTATCCACCCCATAAGGTGATGGATCATTCTCATTGGTACCTGCATAGCTATCGCCCATACATGAAGCGAAGAGCGAACAGGCAGCCACAATTCCTATAAATGTAATTTTCTTCATAATTTTTAGTGTGTTTATTTAGAATTTGTATGATAAGTTTAACATCCCATTAATACCATTCACATAAAACTTCTTTGGATTAAGATAGAAGTCGTAACTACGAGTAGAAGCAACACCTGTAGCAGAATTTACTGTATAGTTACTGCGTCCTTGCTCATAACCACCACTAACAATCTTCCGGTTATTCAAGACATTGGTAACCATCAAGTTAATAGACAAGCTATGACGCCCGATATAAATGCTCTTACCGATGGATGCGTCGAGCATAAATCCACCATGTCCTTGTGTCTGTGCATACGGAGTAGGATTACCATTTGCATCCAAACCACCAAAAGCAGTACCCATCGTGGTAAGAGTTGAGCCAAAACGTAAACTAGAAGCATCTGAAAGATAGATACGATCATAGTAGTTTCCTGCCACATTGATGTACCAGCCACCTTTATGGAAGTCGAGGATTGCACTGTAAACAGATAGCGGTGTACTCGCTTCGTGCATACCTTTATTATATACTATATCCTGATAGAAAGTAGCCTTCTTTGAGTTCATGTACTCAACATTGGCGTTATTCATATTGCGAGCCTCTGTTAAAGTGCCTAAAGCCTTGAAGTTTAAGTAGCTTGTCAGCTTAAAGTCAAGCCCCAATTCCACTCCAAAGGATTCTTTCTGTATGTTTGTCATACTTACATAAGAGAAAGCATTCGAATCATCATAGAAGAAACGCTCCCATTTTGTGCCATTGTTTGAACGGTTATAGTAAGCACTTACGTTAGCATGTAGCCATGAACCACTGTATTGATAACCCAGCTCGCTCGTGAAGATTCGTTCATTATGAAGATTGTGAATGAAGTCATTATTCATCTCTGCAGACACAAAAGCATTCTGTGCCTCCGGTGCCCGATGCTCATAACCCAAACCCAAAAGCAAGGCATGTCCGCCTCCGATTGTCCAAGTAGCGCTACCTTTCAAGCCTCCGGAGAGGAATTCGGCATGACGACTCTTGCCAAATGAATTGTCGGCGAACAAGCCATTACGCATAAAACCCTTACGGTACATATTATCGTAACCCAGCTTTGCGGCAACCATATAATGTACACTACCAAAGGTTTGGGCGAAGTTCGTCCACAACTTGGCTTGGCGTACATTGATATTATAGTCATAACCAAAAATGTCGCCTTCGTAAACGAGCTTGCCAAGCCCCTGCGTTCCCATTGTATTCAAATCGTATTGAACACGTGGATCACTAATAGAATAAGTTCCTACAGCATAGGTATTGATGTTATGGAAAGTCTTGGCACCCAGCAAATCCTCCATTGTTTGGTAATGATGCCCTAGATTTTGAGCAAGTACAAAACCTATATTCCACACTTTACTATTCCCTAGATGCTTAGTCAATGTAGAAGCAAGTTCTGTGGTCATGTTACGGTCTTGCCGTGCTTGTAGATAATACAAGGCATCCTGACCGTTGGCTGCAGCCTGACGGTTTGCATAATATAACTTGTCCCACTGAATCTGACGGTTTTCCTTTACGCTCCAATAAGCAACTGCTTCCTTCCAGTTTGCGAAGGCTTGTGCGGTACGATTACGTGTATCATTTTCATTCCAAACATCGTAATAGCTGCTTGGCATGTTCTTCCAATAGTCCGGAGCAGGATTCTGTGAATTGTTGTAATTCAGTTTAGTACTCTTATAAATACCATACTTAGCGAATATACTAGTGGTTAATTTGGTATTCTTGTTAATATCCCAATCCCATGTTAAGAGAGCTGAAGGAGAATAATCATTAACAACACGACTATTGCGTTTATGTCCGTTCTGGTAACCCCAGTAAGGATTATACTGATAATCGTTAGCCAACCAGTAAGCCTCGTCGGTGCTGGCACCCTGACTTGCGCGCTCAGTAGGATTACCCCATGTAGAAAAAGACAGCGAATGTCCGTTGTTCCACTTCTTCTGCACACCGAAATAGTATGACAGAGAGTTATAGAAAGTACCTTCTACATAACCGCGATTTGCCCAACGATAGCCAACACTTGCAGCTATGGCCCACCCTTTTGCGTTGAAACCGCTGGCATAATTGTACATACCACGAAGGGTATAGTTACGGTTTGCAGCCGAAAGCGTCAGACGATTACCTGCAGCCATAGAGCCCGCACGGAAGTCATAGTTATTGCTTCCGGCAATGCCGGTCATCGAATAGTTGTTGCCTTCAAATGGTAAAGCTGAATCGATGTTACGTGTCTGCTGGTTGATACCTCCTACCATTGAATAGCGGAACTGGCCACTTTCCAAGTCATTAACCGGTGTCCCATTGATGTAAACATCATTGTACTTTTGATGAAGTGCACGGTATCTGAATCGCATTGGCGAATAAAGATACCCAACCTGAGAAGCATAGACATTGCTATTGGAGTTCAAGATAATGGCATTATCACTGACACTGTTATCCTCATCGAGCTGTGATTCAGTAAAAGTAAATGCCGATTCATCCATAGCATTTGCTACTTGTTCCTGCTGCGAAGCATTCGTTTTAGTATTCTGCGCGAACACCATAGTGGAACTACATGCTGCAAGAACGGCTAATGTTAGCTTTTTCTGCATAGTTATATATCGTTAATGTATGTTATACCTTGATTGCAAAGTAACGAAAATATTTTTAATAAGAAAAGATATTTTGGTTAAAACTTAACGGAATGTGCCATAATCTCAAATTAAATAACGAAATTTGCAAAGAGAAAAAGTAACAACCCGCCTTTAAAGGCGTTATATTACACTTCAATTATATTTACAAAAATAATTAATCAACTGACAAAATGAGAAAACAGTTCCTCCTACTTCTAAGTTTAACCTTTATAAGCTTAATCTCTGTTGCTCAGAATAACCAGAAAAAGTATTCTGTATTTGCTGTAGGATTCTACAATCAGGAAAACTTATTCGATTACACACATGATGAAGGAAAAAATGATTACGATTTCACACCAGAGGGAAGTTACCACTGGAATGAAATGAAATATACTCATAAACTACGCAATATGTCCACCGTACTTGCCGAGATGGGTACCGATGTATTGCCACAGGTAGGATGTGCCTTTATTGGCTTAGCTGAGGTGGAAAATGCCCATGTACTCGACGATCTCACGGCACAGCCGGCTCTCGCCGCTCGTGGTTATAAATATGTTCACATTGAAGGCCCCGACCATCGCGGTATCGATTGTGCCCTCCTCTACAATCCCAGTCTCTTTACTGTCCGTAATGCAAAACTTGTTCCATACGTTTACGACTTGCCAAAGGATAGCGCTCGTGCTACTCGTGGATTTTTAACCGTTAGCGGAACAATGGCCAATGAGCATGTAACGGTTATCGTCTGCCACCTGCCCAGTCGTGGCGCCGGCTCCTATTATCGTGAACTGGGGGCCCGTCAGGCTATGGCTGTTCAGGATTCTATACGCCATGAAGACCCCAACTGTAAGATTCTTGTAATGGGGGATATGAACGATGACCCTACGAACGTAAGCATGCGAGAATGTCTTCGTGGTAAAGCCGAAATCAATGAAGTTGGTCCGGAGGATAATTATAACCCTTGGTATAACATCCTTGTAAAACAAGGCACCGGAACTTTGCAGTATCAAGGCAAATGGAATCTGTTCGACCAGATTTTGATATCCCAGAACTTGCTCAACCAAAATGGTGCAAAAGATTTTTCGACACTAAAGTATTGGAAGAATCAGATATTCCGTCGCGACTATCTTTTCCAAGAGTCAGGCAAGAACAAGGGCAATACAAAGCGTACCACAGCCGGCGGCGTATGGCTCGACGGGTATTCTGATCACCTTCCAGTAGTAGCCTATTTTGTAAAGGAACAACAATAAAACACATGTCGAACGAAGAACTTCCCATAGAAATCCACCCCTTTGAGCCTTGGCTTCCAGCCGATGCTAAGCTCTTGATGTTAGGAACTTTCCCACCTGCTCCCAAACGCTGGTGCATGGAATGGTACTATCCTAACTTCACAAACGATATGTGGCGAATTTTCGGCATTATCTATCATCACGACAAACTAAGGTTTGTGGATGTGGAAAGGAAGACCTATCGGGTCGATGCCATTAAGGAAATGCTCCTGCAACACCATATTGCCATCTTCGATACAGCCCTGAAAATTCGTCGCACAACAGGTACGGCATCCGACAAAGACTTGGAAATTGTAGAGCCGGCCGACCTCGACAGTATGCTTCGTGCACTACCGGAATGCAAAGCAGTGCTGGCTGCCGGACAACTTGCCACCGACATCTTTACCCGACATTTTGGCATTAACGCAAAGAAACTGAAGATGGGCGAATACCTTCCGTTCGAGTTCGAGGGACGGAAAATCCGCCTTTATCGCCAGCCCAGCAGCAGTCGTGCCTACCCGATGAAGGTGGAACAAAAGGCTGAGTATTATCGGAAAATGCGCGAGGAGATTGAAGAAATAAAGTAAAAATACATTATACTATGGATTATAAAACTACGATAATAGGGATTGCAGGTGGTACCGGCTCCGGAAAGACTACGGTTGTAAATAAGATTGTAGAAACGCTTCCACCCCACTATGTGGCCGTTGTACCTTTAGACTCTTATTATAACGACACCACCGGACTGACCGACGAGGAACGGAAAGCCATCAACTTCGACCATCCTGATGCTTTCGACTGGAAACTTCTGACGAAACAAGTGGATGAGCTGCGCAACGGGCGTGCCATAGAACAGCCTACCTACAGCTATATTCTCAGTAACCGCCTACCTGAAACCATCCATGTGGAGCCGAAACCCGTCATTATCGTAGAGGGAATTCTGGCTTTAAGCAACAGAAAGCTACGCGATATCATGGATTTGAAAATCTTTGTCGATACTGACCCTGATGAGCGTTTGATACGCAATATACAGCGCGACACCATCGACCGAGGCCGAACTGTATCGATGGTGGTCGATCGTTATCTGGAAATTCTAAAGCCCATGCACGAGCAATTTATCGAGCCTACCAAGCGTTATGCCAATATTATCATTCCGCAGGGAGGCGAGAACACCAAAGGCATCAACATTCTTCGCAAGTATATCGAAGGACTTATCCAGCAAAGAGAGCCATAAGGTTTCCTTCGCATAACAACAAATAAAGCAGGATTTCCGCACAGGAAGTTCTGCTTTATTGTTATGTGCACGGTTTTATCCGCTTTCTATCCCCTGATAAAAAGGGAGAAAAAACATACGGGCATTCCTTATTCGGAAAAGAACTTCTAACAGGAATATATAATAAAGTCCACTGATTTAAAATTACTTTTCCTTGCTTTCATCTTTAACAATTCGTATAAATATCTGTATATAAGAGTATTATAACTATATTTTAAGTGAGGGTATGACAGCAAAAACATAAAAAACGTCGTGATGGCAAAGCAACAGTTGTATTAATAAAAGTTGCTGTCATACCATCATCTGCTTTCTCATCATAACCCTTTATTTACCAACACTTTATACGATTTGTTAAACATGAAAGCAAAAAAGAAAAAATATTTTTTGGTAAGACATGCTCTTTTACGCTCCAATATATGCTCTTTTACGCTGTAATATATGCCCTTTTACGCTATAAAACATGGCCTTTTACCCTGCAATATATCCCCCTTTTTCCATACGATATCCATTTGCTACATCAAATATATTTGCAGGAGCCGCCAAATAAATGTAGAAACATAGGGCCTTCCCATTGCCACTCGCTCGTTCATGCTATGTCATTACCGTTTTTCTCATCCCAAAATGAGGTAAGAGTTAGTTTCTTTTTTGCTGCACTCTATAACTTTTCGGGGAAATACCCTTCATTCGTGTGAAAAATTTCGAGAAGCTCGACGATGAAGCAAAGTTTAGTCTGTCGGAGATTTGCTCGATTGAAAGTTCCGGTTGCTGCAACATCCATACTGCTTCCATCACCAGCAATTGGTTGATATGACTAACTACTGTACGCCCCGACAACGCCTTCACTACACGAGAGAGGTAAGTAGTCGTTATATGCAGTTCCGACGCATAATAACCGATATCATGATGTTTCACGAACGATCTCGGTAACATATCCTTTTCAGTTTGTGCAGATAAACAGCAATAATAAAATAAACATACACATCATGGAAATAAAGTGATAAGGATGTCTTGACAGAGAAATTATAATAGTGCCCTTTATCTATCACAGTATTTACATCCAAAGGAGTAGTTCTTCACCGCACTAATCGGCAGAATAAGATCGCCCAAATCCATCATTGCATTGAAGAGAGCTATCGAAGTATATTGTGGAATATCATGAAAACGAATTTCTTTTTCCCTTATTTGATGAGAAGCCAACAGGCTTTGCCTGCGCGTTCCATTCAAAAGAGGAGTAGAAGGCGTAAACCATTGACAGCCATCAAAGAAAGCTATATTAGTGTAAGAAGTGTCGGTTACCAGTCCGTCCCGAATAATCAGAGGCTCACATCCCTCTCCTACCTCCTCTTTTAATACTGCGAACGCAGACCTATCGGCATACTTGTAAGCATAATCGATGGTATTGACAATAACCGGTTGCAGCTGTAGGATATTCTGAAAATGGTAAGGAGTATAGGAAAGGTCGTAAATATGGGTTTCATCATAAGTAAACCGCAATTTGTAAACACCGGACATGGGGGTAACAACAGAGGTAACCGTATCCACCGTAAATGGCTCCGCATACCCCCAAAAGTGCTTGCGGGTGTTCCAAACACGATTTGCATGCAGGGCAAACCGTTCTATCTTTCCATTTTCTACACGAATAGTCTCAATAAATCGGTACATATATTTTACGTATTATTTCGTTATATTCTTCGTCATTATTGCTTTGGGCAGTAATACCTCCACCCGCTTTATAATACAGCTTACCGTCCTCCTGCTCTATAAATCGTATCATAACGGCACTATCAAGCCTACCGTCCGACACATGCCCCATGACTCCTGTATAGAATCCTCGCTCATATTTCTCGGCCTGATGGATAATCTCCACCGTCTTGCTTTTCGGTGCTCCTGTAATCGATCCGGCAGGCAACAGTTTATCAATCATCTGTCCCAAATGCTCGCAGTAATAAGGTTTTAAGATAGCAGAAATCTCCGAACTTGTCTGCAAAATAGCCCCTTTATGGGTAGAGAGCCTATCAACATATCTATATTTCATAACCTTTACTCCTTCTGCCACCATGCTAAGGTCATTGCGAATGAGATCTACTATCGTTGCGTGTTCTGCAGCTTCCTTTTTGTTTAGCATCAAGGTTTCTGCAGCTTGTGGGAGCGTAGCATCTATCGTCCCCTTCATAGGATAAGAAAAGATACGCCCGTTTTGTACTCGGACAAATATCTCCGGCGAGAAACACACAAACTTATCTTTCATCCAACACCTATATGCTGCTTTTGAACGGAGAAAAATATCACGCATGGACAGATTTGTTTCGATAGGTACTTTGCAGGTAAGATTGGCCAAATAGCTGTTTCCCTTCCGCTGATTTTCCTTTATATAATTGATACTCCGTTCATATTCCTGTCTGCACGGAGGGATAATCGACAACCGAACAGGAGTATCGCCAAATACAATCCCCTGAGGAATATTACTCGCTTGCGGAAAAGCAAACATCAATTCGGCAGCATCTATGTCAGATACTTCCTCTACATACGCTTCCGTTCGATCATAGCTGACAATGAAAAGGAATTCCTTTCGTTTCCTTGCCAGTTCATCAATCCGATCTATAGCTTCTTCCTTACGATATAATTTCATAGCATGCCAATGATATAACACCTACATTTATTCATAATATGTCTATATAAAAATCCACTTTCTCAACTATATTTCATTTATGCTTCCCTAAAAAATAAAAGCAGTTACAAATTCTTTTGTAACTGCTTCATTACCAATGTGGACCAGCCTGGACTAATCCGCTGTATATCCTAATCGCTGAAAGCTAATTGTTTACCTTTTCGTCCCAATAGTTCTTGTAGCAGAAATGTAGCAGCAAACTGACTGGCTTATGACCGCTATTCTGACTATCTGTTGAAAGCACACTCACTCTCATTCTCTGGGTACAAAGTTATATTTTTTTGTTCACATCTCCAAATCTTTGTGTCATAAATATTTAGACTTTTTATTGCTACACTTTCCAGTGCAAGGTGCAAGCCCCTATATATAAGGGGACTTGCACCTTGCACTGGAGTTCTCTATAAAAGCAATAATAATTGCATAAATACGAAAAATAAAATAAAATGTTTTAGATTAAATCCGTTATATTTGTTAGAACACTGTGTATTCCGCTACCAATAAATGAACTTGCACCAACTGCAAGACGGATTGCATAGTGTGCAAATATTTGCATGTAGCGGGTTGCTCTTGTAACGGTGCTTTAGTAACTTTATAATTATGAATAAGTTATTGGAAATGCTGAAATCGGCAAGAGTAAGAAATGGATATTCTCAGGAGTATCTTGCTGGAATTATGGGAGTTAGTTCCAGTCGCGTGTCTCGCTGGGAGACTGGAAAGACAGAGATGACTCTTCAACAGATTCACGTGTTTGCTACAAAAGTAGGGATTAGCCCGAGTAAATTGTTTGGCATTCTTGCACGTAATGGGCAGGCGGCTGAGCCTACACCAATAGCAGAAATACACATTGAGATTTTTACGGAGGAAGCCTTCAAGAAACTCTCCCAAGTAGTGCACGAACTTGGAATGGAGCATGCAACCATCTCAACCAAACGACTGATAGTATGGAAATAATCGCAGTAGAAAGCCGGGCCTATCAGGAACTGGTAGACAGGCTCAATAGAATTGAGCAGTTTGTCGAACGAACTTCTCGTCTTATCCAGGATATAGATGATGAGCTGGAGATGACCACCAAGGATCTTATCGGAACTCTGAATGTCTCAGAGTCCACCCTTTACCGCTGGCGCAAGAAACAGTTGGTGCGGTATCGTTACACGGAGAGTGGCGATGTGCGCTACTTCTTCAAGTCCATAGTGATTGCCACGAAATGTAACCGACTCCGTGTCTCCGGTATGAGGAATGACGAGGTTCTTGGTCGGCTCAACCGTTTCAAGGACAACCTTATCATGAG
>JBHAEI010000026.1:0-19445 GCA_041855505.1 Prevotella sp.
AATACAGAAAATTTCTATTAAATTTGTATTAATCATAGGAGTGGGGATTTTTCGTTAATCTATTGATTATCAGCTATAAAGATACGAAAATCATCTCACTCCTACAACTTTTTAGACACTTTTCTTATACCGAACTCGGGTAGTAATCCACTTATGAGAGTGTGATTTGCATTACCTTTAGAGCGATATGCCACTCAATACTCTCTCGGAATGAAGAAAAGGCTAATGATAATGACATTGATGCTGCAAGATAATGACCTTGTTATTATGGATGAGCCTTTTAACGGACTGGATCTTGTTGGTACTATTCTCTTAAAACAATGGATTACGACAATGAAAGAACAAGAAAAATGTATAGTACTCTCCTCGCATATTATCTCTGCCTTAACCGATGTGTGCGATGATATTTCGTATATTCACAAGGGGAAAATAGTTGCAAACTATTCAGATAAAACAGCTGAATATATAGAGAAAGAGATTTCAAAGTTATATTTAAACCTATAACACAGATTTTTCTAAGAATCATTGCTATATAAAATGTCCATATAATTTCTATCCTTACCGGTAATCCTCAATATAAATTCTTTTGAGGTATATTCTGTCATTCATTCTTTATCTATCTTATACTAATTCCAGAGAAATTATTAAAAAATCAATTTTGCCGTCATTTTTAACACTTCCTTTAATCTATTGTTTATCAACAACATACAGATGCAATTAGTATGATGGAATGACAGTAAATAAAAGAAAAATAACCTCTACTCTTGACATCGCTTTTTCAATATTGTATCTTTGCACCTGTAGTTTACCTGAAGTGAGAAAACCGGATCCGCAAAACACACAAACAGGGTAAGGAACACAACTATCCACCTTACTTACTACTACCCTTATGCTCTCACAGAGCATATAAAAACTGCTGCGCACACAGGCGAAGACAGCCTCCGTGCCCGGCATTTCATGTTACAGTTCATCATTCTAATTTTTAAAACAATGACAGTAAACTTTCACGATGTGCCCAAAGACTGGGCACTATGCTTTCTGCATGACTGCAAATTCAAGACAGATTGCTTGCGGTATCTTGCCGCACAGTCGGCTCCCGATTCACTAACCACGGCAACAACGGTATGCCCTTCGACCTTGTCCGACACTGAATGTCGCCAATATCGCAAGGCCAAACCGGAAAGGCTGGCATGGGGCTTCTCGCGCATCTTCGACAAAGTAACGCTTAATGATTATCGAGCCATACGCCGAAAAATGGAGCAACACTTTGGCAGTCGCTTTGTGTATTACAACTATCACAGGGGATTCAAAAAACTTTCCGAAGCCGACCAGCAATGGATAGCCGCCCTCTTTAAGGAGTATGGCTATCCCGACACGATTCCGTTCGACTGTTACCAAACCTCGTTTGTCTTTTCCTGACACGTGTGTCTGCCTCTAACACATAACGTGTTACACACAGACACAGCAAGTGTTATGCACTGGCACAACACGAGTTATATACCCCCACACACATTTCTAAATACTCAGTAAAAATTCGATTTATGTATAAAAACAATCTTCAGGCAGTTATTGCCAAAAATAAAAAAGAACGTACTAAAAAACGATTGAGAGGCGATGTTACCAAACAGCTTATCACCTATCTTGAAAACAAGTACGAATTGCGCTTCAACATCCTGCTCGGATACACGGAACTGCGCCCGCTCGGGCAGACCAACTCTCCTTTTACGGAGGTGGATGAGCGCATGCGAAACACACTGGCTATCAAGGCTCGCCTAGACGGAATAGATGTATGGGACAAGGACATCAAACGATTCATCGACTCGAAGATGATTAGGTCTTTTAATCCCGTCGGCGATTTCCTTAACAATGTGCGTGGGAAATGGGATAAGCATAACCACATCGAGGAACTGGCAGCATGTGTTCCTACCCAAAATAAACGGTGGTCGGAATGGTTTCACACTTGGATGCTGGGAATGGTAGCACAATGGATGGGATTAAACACAACACATGGCAATAGCGTAGCGCCGCTGCTCATATCCAAACAAGGATATAAAAAATCAACATTTTGTCGTTCCTTACTACCACTCGGTCTGCAATGGGGCTATAACGACAACCTTATTGTGAGCGAAAAGCGGAACACGATCCTTGCCATGAGCCAATACCTGCTCATTAACATCGACGAGTTTAATACCGTTTCCCCAAAAGTTCAGGAGGGCTTTCTAAAGAATATCCTACAGTTAGCCGACTTAAAAGTAAAGCGTCCGTATGGAAGAACTGCCGTTATTCAGCCTCGCCTTGCATCATTTATCGCAACAGCCAACGTTACAGATGTGCTCTCCGACCCCAGTGGCTGCCGTCGTTTCCTTGCCATACAGATAGATGCACCCATAAAACTGCCTAAAACCATCAACCACTTCCAGCTCTATGCGCAGGCTGTAGCCGAACTGGAAGCAGGCAGGCGGTATTGGTTTAATGAAGAAGAAACAAAAGAGATTATTGAGAACAACCGGAAATTTCAGAAGCGAAATCCGCTCGAAGAATTCTTCTTCGACTCCTTTATTATCCCCTCTTCCGATAAATCAGGCGTTTATATGACAGCATCCGGGCTCTTTACACACATCAGGAAGCGTGTTGGCAGCCAGCTTCGCCTAAACAGTCTATCCCATTTTGGGCGTGTTCTCTCTAACATTCCTAACCTAAAGCACCGCCATACCGCTCGCGGTACAGAATATCTTGTGAGCGTAAGGGCATAATTTTCGGTACGTAACATGGCTGCAGTCCGTAGCCATGTTACTGCCACCATTCAGTTTTACTGTCATTCCTCCACCAAAAATGTTGTTATAATCACCTGTATAACAACACATTGAAGAAAGTGTTAAAAGTGAAGGCAACAAAAAACATTTTTAGCTTCACCTTAAAAGCATAACGGGGAAAACAGGTAACTATCACTATCTTAAATGCTTTTGCCATTACTAAACAAACTTAAAAAACCGTCTTATTGCTAATATAATACATAATTAAGTCTATAAAAAGAAGTGTATATAAAGTTTTCTACTTAAATTTGCAGCTAAAATCATAAACTGGAATCAATGAACCACAAAATATTCACGCTTTTAGCCCTGCTCATTGCCGCCATTGCTACTTCTTCATGCTTGAGCAATGACGACGACAACGATACGGCAACCTATGATGACACTTCTGTAACTTCCTTCTCTTTGGGTACGCTTAAACAGCTTAGAGACACCGTGGGCAAAAGCGGAAAGGACAGCACTTACTATGCAACCATACAGGGAAGTAAATATGCTTTCCTGATAGATCAGAACGCAGGCACCATTTACAATGCCGACTCGCTTCCTTACGGAACGAAGGTAAATGCTGTCTTGGTTAGTATCTCTACCAAGAACTCGGGCATTGCCGTGCTTAAATCGCTCACTAACGACACTTACACAACGATTTACAGTAACGATTCCATCGATTTTTCGCAGCCCAGAACAATACGGGTATATGCCAGCAGCGGGCAGAGCTACCGTACCTATACCGTAAAGGTGAACGTACATAGGCAGCAGGGAAATAAGTTTACATGGACACAGCTTGCCGATAACAGCAACTTTACCGGCCTGACGAGCACCAGAGCCATCAGCTTGGGCGATAAGATTTACCTGTTCGGAAGCAACGGTACGCAGACAAAAGGCTATGTTACGGCCAACAACAACGGGAAATCATGGACGGCACTGGGACAGACTTTCGCAAATGATGCCTATAAAAACTTCGTTGCCAATAGCTCGATGCTCTTTACACTTAGCAACGGCAGTGTGATGAGAACGAGCAACGGCAGCAGCTGGAGTGCTGAAACTCCCAACGTTTCGCTGAAGCAACTCGTTGCGGCCACCGACAAGCACCTGTATGCCCTCGCGGCCAATGGAAAGCCGGTAGTATCGAAAGACAACGGCAAGACATGGAGCAATGAAACGTTAAACAGCGGAAGCAATGCTGCGCTCCTGCCTGCAAGCAACATCAACGCCGTTCGCATAGCTGCCAACGTGGGAGAAACGGTGTTCCGCCTGCTTCTTGTCGGTACTCCGACGGGCAGCAACACCGTTGCGATATGGACGAAACTGGTTTCCGACAACAATACTTACGCATGGTCGTACATCGACCCGGCATCGACAAGATACGCGCTTCCAACCTACCAAAACCTTACAGTTCTGCCCTACGACGGCAAGGCCATTGCCTTAGGACAGAAGAGTGGCAACACCATGGCGCCCATTCTGCTGACATCCGATGGCGGCATTACATGGAAACAGAACAGCACCTATACCGTTCCTACGGCTACGGCAACAGCCGGTAGCTTCGCAGCCACTGTGGATAAGAACAACTATCTGTGGGTAATCAGTGGCAATAAGGTTTGGAAAGGCATCCTTAACAGACTGGGCTGGACGACCAAATAAGGAGCAAACACACCTTATTATATAAGTAGATAGAAACAAATATCTCATACAGCGATATGACAGAAGGATTAGATCTTAACCATATACCACAGCACATTGCCATCATCATGGACGGCAACGGCCGTTGGGCACAGCTACGTAACCGGCCGAGAACAGAAGGACACAAGGCCGGTGTAGAGACAGTGCGCCGCATTACTGAGGAGTGTGGCCGACTGGGGGTTAAGTACCTTACCCTATACACTTTCTCGACAGAGAACTGGAATCGCCCCAGCGATGAGGTTGCCACCCTGATGGGGCTGATTCTCTCGTCGCTTGAAGAAGAGATATTCATGAAGAACAATGCCTGCCTGAAAATTATCGGCGACATAGAACGCCTGCCCAAGGAGGTGAGAGAAGGGCTCGAGGCACTCATGGAACGTACCAAAATAAATACGCACATGACGGTGGTGCTGGCATTAAGCTACTCGGCAAGATGGGAGATTACAAAGGCTGTACAGGACATTGTTACTGAAATACAGCAGCAACAGGAGGGCAAGCTGCCCACGGAAGCGATAAAGCGGCTCATTACAGAGGAGACGGTCAGCCGGCATCTTACCACCGCAGGCATGCCCGACCCCGACTTACTGATAAGGACAGGGGGCGAGTTGCGCATCTCGAACTACCTGCTTTGGCAGATTGCCTATTCGGAACTATACTTCTGCGATACCTTCTGGCCCGACTTCAGCAAGGAGGAGCTGCAGAAAGCCATCATAAGTTTCCAGAAACGACAACGCCGATTCGGAAAAACAGGCAGCCAAATAGAAAACGAAAACAAATAAGCAAACGCGATATAAATGAGGAATATAAACAAGGTATTGATGCTTCTTGCGCTTGCCGCAGGTGGGAACTACACCGCACAGGCACAAGAGAAGATTGTAAATCCTAATATTACGTATGCAGGAACACCTCAAACCTACAGGCTTGCAGGACTTAGAGTAACCGGAGTAGAGGGGTATGAAGACTATGTTCTTACCGGTATCTCGGGCTTAAGTATAGGCCAGCAGATAGAGGTGCCGGGTACGGCTATATCTGATGCTGTGAAGCGTTACTGGAAACATGGCTTGTTTTCGGATGTTTCCATCAGCGCCGACTCTATCGTTGGAGAGAATATCTATCTGAATATCCACCTGAAAACCCGTCCACGTGTGTCTGCCATCAACTATAGCGGCATTACGAAGAAGGAAAAAGAGGATATGGATAGCAAACTTGGCTTGCTGAAAGGTGGTCAGGTTACTCCCAATATGATTGACCGTGCCAAAGTTCTCGGCAAGAAATACTTCGAGGACAAGGGCTATAAGAATGCCGAAATAAACATTACCCAGCGTGAAGATGCCGCCAACAAAAACCAAGTTATCTTGGATGTCGATATCGACAAGAAGGAGAAGATGAAGGTGCGCAGCATCATCATCGAGGGTGCCGACCAACTGGGCGAAAAGAAGCTAAAGGGCTCTATGTTCAAGAAGGGTGCCTTGGCCAAGACCCATGAGGCGGGAAAGTTTGCCAATTTACTGAAATCGAAGAAATTTACACCGGAGCGTTGGGCTGAAGACAAGAAGAACATCATCAGCAAGTACAACGAATACGGATATCGCGACGCATACATTGTTTCCGACAGCGTGTGGAATGTAGATCCGAAACACGTGGCTATCAGGGTAAAGATAGACGAGGGCAAGAAGTATTACGTTCGTAACATTACTTGGGTAGGTAACACCGTTTACAACACGGACGTGCTGTCGCGCCTGCTCGACATGAAGAAAGGCGATGTATATAACCAAAAGCACCTTAGCAAACGCCTCACGGAAGACGAGGATGCGGTGGGCAATGCTTATTGGAATCATGGTTACATCTTTTACAACCTGCAGCCTACCGAGGTGAACATTGTAGGCGACTCCATCGACCTTGAGATGCGTATCTTCGAAGGACAGCAGGCACACATCAACCGTGTCCGCATCAACGGAAACGACCGTTTGTACGAAAACGTGGTGCGCCGTGAGCTTCGTACCAAGCCGGGCGACCTCTTCTCGAAGGAGGCTTTGCAGCGTACGGCACGTGAGTTGGCCTCGATGGGACACTTCGATCCGGAGCAAGTAAGTCCGGATGTAAAGCCGAACTATGAGGACGGAACGGTGGATATCAACTGGAACCTGAAACAGAAGTCGAACGACCAGATAGAGCTGTCGCTCGGATGGGGACAGACGGGTGTTATCGGTAAGGTGGGCCTGAAGCTGAATAACTTCTCGATGGCCAACCTGTTCCACAAAAACCGTGAGCACAGAGGTTTCCTCCCTGTCGGAGATGGTGAGGTATTATCGCTGAGCGCACAGACCAATGGCAGATATTATCAGTCGTACAGCACAAGTTATTCCACCAACTGGTTTGGCGGCAAGCGTCCTATCCAGTTCACGGTGGGCGCATATTACAGTAAGCAGACCGACGTTTCAAGCAATTATTATAACAATGCTTATATGAATAACTACTATAACTATCAGTATGGTTATGGTAATTACAACTATAATAATGTAGCAAACTATTACGACCCGGGAAAATATGTGAAGCTATTGGGCATCAACGTGGGTTGGGGTAAGCGCCTTCGCTGGCCCGACGACTACTTCACGCTGTCGCTGCAGCTGTCTTATCAGCGCTATATGCTGAAGAACTGGCGTTACTTTATCATGTCGAACGGCTCGGCCAACAACCTGAATTTAAACATTTCACTGAATAGAACATCTACAGATAACCAGCTCTTCCCACGTCGTGGCTCGGAGTTCACGGCATCCTTAACCATTACGCCGCCATGGTCGAAATGGGATAAGAAGGACTATGCCAATCTGGCCAACGACCGTAACTCGGCCACCTACCAGCAAGAGCAGCAGGAAAAGTATAAGTGGATAGAGTACCACAAGTGGAAGTTCAAGGCTCGTACCTTTACCTCGCTTACCAACGGGCAGAAAAACCTTGTCTTGATGACACGCATCGAGTTCGGTTTGCTGGGTAGTTACAACAAGCACAAGAAGAGTCCTTTCGAGACTTACTACATGGGTGGCGACGGTATGAGCGGTTATTCTACGGGCTATGCCGAAGAGACGATCGGCCTTCGCGGTTACGAGAACGGCTCGCTGACCCCATACGGACAGGAAGGTTATGCCTACGACCGCTTCTCTTTGGAGCTGCGTTACCCCTTCCTGCTGGGTAATACCACCATTTACGGACTCGGATTTGTCGAGGCGGGTAATGCTTGGACATCTACCGGAAAGTTCAATCCGTTCGACATGAAGCGCTCTGCGGGTCTGGGTATCCGCATCTTCCTGCCAATGGTTGGACTGATGGGTATAGACTGGGCATACGGTTTCGACAAAGTTCTTGGAACGAACGGATATCAGAAGAGTGGAAGCCAGTTCCACTTTATCTTAGGGCAGGAATTCTAATAACAAAACAAATAGAGAGAGAAATGAAAAAAATTATCGTACTATCGCTCTTTGCCATTCTATCGATGACCGCCGGCGCACAGAAGTTTGCGCTCATCGATATGGAATATATCCTTGCCCATGTGCCTGCCTACGAGCAGGGAAATGGACAAATCAACCAGATGAGCAAGAAGTGGCAGACACAGATAGAGGCACTGAACGCACAGGCTTCTAACCTGTATAAGGACTATCAGAACACAGCCGCCACGCTTTCGCCCGACCAAAAAAGGAAAAAGCAGGAGGCTGTCATGAAGAAGGAGAAGGAGGCTGCCGACCTGAAACGCAGGTACTTTGGCCCCGAAGGAGAATTGGAAAAGCTGCGCACAGCCTTGATAACCCCTATTCAGGAGGCCATCTACAAGGCTGTGAAGACAGTGTCCGACCGCCGGGAATACAGCCTCGTCATCGACAGGGCAAGCAATGTGAACGGTATCATCTACGGCTCGCCGAAGATAGATATCAGCGATGAGGTACTGCAACAACTTGGATTAAGCAACTAACAAACTAAAACAGAAAAATTATAAACATTTAAATACAAAACTAAGATGAAAAAGTTATTTTTGATGTTGATGCTATGCGCACCAATGACAATGTTTGCACAGAAGTTCGGACACCTTGACTCTCAGGCACTGTTACAGTCTCTTCCGGAGGCAACAGCAGTTCAGAGCAAGCTGGAAGCCAAGGGTAAGGAATACCAGAAGCAGGTAGAAGACATGCAGGCAGAGCTACAACGACAGGCAGATGCATACGATAAGGCTAAAAGTACCATGAATGCTACCAAGCAGGCTGAAACAGAAAAGAATCTTCAGGATCTGTACACCAAGATTCAGCAGACTGCTCAGGACAATCAGAAGGCATTCAACGAGGAGCAGCAGAAGAGCCTTGGTCCTGTGCTCGACAAGGTGCGTAATGCCATTGCAGCCGTAGCGAAGGCAGGCGGTTATACCTATATCATGGAGAAGAGCGCCGGTCAGCCTATTTACATCAACGAGGCTATCAGCAAGGATGTAACAGCCGAGGTTAAGGCACAGCTTGCCAAAATGAAGTAAAAACCATAGGGGTGTCTTCACCCCCATTTCGATTACTGCCCTACTTATGTTAAAGTAGGGTATCTGGGTGAGGTCACCGCATGGATATTCATTCTTGCGCCGACCTCATTTTTTTATCGTATTGGCTCATAACACTTGCTAATAAAGTTCATCATCAGGCACTTGGGTGCCTTTCATTCCCTATACAAAGATACATGAAGAAGTTGTTTCTATCTTTTCTGTTCGTGCTGCTGCCCTTGATGGTCGGCGCGCAGAACATCAAGTTCGGTTACTTCAGCTACGGAAAAGTTTATCACGCCATGGCCGATTATGCCACAGCCATGCAGACTTATAACAGGCTCAAAGCCAAATATGATGCCGAGGTGAAGCGCTCGGAAGACGATTTCAACCAGCGTTACGAGGACTTTCTGGAAGTACAGCGAACGCTGGAGCCTTCTATTCTCCGCAAACGCCAGTCGGAACTGGAAGACCTCATGGAGCGCAACCGCAACTTTAAGAAAGAAACCGAACGCCTTCTGAAGCAGGCCGAAGCCGAAACCTTTGCACCCGTAAAGCAGAAACTGGCAAACACCATTCGGCAAATGGGGCACGAAAGTGGCTACGCGTTCATCCTTAACACCGATAACAATGCCATGCCGTATATCGATAATGCCATTGGCGAGGATGTAACGGCGGCACTTATCACAGCGCTTAAGTAAATAAAAAATACTGCTTTCAAGTGCATTAAAAGAAATAGTGCTACACAACTCCCAAAAAGCTCGCGAGCAATTTCAAAAAAGCTCGCGAGCAATTTCAAAAAAGCTCGCGAGCTTTTTGCGGAAAGTCGGCGAGCAATTCACGGGAAACTCAAATGCAGGAAGAAAGTACTTCTGCTGCTATCGGGAGATTCCCAATAAATAAAAGGGGAATTTTCAATAAATAAAAGGAGAATCTCCAATAAATAAGAGGAAGGTTTCCTATAAATAAAAGAGGGATTTCTAATAAATAACCGGGAGATTTCCTACATATAATAAAGAACGTTTCAGACGCACAAAAGGAACAAAATGTCTAACTATCCAAAACAGCCGGGATCCATCGGAGTATTCGATTCAGGCTACGGAGGCCTTACCATTCTGCACGGAATACGGCAGCTCCTGCCCGAATACGACTACATCTACCTTGGCGACAATGCCCGTGCGCCCTACGGCTCACGCTCGTTCGAGGTGGTGTATGAGTTCACCCGTCAAGCTGTCTTGAAACTTTTCGAGATGGGTTGCCACCTTGTTATACTTGGTTGCAACACAGCATCGGCCAAGGCTTTGCGCAGTATTCAGCAGAACGACTTGCCGAAACTCGCGCCCGACAGGCGTGTTTTAGGTGTCATCCGACCCACCGCCGAGGTTATAGGCTCGCTCACCCACACCCGTCATGTGGGTATTCTTGCCACGGAAGGTACCATCCGCAGCGAGAGTTATAACATAGAGATTAAAAAACTATGGCCCGACATAAAGGTAACAGGTATCGCCTGTCCGCTATGGGTACCCATTATCGAGAACAACGAGGCCGACTCGCCCGGTGCCGACTACTTCGTAAAGAAGCGCATCGACCATATCATGCGGCTCGATCCCGACATCGATACCCTCGTGTTAGGCTGCACCCACTACCCCATCCTCATGCCGAAGATTCTGAAATATGTGGATAGAGGGGTGAAGATAGTGCCACAGGGCGAATACGTTGCCGACAGCTTGAAGGACTATCTGCACCGCCATCCGGAGATGGATGCCCTATGCACCAAGCAGGGCAATGTACAATACTACACTACGGAAAATCCGGATAAGTTCAAGGAGAATGCCCTTATCTTCCTGAAAGACGATATACAGGTGGAACGGATAACACTGGAATAGCTCCGATACAAGCCGAAACAGACATCGGCTAAACCAAAACAAACATCCGCTAAGCCGAGACAGACATTATTTTAACCAAGACAGACATCCCCATCCATGACGAATGATAAGAAAATATCGGTTGTTATCAATACCTACAATGCCGAACGCCACCTCCGGGAGGTATTGGAGTCGGCAAAGGAGTTCGACGAAATCGTTATCTGCGATATGGAAAGTACCGACAGCACCCTTGCCATTGCACGGGAGTACGGCTGTAAAATCGTTACTTTCCCCAAGGGAAATCATGTAATAGTAGAACCAGCTCGTAATTTTGCTATACAAAGTGCCACGCATTCATGGGTGCTGGTGGTGGATGCCGACGAACTAATTACGCCCGAACTGCGTACACGCCTGTATCAAATCATTCAGCAACCCGATTGCCCGCAGGGGCTGTATATTCCACGGCGGAACAGAGATAGTAACGTATTGGACAACGGGCGCATCGGCGATTTCCAGCTTCGCTTCTTCCTTAAAGATATTACAGAATGGCCACCATTCATCCATTCTATTCCTAAAGTTAATGGATATGTGGAACGATTACATGGAGGCAAAGAAGAATTTCTACTCCATCTTGATGAAAACTACATTTTCGAACGTATTGAAAAGCTCAATCGATACACCGAGAACGAGGTCGAAAAGAAGGCAGCAAAGCATTATGGCGTGGCAGCCCTTATCTTTAAACCTCTTTGGCGGTTCTTTAAATCATACATAATGGACGAGAAATACAAAAAGGGTACTGCTGGATTCATTGCCGCCTGCATCAATGCCTTTTATCAGTTCACGCTCATTGCCAAGCAGATAGAACAACGAAAATACAAGAAATAATCGATATATGAAGACGATAGACATCAGCATTAAGATTGGTTTCTGCCAGCTTGATGAGCTCTCAGAAAAGGAGCAAAAGCTCGTAAACAGTGCCATTGCCGCCACTGCTAACAGTTATTCGCCCTACAGTAACTTTGCCGTGGGGGCGGCTCTCTTGCTTTCCGACGGTACGGAAGTTATCGGTGCCAATCAGGAAAATGCCGCATTTCCATCCGGACTGTGTGCCGAACGTTCTGCCATCTTTGCGGCCCAGTCGCAGCATCCGGAGCTTTCCATTACCACAATAGCCATTGCGGCAAGGAACGGACGTGGCTTTACCAAGGAGCCGATAGTACCATGTGGAGCTTGCCGACAAGTTCTTTTAGAGATGGAAGATCGCTATAAACAACCTATTCGCATACTCCTTTATGGCACACAGGGTACATACATCGTCGATACAGTTAAGGATATGCTGCCCTTACAGTTTATAGGAGAGTCAATGAAGTAGTATAACAACAGCCCCATCCCAACCCTCCCCGATAGGGAGGAAGTGCAAATCTGCTTGATACAGAATTGCAACTGTAACTATATCCCTTAAAAACGCCTTCCCTTTTGAGGGAGGTTGGAGGGGGCTCTAACCAACAAAAGCAGCCCTACCGGAGGAAATTGGAGGGGGCACTTAATACAAACATCAATATGAATTACCTGCCAAAAGACCCGGCTATCTTAGTAAGTAGCGTTAATATGTTGCTTCGTGATGGCGAATTTGATTCACTGGAATCATTGTGTTACAGCTTTAGTGAAGACCCTAAAGACATAAAGAAACGCCTTATAGCAAATGGTTACGTATATAGCGAGGCACAAAAACAGTTTCGACCGGAGGGATATGACCGATAAAAACATCTGTCATCTTTTTTCAATTCAGCAGAAAGAGGGAAAGAAATGAGCATGTTTCATTTCTGTTTTTATAAACACTTGTATATTAAATAGTTATAGGGTGATAAACAAAAGGGCATCTTTTACCCGGCTAAAGATACTCTTTTGCTGTGCTAAACATATCCTTTTACATAGTTAAAGGATACATATTGCTGTCAAAAAGGATATATAATCATATATTATCCTTATTAGAGTCAATATTTTTTACTATTCTTTATACCCTTAAGTCCTATAAAATATAAAGTAAAAAGGAGTGAAATAGTAAACTATATCATAACGTATTGAATTCAAGACAAAGTAATAAAGTAACAGAATTGTATATTACTCTGTCCGTTTCCGCATACTACCCTACCTCTTAAAATACCTATTTTCGCGTGCCGGAAATTATAAGTGTCATCGCTATTCCCCTCCAATAAATTGGACGAATAGTTTTTTTTCAGTAACTTTGTCGTATTCTAACTACGGCGAAACCGTGATTGGAACAAGTTACTGAAACGAAACAAGAAATACTAATAAGATGGCAAAGAAAGTATATTTGGGAATGATTGGCGACATCATGCACCCGGGCTTAATCAATATCATCCATGAAGGAGCAAAGTATGGCGACCTTATCATTGGTCTGTTTACCGATAAAGCCATCGCTACCCACCGCCGCCTGCCTTACATGACTTACGAACAACGCAAGAATGTGATAGAAAACATTAAGGGAGTGAGCGAGATTGTACCACAGGATGAGTGGAGCTATGTTCCCAATCTGCTGAAGCTGCGACCCGACTACATCATTCATGGCGACGACTGGAAGGAGGGAAGCGAGGTGGAACTGCGCCAACAGGTGTTTGAAGTAATGGAGAATATAGGCGGAAAGGTTATCGAGATACCCTACACAAAAGGCATCAACAGCTCGTCGCTCGACAAGGAAATCAAGTCGATTGGTACCACTCCCGACATTCGCCTGAAATCTTTACGCCGACTGATTGCTGCCAAACCTATTGTCCGCATCATGGAAGCACACGACGGATTGAGTGGGCTTATCATCGAGAACATCGAAGTAAAGAAGGGACTGAAGAACGAAGTGTTCGACGGAATGTGGTCGTCGTCCCTCACCGACTCTACCTCGAAGGGCAAGCCCGATATCGAAGCCGTCGATCTTACCACACGTTTGCAGAATCTAACCAATATCCTTGAGTGTACCACGAAGCCCATTATCTATGACGGAGACACGGGAGGAAAGACCGAACACTTTGCCTTTACCGTCCGAACTTTAGAGAGAAACGGCATCAGTGCGGTTATCATCGAGGACAAAGTGGGGCTGAAGAAGAATTCCCTTTTCGGCACAGATGCCATTCAAACGCAGGACACCATCGAGAACTTCTGCCATAAAATTCAAACAGGAAAGGCTGCACAGGTAACGCAGGACTTCATGATTATTGCCCGCATCGAGAGTCTCATTGCAGGAAAGAGCATCGACGATGCCCTCGAAAGAGCCTTTGCTTATGTGGAAGCGGGTGCCGATGGTATCATGATTCACTCCAAAGAAAAGAGTGGCCACGACATAAAAGCCTTCTGCCAACGCTTCCGTGCCAAGCACTCGGGCGTTCCTATCGTCGTCGTTCCTACCACTTATAACCAGATTTACGAGGAAGAGCTGCAGCGATGGGGCGTAAACATTGTGATTTATGCCAACCACATGCTGCGCGCTGCCTATCCGGCCATGGTGAAATGTGCCGAGACCATTCTGGAGAACGAACGATCTTTGGAAGCCAACCCGCTCTGTATGCCTATCAAGGAGATACTGGAGCTCATTCCCGGAACTAAATAAATTCATTCTGCAAACCCAATCCATTCATTCCTGAAACTAAATAAAAAGGAGACAAAAGAATGATTCGACCATCCTATTTTTACGACTTGCTCAAGCAAAACGACATCCGTTTCTTTGCCGGCGTACCCGACTCGCTGCTGAAAAACCTTTGTGCTTTCCTTACCGACAATGTAGAGAAGAGAAACAATATCATCGCTGCCAACGAAGGAGGAGCCATGGGGTTGGCTGCGGGTTACTACCTTTCTACGGGAAAAACACCTGTGGTATATATGCAAAACTCCGGTCTGGGCAACACCGTTAATCCGCTGCTGTCGCTCACCGACAAGGAAGTGTATAACATTCCGGTACTGCTCATCATCGGATGGCGTGGCGAACCGGGAGTACACGACGAGCCCCAGCATGTGAAACAGGGTAAGCTCACTCTTCCACTGCTCGAAACGATGGGTATCAGGCATGAGGTGCTTACCGATAGCGAAGCCGACCTTTCCGCTCAAATAAAGCGTGCCAACGACTATATGCTGCAAACAAAAGAGAGCTTTGCACTGGTGGTAAGGAAAGGAACTTTCGCTGATTATAAGCTGCAGAACACCGTACAGTCGGGCTATACCCTTGCACGTGAGGAGGCCATACAGCTCGTTGCCGGTGCCATGCAGCCGAGCGATGTAGTGGTTAGTACCACGGGAATGATCAGCCGAGAGCTGTTTGAATACCGTACTGCACAAGGAGAGGGGCACGAACGCGACTTCCTCACCGTGGGCTCGATGGGACATGCTTCCCAAATCGCATTGGGAATAGCCCTTAACCAGCCACAAAGAAATGTGTATTGTTTCGATGGCGATGGGGCTACCATCATGCACATGGGGTCGCTTTCCATTACCGGAGGCATGCAGCCGGATAACTACTACCACATCGTTTTCAACAACGGAGCGCACGACAGTGTAGGCGGACAACCTACAGTGGGGCTCAATATCAATCTGACAACTATTGCCAAAAGCTGCGGTTACAGAACGGTTATATCGGTGGATAATTCCGACGACTTGCAGAAAGCCTTGACAACGCTCACCCGGCTGCCTGCTCCTGTCTTGTTAGAGGTGAAGGTAAAGAAGGGAGCACGCAAGGATTTAGGTCGGCCTACCACCACTCCCGTACAAAATAAGGAGGCATTAATGGACTTTCTTCTGAAGAAATAAGCAAAAAATTCAGAAGAAACAAACAGGGTCTTCAGAAGAAATAAGCAAGAAATCTTCCCACAAAACCCAAGTTATCATTTCCAGATTTTACAACTATGAATATAAAAAGAAACATACTTTTAAACCCGGGACCAGCCACAACCAGCGATACTGTAAAGATGGCACAGGTGGTTCCCGACATCTGTCCACGCGAAAAGGAGTTCGCCGGGCGCATGGCAGCACTGCGGAACGACCTCGTTAAGATAGCGCACGGAACACCCGAGAAGCATACGGCAGTACTGTTTTGTGGCAGCGGAACCATCAACATCGACGTTTGTCTGAACTCTCTGCTGCCCGAAGGGAAGAAGGTATTGGTAGTGAACAATGGCGCTTACTCTACCCGCGCTGCCGAAGTGTGCGAATATTACGGCCTGCCCCTCATCGACTTAAAGTCGTCTGTCTATGAACAACCTAACCTCGACGACGTTCGGAAGGCGCTCGAAGAGCACCCCGACATCGCCCTTGTATATACCACTCACCATGAAACGGGTACGGGAATACTGAATCCTATCCGTGAGATAGGAGCAATGGCACACAAGCATGGTGCGGTATTCGTAGTAGATACCACCTCATCGCTCGGCATGATTCCTTTCGATATAGAGGAAGACAATGTGGATTTCTGCATGGCGTCGGCACAGAAAGGCCTGATGGCAATGTCGGGCTTGTCGTTCATCATCGGCAACAAAGCCCTGATAGAGGCCTCGAAGGACTATCCGAAACGGTCGTATTACTGCAACCTTTATCTGCAATACAGCTTCTTTGAGAAAACGGGAGAGATGCACTTTACTCCTCCTGTACAAACGATTTATGCTACAATTCAAGCCATTAAAGAGTATTGGACAGAGGGCGAAACCGAGAAGTTTGCTCGTCATCGTCGAACTTTCGAGGCTATTCACAAAGGACTGGCAGCACTGGGCTTTCAGGATGTTATCAGAAGAGATATTCAGTCGGGACTTGTCGTGTCGGTAAAATATCCCGATGATGCCAACTGGGACTTCGACAAAGTGCACGACTATTGCTACGAGCATGGCTTTACCATTTATCCGGGAAAGATTTCCACCACCGATACTTTCCGCCTTTGCTCACTCGGAACAATCGATGTACCCGACATCGAGGCGTTCTTCGTAATCCTGAAAGCAGCATTGGAACATCTGAAAATTCAAATTCCTATTCACTACAACTCATAAACAAAAAGCCTACACCTTCTCTGAAAAGAAAGATATGGGCTGTTCCATCTATGGTAACAACAGCAGTAATTATGGCGGCAGGGCTCGGAACACGCTTTGGAAAGATGACCGAAAAGATGCCCAAAGGCTTCATCGAGTGTGGCGGAATGCCGATGGTGGTGAGGTCGATTGAAACACTTATTGCCTGTGGTATCAGGCGAATCATCATCGGTACGGGCTACAAGCACGAGGCATACGAGGCCTTGCAGAAGAAATATCCGCAAATAGAATGTGTCTATTCGCCCAAATATGCCGACACCAACAGCATGTTTACGCTTTGGAATTGCAGGGAACAGATTGGTAATGACGACTTCATTCTGCTGGAAAGCGATATCATTTACTCGAGAAATGCCATTACCGAATTGCAGGGAATGGCCGAAAAGGATGTGATGCTGATTACTCCCGTAACCAAGTTTCAGGACCAATACTATGTGGAATACAATACCGACCATGTGCTGACCAACTGCTCGACGGTGAAAGAGGAGGTGGATGCCAAGGGCGAGCTGGTGGGTATTCATAAGCTGTCGAACGGGTTTTACAAGGAGCTTTGCCGTACCTATGCAGCGGTTTCGGCCGAGAAACCGAAGTTAGGGTACGAATATCAGCTGCTTTGGATGTCGCAAAACGGGCACCCTGTGTATGTGCTGAAAGCCGAGGATGTGCACTGGTACGAGATAGACGACGAGCAAGACCTTGTTTATGCCGAGCAACACATCATTAAATTATTATAGAAGAGAATGGCAGATTACGATATAAAACCACTCCACGACAAGCTGTTGGGCATTCTGCAGGCCATCGATAAGGTGTGTCGGGAGCACGACCTTACCTACTACCTGCTGTATGGAACGATGTTGGGAGCCGTTCGCCATAAAGGTTTTATCCCTTGGGACGACGACTTGGATATAGGTATGCCACGCGAAAGCTACGAACAATTCATAGCCCATGCGCATGAATGGCTACCGGAATACATGGAGTTTGTATGCGCGGAGACCGACAAGACCTATCCGATCGCATTCGGAAAGGTGCAGGATGCGCGTACAACCATCATCGAACGTGCCCACTTGAAGTATGTCGGTGGTATCTATTGCGATGTGTTTCCACTGGATGGTACCTCTGAGAATAAGCTCATTCAGAAGCTGAGAATTGCGAAATACATCTATTACACCCGTGTGCTTTATTTCGTACACCGCGACCCTTATCGCCACGGACATGGTCCAAGCTCGTGGCTCCCACTCCTTTGCAGAAAGCTATACACCCTTGAAGGCATTCAAATACGTATCAGAAAGTTCTTGATGGAATATCCTTTCAAGACGAGCAAGGCTATCTGCCACTACGACGACCACCATCATTACATCCTGCCTAAGGAGGTATTTGGTACGCCGACACCTATCACCTTTGAGGGAGAAACCTTCTATGGAGTGGCAAAACCACACGAATACCTCAGCATTTGCTATGGAGATTACATGCAGCTGCCACCGGAAGACCAGCGCCGACAACACAACTTCCATTATCTTGACTTGGAAAAGCCATACAGGGAATATACTCGCAAATAGAGAAAACATAGCGATATAAAGACATACCTAATAATATACAAAAATGAAGAAAGTGGGAATTTATCTGTTCGATACCCGTAATCCGCATGTTGGATTAGGGGAATTTGAGCATCATCTTGCTTTAGGACTATCGAAAAGGGCAGGAGAACTAAAAGAGAAATACGGGATAGAATTGTATTTTATACTGCCTTCCAACACCATCCTCCATTATGGCAACGATGTAAAATATATACGCCTATCTAAATTAAAAGCGAAAATAACATGGATAAAGATGCCGTCTTTCCTCTTTCATCGCTTCATCCCTAAAGTAGATTTATTACATCTTACACAGCAGCTTCCACGCATCAGGCACGTAACAAGCCCTTACTGCCTGCTGACAGTTCATGATATTAACTATCTGCATAACGGTATTTCTCAACGCAAGATAAACGCACATGACAGAAAAATGAGGAAGATGTTTTCCAAAGCAACCCATCTTTCTTTCATCACAAGCTTCACTAAAGACGATGTCCTAAACCACTTCTCACTTAACATTCCGTTTCGTGTCATTGTAAATGGTACAACCAATCAGGCCGAAGTACCCGGCTCACCTATCCATAATCTGCCGGAAGCATACGACTTGGTACTATCCGGCTTTGATCCCAAGAAGAACGTGGACAAAGTTATTGCAATGATGAAGTACCTTCCGGACAGATTCTTGGTAGTGGCAGGTAAAGGCAATAAGAGACAACGAAGGCTTCTAGAAGATGTCATCCGGCAAAACAAGCTCCAAAACGTATGTATTTTAGGTTGTGTTTCGCCTGAACAAAAAGCATATCTATCCTAAAATCCGCAACTATCATCCAATACACGATTAAGGGTAGATTTATGAGTCGTTAGTAGCAGCTTTCAGTAAAAAGCAACAGCACAACATCAATATGTAGCCACCATCCCCTTACCCCACGATGCGACTTGAG
>JBHAEI010000027.1:0-59793 GCA_041855505.1 Prevotella sp.
ACAGAAGTATAGAGAACTTCTTTACAAACCTTATCGCAGCACTGATTGCCTATCAACTGATGCCAAAAAAGCCTACGATGAATATTGAAATCATAGACAAAAGCAGACTCATTGCATAAAGCTTATACCGAACTCAGGTTTATATACAGGAATTTATGCGAATTGTTAAAAATGACAGCAAACAAAACAAACTTTAAAGTAATATGTTGCTAACGCCGGAAGGGATTAATTATTTGGAAACTTATAAACATTCGGAATTATCTGTTTTTGCATTTATAAAGTATAGAAAAAGGAATATAAAGAGTAGAAAAACGAATAAATAGTTGGTAGTTGTAAGAATTCTTGCTATTTTTGCTCTCAAGTTTTGTATTTGCCCCATTGTGCGGGGATGTGCAAAATAATAAACTATAATAAAAACGTAGAAATGAAAGTATTAAAGTTCGGAGGAACATCTGTAGGTTCCGTTTCAAGCATTATGAGCTTGAAGAGTATTGTAGAGAAAGAGGCTAAGCACCAAAAGGTGATTGTTGTGGTCAGTGCACTTGGTGGAATTACCGATCAGTTAATAAAAACATCGGAGATGGCTCTTGTAGGCAATGAGAATTGGAGAATAGAATTCGAGGACATGGTAAATCGTCACCATAAAATGATAGATACCATCATCACCGACCCTTTTTCACGCGAAACCTTATTCAATTCTGTCGATGCGCTTTTCGAACAACTTCATTCTATTTTCTACGGTGTTTTCCTAATTCACGATTTGGGAACGAAAACAAAAGATACCATCGTAAGCTATGGCGAACGCCTAAGCTCCATTATTGTGGCTACACTCATTAAAGGCTCTAAATGGTATGATGCGCGCGAATTTATCAAGACAGAAGAGATTGGAGGTAAACGAACGTTAGACTCGGAGCTGACAACCAATCTGGTAAAAGCCACTTTCCACGATCTTCCTCGTATAGCACTGGTACCGGGATTTATTTCGCAAGACAAGGTGAGTGGCGAAACCACCAATTTAGGACGGGGAGGTTCCGATTACACAGCATCTATCCTTGCGGCAGCCCTTGATGCCGAAGTGTTGGAGATATGGACAGACGTGGATGGTTTTATGACGGCAGACCCACGCGTAATCAAGTCGGCCTATACCATTACCGAACTGTCTTATACTGAAGCGATGGAACTTTGCAATTTCGGAGCCAAGGTGGTTTATCCGCCTACCATCTATCCTGTTTGTGTAAAAAACATCCCCATCAGGGTAAAAAATACATTCAATCCACAAGGCGAAGGAAGTATTATCAAGTCGCATGTAGAGAACGACCAAAAACCTATTAAGGGTATTTCGTCAATTAAAGATACCACCCTCATTACCGTAACCGGTCTTTCCATGGTGGGTGTGGTAGGTGTCAATCGTAGAATATTTACTTCATTGGCCGACAATGGTATCAGCGTATTCCTCGTTTCCCAGGCATCTTCAGAGAACAATACATCTATCGGCGTAAAGGGCGAAGATGCCGACAATGCTGTAAGTGTATTAAATGAGGAGTTCAAACTTGAGATAGAAGATGGCAGAATGTTCCCCATGCACGCCGAAAGCGGTCTGGCCACAGTAGCTATTGTAGGCGAAAATATGAAACATGCAGCAGGTATTGCTGGAAAGCTCTTTGGTACATTGGGGCGTTCGGGTATATCGGTAATAGCTTGTGCGCAAGGAGCCAGCGAAACAAACATCTCCTTCGTTGTAGAAGGGCAGTCGCTCCGGAAGGCCTTGAATGTGCTTCACGACTCTTTCTTCTTGTCTGAGTATAAGGTACTCAATCTGTTTATATGTGGCGTGGGAACTGTCGGAAGCAAGCTGATCGAGCAGATTAAACAACAATACAAAGAATTACTGAAGAATTCAAACCTGAAATTGAATGTAGTGGGCATTGCTTCTTCCAAAAATGCCATCTTCGATAAAGATGGACTGGAACTCTCTAATTATAGGGACTCCTTGAAACAGAGCGCTCCTTCTTCTCCCGAAAAACTCTGCAAGAACATTATCGATATGAATATCTTCAACTCGGTATTTGTAGATTGTACGGCTTCATCCGAAGTGGCAGCACTTTATCAGCAGCTGCTGGAACATAATGTATCGGTAGTCGCAGCCAATAAGATAGCAGCTTCCGGCTCGTATGAAAGTTATTATCAACTGAAACAAACAGCTTTGCAACGTGGCGTGAAATTCCGTTACGAGACTAATGTCGGAGCAGGACTTCCGATTATCGGTACCATTAACGACTTAAAGAACTCCGGTGATAATATTCTGAAAATAGAGGCTGTTCTATCGGGAACGCTAAACTTTATCTTTAACAAGATATCAAAAGAGATTCCTTTTTCAGAAACAGTCCGCTTGGCAAAGGAAGAAGGCTACAGTGAGCCTGACCCACGTATCGACCTTAGCGGAAAAGATGTTATCCGCAAGTTGGTTATTCTTACACGTGAGGCCGGTTATAAGGTAAATCAGGAGGATGTAGAAAAACATCTTTTTGTCCCTGACGAATATTTTGAAGGGTCTATAGAATCTTTCTGGAAACGTTTGCCCAATCTTGATGCCACTTTCGAGAAGGAGCGTGCCTTAATGGTAGCCAACAACAAGCGTTGGCGATTTGTCGCAACCATGGATCATGGTGTTACAAGTGTTGAGTTAAAGCAGGTAGATGCCATGCACCCCTTCTATAATCTGGAAGGCAGCAACAATATTGTATTGCTTACAACAGAAAGGTATAAAGAATACCCCATGCAAATTCAGGGGTATGGCGCCGGCGCATCGGTAACAGCGGCGGGAGTGTTTGCCAATATTATGAGTATCGCAAATATTTAGGAGGAAAATATGAAACATATCATTATCTTAGGAGACGGCATGGCTGACCATGCCGTAGAACGACTTGGTAATAAAACTTTATTACAATATGCCGATATACCCTATATGGATATGTTGGCAAAACAGGGAAAGACAGGAAAATTGATGACCATCCCCGATGGTTTCCACCCCGGAAGCGAGGTGGCAAATACATCTATCCTTGGCTACGACCTTAACAAAGTATATGAAGGGCGTGGTCCGTTAGAAGCAGCCTCTATTGGTTATGAGATGGAATCGGGCGACTTAGCCCTTCGATGTAATATCGTTTCATTGGCAGAGGGTGTTATCGAAAATCATCATGGAGGGCATCTCACTACCAATGAGGGAGTACAACTAATTGAGTATCTGGATGAGAAACTGGGAAGCGATGCCATAAAGTTCATTCCGGGAATACAATATCGCCATCTGTTGGTTATTAAAGGGGGAAATAAGCATATTGAATGTGCTCCGCCTCACGACCACCCCAATGAAGAATGGGAAGGATTATTGGTGCGCCCGGAAACTGGATACGAAGAGGAGCATAACTGCAAATATACCGCAAAGCAAACGGCAGACATACTGAATGACTTAATTCTGAAAAGCCAAAAACTCTTGGAAATACATCCTTTTAATCAGCATCGTATAAAAGAGGGCAAGGTTGCGGCTAACAGCATTTGGCCTTGGGGAGGGGGGTATCGTCCACAGATGCTTACATTATCTGAGATGTATCCACAAATTAAGAGCGGAGCTGTTATTTCTGCTGTAGATTTGATTCGTGGAATTGGGCATTATGCGGGGTTGGATATTATAAAAGTAGAAGGAGCAACAGGACTTTGGAACACCAACTATGAAGGGAAAGTACAAGCTGCTATTGAACAATTAAAGGAGAAAGACTTTGTATTCTTACACATCGAGGCCAGCGATGAAGCCGGGCATGATGGCGATTTAGACTTGAAACTCAAGACAATAGAAAGCCTTGACAGTCGTGTAGTGGCACCTATCTACCATGAAGTCAGTACTTGGGAAGAGCCTGTTTGCATAGCTGTACTCCCCGACCACCCTACCCCTGTCGAAGTTCGCACACATGTTAAGGAGCCTGTTCCTTTCCTTATATGGCACAAAGGGATAGAGCCTGACGGGGTACAGGTGTATGATGAGGTTTCCGCTGTAAATGGTGCCTTTGGCTTGTTGCACCTTCAAGAGTTCATGAACACATTTATGAATATATAAGTTGTGGAGAATATCTGCCAACTTTAACACAATCAGGATAAAGTATGAAATATTATTCTACCAATCATAAAGCAGACAAGGCTTCTTTAGAGCAGGCCGTTATCAAAGGACTTGCCGAGGATAAAGGTCTTTATATGCCGGAAAGGTTTAAATGCTTACCCCAAAGTTTCTTCGATAATATAGAAAAGCTCTCGTTTCAAGAAATAGCTTTCGAAGTAGCAAAAGCCTTCTTTGACGAAGATGTTGAGGCCGAAACACTGAGGAGAATTGTTGATGATACACTGTCGTTTGATGCTCCTTTGCACAAAGTAGAAGAAGGAATATATGCCTTAGAGCTTTTTCACGGCCCGACATTAGCGTTTAAAGATGTAGGGGCAAGATTCATGGCACGCCTGCTTCGGTATGAAATTCAACAGAACGAGCAGTATAAAGGTAAAACTGTCAATGTGCTCGTTGCAACATCCGGCGACACAGGATCGGCTGTAGCCAATGGTTTCCTCGGTGTTGAAAGAATCCACGTGTATGTTCTTTATCCCAAAGGCAAAGTCAGCAAGATTCAGGAATGCCAGTTTACCACGCTCGGAAAGAATATCACTGCTATCGAAGTAGATGGGGTTTTCGATGATTGCCAGGCTCTTGTAAAGCGTGCATTCACGGACAAGGAATTGAATGCCACCCTATTCTTAACCAGCGCCAACAGTATAAATGTGGCACGTTTCCTCCCACAGGCTTTCTATTATTTTTATGCTTATGCACAGTTAAAGAAACAAGGAATAAGCCAAAAGCCTGTTTTCTGCGTACCCAGTGGTAACTTTGGTAATATAACTGCCGGTATTTTCGGCAATAAGTTAGGGCTGCCGGTGGAACATTTCATTGCTGCCAACAATGCCAATGATATATTCTATCAATACCTACAGACGGGCGTATATCATCCACAACCCTCCAAACACACATTGGCCAACGCCATGGATGTGGGCGATCCCAGTAATTTTGCCCGTATATACGCCCTTTATCAGGGCTCATATGAGGCTATCAAGGCAGAAATTTCGGGTGCACGATACAGCGACGAGGACATTCGTAAGGCTATGCAGGAGTGTTATCGAAACACGGGCTATGTACTCGATCCTCATGGTGCCTGTGGTTATCAGGCACTCAAGGATAACTTACGGCCGGAACAAGTGGGCATATTTTTAGAAACCGCCCATCCTGCCAAGTTCAAGGATAAAGTTGATGATATTCTAAACATCAACATAGAGATTCCAGAGAGACTGGAGGCTTTTATGAGTGGCGAGAAGCAATCTATAAGCATGACAAAGGATTTTGCTGCATTCAAAGATTTTCTCTTGAAGCAATAAGAGCAAGAGTTAAGGTAAAAGACGATAGAAGGCTCGACAATCATCAATAGCCCCCTTAGAAGCCATTCTTATAAAGAGCTGAGGGGGATTGTTCGGCCTTTTTGCCGTTTTGTACAGATTATTATGTAATTTTGCGTTCCCAAACGTCATTTAAACAATAAAGGACAACAAGCATGAGAATAGATATCATTACCGTACTTCCTGAAATGTTGGAAGGGTTTGTACATGAAAGTATCCTTTCCAGGGCACAGAAGAAAGGGTTGGCAGAAGTCCATCTACACAATCTGAGAGATTACAGTCAGGATAAATGGAAGCGTGTAGATGATTATCCTTATGGTGGACAAGCCGGGATGGTAATGCAAATAGAGCCTATCGACAGGTGTATTTCTGCGCTGAAGGAGAAAAGAGCTTACGACGAAGTTATCTTTACATCGCCCGACGGAGAGCAATTCAATCAGAAAATAGCCAATGATTTATCCTTAGGTGGCAATCTAATCATCCTTGCCGGTCATTATAAAGGTATCGATCAGCGTGTTCGCGACCACCTCATTACACGCGAAATATCTGTAGGCGATTATGTGCTTACCGGAGGCGAACTTCCTGCAGCCATCATTGCCGATGCCGTTGTACGACTTGTTCCCGGTGTCATCTCTGACGAACAGAGTGCTTTGTCCGACTGCTTTCAAGACGATATGCTCTCTGCTCCCATCTATACCCGCCCGAAAGAATATAAAGGATGGGAGGTTCCCGATATTTTATTAAGCGGGAATGAAGCTAAAATCAGGCAATGGGAATTCGACCAAGCAATGGAAAGAACAAAACGATTGCGCCCTGATTTATTAGAAGATAAATCGTGTTGATATAACATAACACATATAAAGCAAAGATCCCTCAGAAAGTTCAAATAACCTTTCGAGGTTAAATCCTTGATCCACTTTCATTGCCGGATGTTTCCGTTAGGTATTCTGCATGTCCTGTTAAACCATTCGTTGTTACAAATTCAAACGCACGACCGTTGGAACAATTTCTAAAAATATTCTTTGTAATCGTAAGGAATAATCCCGAAAGGAAACTTCTTATAGAGGAGCTCTGCATCGAAAATGCATCCTTGAGTAATTAAAGGTGTCATAATCCTATATAGTTATACTTAGCAAGCATGTCTATATTGGAAATACGTGCTCTGCGCTGCTGACGGCTCATATATGACAGTCCATTACAAGTTCCAGCCGATACTGCAACTATATAATGAAACCATACTTCATAAAGACATCAAGCACACTCGAAGTAAACACTCCTCGCATCCCTCCTCCTTCTAATCCTAAACCTGTATCGTAATTTATTTGCATAATACATACTAAAATTATTAACGCAAAGTTACCAATTAATATTTAAAATTGGTATCTTTGCATGATATAGGCTACATTCGGCAATTTAAAGACAGATTATTATTGCGTTTGTTTGTACTACATTACTGTTGAATCTTTTTAAATAAACAAAACTATGTTTACAAAAGAAACTTACATACAAAGACGCCAAGAGTTAAAGAAACTTGTTGGCAAAGGTATCATTATCTTATTTGGTAACAATGAGTCGCCTGCCAATTTCCCTTCAAACGGCTATTATCCGTTCCGTCAGGACTCTTCTTTCCTGTATTATTTCGGACAGAAAAGAGATGGCTTGGTCGGAGTAATTGATATTGACAATGACAAAGAAATTCTAATAGGCAACGATATAGACATTGATGACATTGTATGGTATGGAAAAGTAGAATCGGTAAAAGGTATGGCAGACTCTGTTGGTGTGGCGAATACTGCTCCACTAAAAGAGTTGCAAAAGATGACAAATGATGCGCTCCGTAATCATCGTGTAATCCATTTCCTGCCGCCTTATCGTGCCGATATTCAGTTGCAAATATTCGATTTATTGGGTATTCATCCTAAGCAACAGAAGGAAGCCGCAAGTATGGACTTGATTAAAGCCATTGTAAAAATGCGTAGCACAAAGACCGCCGAGGAAATAGAAGAACTTGAACGAGCTTCGGTAATAGGCTATAAGATGCACACTACAGCTATGCGCCTTACCAAACCGGGGCTTACAGAGAAGTACATCAGTGGACAGGTAGATGGTGTAGCACACTCTTTTGGCTCCATGGTATCGTTTCCAACCATCTTTACACAGCACGGGGAAATCCTGCATGGCTCACCTTCCATGGCTGAATTAGAGGCCGGACGGCTTGTTCTATGCGATGCGGGTGGCGAAACCTTAAATCATTATTGTTCCGACCATACACGTACCTACCCTGTAAACGGAAAGTTTACCCAACGCCAATTAGATATTTACAACATTGTCGTAGAATGTCATGATGCCGCGTTGCAGTATGCTAAACCGGGAATTGAATACAGAGAGGTACACTTCGATATCTGTAAGATAATCTTTAACCGTATGAAGGAATTAGGGCTGACCAAAGGCAACACCGACGATGCTGTGGCAGCAGGAGCACATGCCATCTTCCTTCCTCACGGATTGGGGCATATGATGGGTATGGATGTTCACGATATGGAGTCATTCGACCAAATAAATGTGGGCTTCGACGACGAGACCCGCCCTAATGTTAATCAGTTCGGTACAAGTGCTTTACGCATGGGAAGGCGTTTGGGCGAGAACTTTGTAGTTACCGATGAGCCGGGTATCTACTTCATTCCGGCATTAATCGATGAATGGAAAGCCAAGAATCATTGTGGCGACTTCCTTAACTTTGACAAGATTGAAGCCTATAAAGACTTTGGCGGTATCCGCATTGAAGATGACTTGCTTATTACAAAGGATGGATGTAAATTCATAGGAAAAGACAGAATACCATACTATCCTAAGGACATAGAGGAATTCATGGCAAAGAATTAAATAAACAAATTACTAAATTATAATTATTAATGGTGCAAATAGCCTGCTCCCTCTCATAAAGGGAAACGGGCGGAGCCAAGAAAAAACTATGAAGAAAATTTTCACTTTAACCGTCGCAGCCATACTGGCTATGACCATGAATGCAGCTAATCAGAAAGATACTGCTAAGAGTAACAAACCCGTGTTTACGGTTATCAAGCAAAATCCTATTACAAGTATAAAGAACCAAAGCCGTTCCGGTACCTGTTGGGATTACTCTTCATTAGGATATTTTGAATCTGAAATTATCAAGAAGACAGGTAAGACCTACGATCTTTGCGAGAGTTTTGTGGCTAACAAAGACTATATGGATCGTGCTACACTTGTTGTCCGCATGCACGGAGATGCCCAATTTGCACAAGGTGGCTCTTTCGAGGATGTACTCCGCATACTCGAGAAAGATGGTATTGTTCCGGAAACTGCCATGCCTTTCCCCGGCTCTCTATATGGCGACTCTCTGAACAATTTCAATGAGTTTTTCTCATTGATGGAGCCTTATGTAAATGCGATAGCAACAAGCAAGGCTGAAAAGATATCTACACAGTGGAAACAGGGATTGCAAGGTATCTTGGATGCTTACTTGGGTAAGTGCCCCGAGAAGTTTACCTATAACGGAAAGGAATATACACCAAAATCTTTTGCTGCCAGCTTAGGCCTTAACTGGAATGATTATGTAAGCATTACCTCTTATACTCACCACCCATTCTACAAGGCTTTTCCTGTAGAAGTGCAGGATAATTGGCGTCAGGGTATGTCGTATAACGTACCTATGGACGAAATGATGAAGATTATCGATAATGCCATCATGAACGGTTATACCATTGGTTGGGGTGGCGATGTAAGCGAGCCGGGCTTTACCCGTAACGGGTTGGCATATATGGTCGATGCCAAAGCCATTGAAAGTACCAAGGGAAGCGATATGGCACACTGGCTGGGATTATCGTCTGCTAAAAAGAAGAGCATTATCGAGGAGATGGGAGTGAATGTACCGGAAGTTACTCCTACACAGGAGATGCGTCAGGAACGCTTCGACAATTGGCAGCTTACCGACGATCACGGTATGCAGATTTTTGGTATAGCCAAGGATCAGAATGGTAAAGAATATTATATGGTGAAAAATTCATGGGGTGAGACCGGCGAGTACAAAGGTATTTGGTACATGACAAAAACCTTCATTGCTGCCAATACCATGGACTACCTTGTTAATAAAAATGCCATTCCTAAGGATATCCGCAAGAAGCTCGGCATTTAACAAGATAATATTTCACGATAATTTATAGACAAGAGGATGTGCCAAAATGCACATCCTCTTGCTTATGAAAAAAGAAAACGATTTATAAATCAGGTGTAAGGCTACCTCCCGGTACCGGACTGCCATCCGGCGCAGAGCCACCACCCGAAGGTGTGCTGCCCGGTGTTGCGCTTGGTGTAGCGGGATTGCTCTTGTCCTTACCCTGCCATTCCTCCCACTCGATATCCACGTCCGACAAACCGCGCACGGCATGCCTGCCACCGCCTGTAGCCCGTGTGCCACCGCCACGATAGCGGGTTTCGGGAAGAAAACGGACGCGCACGCCGTTGATAAGGGCGGCTGTAACTTCTTTCTCCGTATCTACACCATTCTTGTTGGCGGTAGCCGTGAAATAGAACGAGCCGATACCGTCGAGCTTCACCGAACGGCCTTGTGCCATATAGTCGCCCATCACACCGCCCAATGCCGTCAGCACGGCACGCACGTCAGCAGGACTTACCGTCGATTCGGCTGCCACACGTTTTGAAACCTGCTCCGTCGTAACGGCGGAGCCTACGAGAACGGACTTGGGATACCACTTGCCGTTCGCTTTCATCTTCATCTTTTTATAAAAAGCCATAGGTTAGAAAGTTTGTGCCTCCGAGTGGCCGTAAATGTTAATAACAACGAAATGTACTTTCGTGAGGCACAAAAGTATATTTCGTGCCCTACAAAAGTACATTTTGTCATCATCTCAATATACTTCCCCCATCGGCAGGTTAAAATTATGTTAAGATATCTTTTATCAGAAAAGAAAATCGCCGGATATACCAGACGCAAGATAGAAGACAAAAAGCTATCCGCACGGTGCGTCCGGAAATAACCAAGCGGGAGGGTTACTCAAAAGGAACAACCGGGAAACCGTTGTCGCGAATGCTGTAGAACACGAACACGCCACCACTGTTGAAATACAGGTTGTATGCGTTGTTATAGCCGAGCGAGATACTTGACGACAACCAGTATCGAAAGCCTGATCGCCGATAGAGGCCGGCGAGCCCGATAGGTAGTAGCCCAAAGCAGGCAGGTAGAAGTAGCCTGATTGGTCGGCTGCGCTGATGGGGGTACTGCTTATGTTAGCAGGGATGTTGAGGAAAGAAGCGAATACAGTGCGGAGGTCGGTGCTATTGTCGGCTGCCTTATCATTTCTGAAACCGCTAATGTTGGCTTTCTTCTTAAACCACATACCGCCCTTGTATAAATGACCAAAGGTAGTCCATAACTCGTCGGGATCCCAGCGAGGGTCGCCCTTCATAACGTACCAAGACAGCTCGTTGACATTGGAGACGTGCTGAGCAGAAGAGGGGTTGAAAAGGCCATGAGCCCCTTCGCCAACAGCGGGAATAGTAGTGTTATAATAACGGTCGCCGTCGCCGGCTTGAGGGTAAGCGCTGCCGGTTTGGTTATTGACCGTAGGTTGGTCGGTGCCGGTGGTATAGTAAGCTGCCTTGTGTTCCATCTTGAAAACATATCCGTTAGTACTACCGACACAGCCGGGTGTTGCTGCTGTTATGACGTTGTCGCCCGCAGTGCCGAAATGGGTGGTGTTAGGCGTTTCTTGGGTTTGAGCAGCTGCTATCTCTACCTGATTACCGGAAGTACTATTGCTGTGATAAGCCACTTTGTAGCTTGAGCTTGCACCATAGGTTCCCGGTACGGTAAACATAAAGTAATCTACATTCGAGCCCTTTGTCTATCGGCATTGCACGGCACTTCTCACGCGCGTAGGATAAAGTAAAAGAGTGGAGTGGCACGCCGGTGCGCCTATGAGAGAGTAACAAAATTATTTGGAACTACCAAATAAATCGCACTGTTTTTGCAAAAATACTATTGATAATTAGCTTTGTTTTCTTTAGCCTATGAGTATTCTTTTTCTCTCTATCTGAGATTCTTTATTCTAATTAGCTTCTGTAACGGCGACAAGGTATAAATATTCTTTGTAATAAAAGGAATAAATTAAGATATTTTTCTCATAAAACTGATAACAAGCGGTTTCCTTACCTTGTTACCAATCCTTCACCCTAAAATTGGAAATAAATAAACGGCTGGATATCCGAGCTCTTCACCTGCATAATAATAAAAATTACCACGCTGAGAGCCACTGCGGCACCAACAACTCCCGTCTTTTGCAAGGCTTTGATACAGCTGTTTTGCCATGAATCGGGGAGCCAATGCGTAAGCAACGCAAATGCCATTAATGCGAATACGTACTTATAAGCCATGAAAACATCGGGGAGTACGTCGGGATTAAATTTGGTAAACATCTGTGTAAGCATGGTTCTTACGCCCTCGAAATCCTTACAACGGAAGAACAACCACGAGAAACACACCAAATGAAAGGTAAGGAATACCGATACAAAACGCCTGAAACCCTGCGGATGATAATGGCGGTCGTGCTTCAGAACTGTCTGCGACCAGAACTTATGAATACACACCAGCGCACCGTGAAGCACACCCCAAATCACGAAGTTCAAGGATGCGCCATGCCACAATCCGCAAATAGTCATGGCTATCATTTGGTTAAAGTACATCGCCAAAGTACCTTTTCTGTTCCCTCCCAAAGAGATATAAACATAATCACGAATACATGTAGAGAGGGAGATATGCCAGCGACGCCAGAAGTCTGTCATGGAATCGGCCTTTAAAGGTGCATTGAAGTTCATTGGAATATGGAAGCCGAGTAGCAGCGAAATACCTATGGCCATATCCGAATATCCGGAAAAGTCGCAATAAATCTGAATGCAATAGCCATACAATCCAAGGAGCACTTCACCACCGGAGAATAGGGACGCGTTATCGAAGATGCGATCAACGAAGTTTTGTGAGAGATAATCGGAGATGACGGCCTTCTTGAACAGACCGATAAGGATAAAGAACACACCACGGGCAAACATCTCATTGGTCAGTCGGATAGGCTTTCTTATTTGCTTGCCGAAGTCGTCGGAACGGGTAATAGGGCCTGCCAAGAGGGTTGGAAAGAAACTTAAATGGAAGGCATAGTCCAGCAAGCTGTCCATCGGTTTCATTTTCTGTCGGTAAACATCCACCACATACGAAACAGCCTTGAACGTGTAGAAGCTGATTCCAACGGGCAAGAAGATATCGTAAGGCTGAAAGTTATTGCCCAGCATGTTCTCTATCATACCTGCAAAGAAATTGGTATATTTAAAATACCCCAGCATTCCCAAGTCGATAATAAGGCTCAACCATAGCCATGCCTTGGGATGTTTACGCTTATCTATTTGTTTTGCTATATAGAAATCGGAAATAGTTACAAGCACCAATAACAGGAAATACCACCCGCTACTCTTATAAAAGAAGTAATAAGAAAAGAAGGTTACAAACAGCAACCGGGCCGAAAGTTTCTTTTGCAGAGCGGAATATCCCAAGATGAATACCAAGAAGATGAACAAAAAGGCACCCGACGAAAAGAGTAACGGCTCGTGTGGATTATACCGAAGTATATCGAGTATTCTGGAAAAATCGAGTGAAGAAAAGTAAGAACTTATCATAGTATTTTGATGCTTATAGTCGATTGATAAATGATAATATAGGAAAATTATAGCTGGAAAGCGGAAAACCGGCCTTCTGCCGGACTAACTCTCAATGAGTTTCTTGCGTCGGGCATAATTCTTTTGCCCTGCTATCATCGACTTAAATATTCTCTGACTAACGTATTTGCCACCCTTATAATTTATGTGTACATAATCTTTGGTACCCATGTCCAGCTCATCTACCAATCGAATCATAGTGCCTGCGCCTCCCATAGCATTGAACAGGCTATAGAATCCTACCTTGCATTCCCTGGCAAGTTTAACTTGTAAGTTCTCTAACTCCTCTATACCCTTCATCGTTCCGTCTGGAGAAGCCTTCGAGCCTCGGTCGGGTGTCCCTATAATAAGAATACCGGCAGTAGGGAAACACTTTTTGAAATGAGTTACAACGAGCTTCATTTCATCCATATATTTCTGTAAACGTTCAGGGGTCGTTTCTGCATCGATGGCATTTACTCCGAACTGTAATACAATCAAATCGTATGGACGGATATTCGCAAACTGCTTAAGCATATTTTCTGGAAGTTTGGCTAAGGTCAGCCCGTTAGAGCCACGCATCGAGAAGTTATCCACAATCACTCCCTCATTCGATTCCTGTGCCGTACCAAACAGCGTGGCATTATTACTTGAAATCTTAATTAAAGCATTTGATGTTTTACCCTCTACATGAACTGCCTGTACTTGATTAGAAGGCTCTATATTCACAGTGGGCTCTTTTCCGCCATCGATGGCAAAGGAAATCATGGCGCCTGCCGTAGGACGCAAGTAAAGTTTTGTACTCTCCCAACTATCTGTATGTTTGTATTCGTGCAGCTCAAAAGGTGCCAGGGATATCTGAGCAGGCCCAGAAAGCGAGTAATAACGCTCGGCTATACCCGCTTTTGACACATCGTAAGAAGCAGGTTTCTTCACCATGTGCTCTACCAAGCCACTAAACTTATTGGTAACAGTATGCTTATACTGGTTAATATCGTTGCCAGCATCCAGCCATCCTATCCCTTCGCCACCATAAGTGCGTTGCAAATCTTCGCGTAAATCGGCCAGAAGGATATCCCCCTCTATATAAGAATCACCAAAATAAGCTATACGAACAGGGCGACCATTCGTTTTTTTCTCCGACAGGTTTGTCAAGCCATCATAGAAGACATCCAAGCTGTTTGCCCCTCCTGCCGAATAATCTCTAATAGGCTCTACTCCTTTCGGCCATTCTTCAGTAAATTCTATTGCTTCACCATTCTTCGTTTCTATCGTTATCTTATGCGATTTCGAGGAGTTTTGTATCATTTTTCTCTCTGACTTTTCCTTTGGAGTAAGGTCGCTAAGAATATCGATGACACGAAGTTTCGAGCCAAACAAACTCAACTGTGGGAGAAAATGAAGAGATATTAAAATAACTATAACTAAGATAGTTAATAGCAATGTTTTATTGATATTATTCTTATTCATTATTCGTTTACCCAAGAAGATGCCGAGAAGCGTTTCTTATAAAACTACATTTCCGCCACCTTGTATTATTTTTTCGTCGCAAAATTACAAAAAACTTATCAATGCACACACCGTTTTATAGTAAATTTGCTATCTTTGCATAAGATAGGTTACACTCAGCAATTTAAGAACAAGTTCTTATTGCATTCGTTGGCACTATCTTTGCAACACATATACTCATAGCAGTATTTTAAAGGAATTAATTGGAAAAGATAAACATGGTAAAAATTACAAAAGAGGCCGCACTTGAATATCACAATCAAGGCAGGCCGGGTAAAATCGAAGTCAAACCTACAAAGCCGTATAGTACCCAAACAGACTTGAGCTTAGCCTACTCTCCGGGTGTTGCTTATCCCTGTCTGGAAATTCAACAGAATCCGAATGACGCTTATAAATATACAAATAAAGGAAACCTTGTAGCTGTTATCAGTAATGGTACTGCCGTATTAGGCTTGGGAAATATCGGTGCCATGAGTGGTAAACCTGTAATGGAAGGCAAGGGACTGCTCTTTAAAATTTATGGAGGTATCGACGTTTTTGATATAGAAGTAGCCGAAGAAGACCCTGATAAATTCTGCGAAGCTGTCGAAAAGATCGCCCCTTCGTTCGGTGGTATCAACTTAGAAGATATCAAAGCACCGGAATGTTTCTACATAGAGGAGCGTCTGAAGAAAACCCTCGACATCCCCGTAATGCACGACGACCAGCATGGAACGGCTATTATCTCGGCTGCCGGCTTGAAGAACGCACTCGAAGTGGCAGGCAAAGACATTGCAAAAGTAAAGTTGGTGGTAAACGGCGCGGGTGCAGCAGCTATCTCTTGTACCAAACTGTATATGGCACTTGGCCTGAAACGTGAGAATATACTCATGCTCGATTCAAAAGGTGTCATCACCTCGGATCGTCCCAACCTGAACGAGCAAAAAAAACTGTTTGCCACCGAGTGCCGTGATGTGCATACTTTAGAGGAAGCAATCAAGGGAGCTGATGTATTCGTTGGTCTGTCGAAGGGAAACATCCTTACTCAGGACATGATACGCTCTATGGCTGACAATCCTATCGTTTTTGCCTTGGCTAACCCTGTACCGGAGATCTCATACGAGGATGCCATCGCAGCCCGTCCTGACATATTAATGTCCACTGGACGCTCCGATTATCCTAACCAGATAAACAACGTTATCGGCTTCCCCTATATATTCCGTGGAGCATTGGATGTAAATGCCACTTCCATCAATGAAGAAATGAAGATGGCCGCAGCTCTTGCCATAGCCGATTTGGCCAAACAGCCGGTACCGGATATTGTTAATCAGGTATATCATCTGAATGACCTCACCTTCGGCAAGGACTACTTTATCCCCAAGCCTGTCGATCCACGTCTTATCACAGAAGTATCGGCAGCAGTGGCAAAGGCGGCTATGGAGAGCGGTGTAGCTCGTACAGAAATTACCGATTTCGACGCCTATAAGCAGCACTTGCGCGAACTATTGGGACAGGAAACCGAGCTTACCCGCAAAATACACGCCACGGCTGCACAGCACCCTCAGCGTATTGTGTTTGCAGAAGGCGGACATCCCAACATGATGAAGGCAGCTGTTCAGGCCAAGCAAGAGGGTATCTGCCAGCCTATTCTGTTAGGTAATGTCGATCGTCTGCACCGTGTTGCATCTCGCCTGAAGTTGGATTTGGAAGGTATTGAGATTATCGATATGCGCGCAGATAAGGAGCAAGGACGTCGTGCTACCTATGCCAAGCACATCGCGGAGAAGCGTGCCCGTCAGGGATATACCTTCGAGGAGGCTTACGACAAGATGTATGAACGAAACTATTTCGGTATGTCGATGGTTGAAAACGGCGATGCCGATGCCTTCATCACCGGCTTATATACTAAGTACAGTAACACTATCAAGGTGGCAAAAGAAGTAATTGGTATTCGTCCGGAATACAACCATTTCGGTACCATGCATATCTTGAATACGAAACAAGGAGTATTTTACCTTGCAGATACATTGATTAACCGACATCCGAATGCGGAAGTACTCACCGATGTTGCCAAACTTGCTGCTCATTCCGTACGTTTCTTTAACGACGAGCCGGTAGTGGCGATGCTTTCTTATTCAAACTTCGGTACCGACGATCAAGGTTCCCCTCTGAATGTTCATACGGCTGTAGAGGCTTTACAGGAGCAATTCCCCGACCTTGCCATTGATGGAGAGATGCAGGTAAACTTTGCCTTGAACAAGAAACTGCGCGACGAGAAATATCCCTTTACCCGCTTAAAAGGAAAGGATGTAAACACTTTAATATTCCCTGACCTTTCATCGGCCAACAGTGGTTACAAGCTGTTACAGGCTTTAGCTCCAGAAACCGAGGTGATAGGTCCTATCCAAATGGGATTGAACAAGCCTATCCACTTTACCGACTTCGAGGCTTCTGTTCGTGATATCGTGAATGTTACAGCTGTAGCGGCCATCGATGCCTATATCGATAAGGTTAAAAAGGAGCTGTAATAAAAGAATGTTTATTGAAAACTATCTATAAACACGAATATTAAAAGAAAGAATGGGGCTAACATGTCTGTGTGTTTTAGTCCCATTTTTCTTCTCTCAAGCTCGGCAGCAGGTTGTTACCCTATAGATTGTCCGGCTGTATGCACCTTAAATATTGAGCACAACAACAAACAGACAGAACTTCATAAAAAGAAAATTATGCGTTTACTCGGAAACATTTTGTGGCTTGTATTCGGAGGACTCGAAGCAGCCATCGGCTATTTTACAGGCGCTCTTGCCCTTGCTTTCACCATCGTCGGCATTCCTTGGGCATTACAGATATTTAAAATAGGCGTGCTATGTTTGTGGCCATTTGGCTCTACCGTTAAGGATGACCCTACCCAAACCAGCTGTCTTACCCTCCCCTTAAATATTCTTTGGCTTATATTCGGTGGCTTGTATTCATGGCTTATGCACATTATTTTTGGTATTTTGCTGTGTATCACCATAGTTGGTATTCCATTTGGAAAGCAGCATTTCAAAATGGCACGACTGGCCTTAATGCCTTTTGGTAAGATTATTGAAATGGATATGTAAAAAAGTGTATATAATATTTGGGTAACTCAGCATAATACTGTATCTTTGAAGCAAACTAAAAGCTTTAAATGTATGATTACACAAGATAATTTCGATCTTGAATACAGAGATCCTGTTGAAGAGGCAATGATAAGATCATTTGTTTGTCGGGAGATGTCTCGGCAAATTCATCGGTACATTAAAGGTATGCACGGCAGTAAGCAGCAAATGCTTCGCTTCGAGGAGAATCTGAAGAATTTGTCTTTGGAGGATCAGGAAACGGCCATAGCCCAGTATATCGACCTTAACAGGAAGGCCATTAAAGGGCTGGATATGAAAATTGTGCTGGCTCGTTCGATGGCTAATTACTGCGATACCTTCAGCTATTTGGTAAAGCTGGTAAATGACAAACGGCGAATGGTGAAATATCTAAACCTTATCAACAACATTTATATCCGCTTTCATGAAGTTTTCGAGGAAAATGGAAAGTTCGGTATTCGCGATTATAAGGGCAATATTGTCGTTCGTCCGCAATATGAATTCCTCAGGACCTGCTATGTCTATGTCGATAATCTGCAACCTATCCCTATCATTGCACAGAAAGAAGGACTCATGGGATTGATACTTCCTGATGGAAAAGAAACGGAGATTGTACCTTTCATTTACGACAGTATCTCCCTGCGAGATGAACCTCCTTACTTGGAAGCAAAGAGAAAGGGACGTCGTGTCCTACTGAATATCGATGGCTCTAAATACACAAAAGAATAAACCTACCACTTTGTAAGTAACATTTGCAACACACAGAAAGGGTATCCGGCAATTCAGCTCGGATACCCTTTCTTTTTTATGGTTGAAAGATAAGCGTTCTTATCTTTGCCTTTCCGCAGGTTTTAGATTTTCTTCAGCAATCCACTCAATGCTTCCAGCTGGCCTTGCCAAGCCGAAATCTTACGGTTTACCTTGTTTACATCAAGGTTTACATTCAGTTCCGGAGTATCGCGCTCCTGCTGTAGCAGCTGGATGTACTGCGAAATCAAATCCATCTTCTTCTGTACAGTCTTCTTCTTTGGATAGCCACGCTTATCCATTTCCTTCTGATACTGGTCTGAGACCTCATTGATACTGCGGCCTACAGCCTCATATTTAGACAGCCATTCCTGATAAACTGCACTGACTTTCATGTTTTCTACCTTTGCATCCGGTACAGGAGTATAGGTTTGTGCCATACTCGTTAGTGGCATTGCCAACAATGCGGCAATCAAAGTCTTTTTAACTCTCATAATTCTTATTCTTTTAGTATAACGGTGCAAATGTATAGCAAAAGTCAGACATAACCAAACTTTTTTTGTATATTTGTCGTCGGAAACGATAAATATATATAAGCAGACAACAAATTAGATTGTATTTTTCGTGAAACTTATGGAAAAATATATAGAAGTTAAGGGTGCGAAAGTCAATAACCTTAAGAATTTAAATATTAATCTTCCCCAAGGAAAGTTCATTGCAATAACAGGTGTTTCGGGATCGGGAAAATCTTCCCTTGCCTTCGACACGCTTTATGCGGAAGGGCAACGCAGATACGTAGAAAGTCTTTCTGCCTATGCACGGCAGTTCTTAGGGCGTATGGCAAAGCCGGAGGTCGATTTCATTAAGCACCTTCCCCCTGCCATCGCCATCGAACAGAAGGTCATCTCACGCAACTCCCGCTCCACTGTGGGCACCTCCACCGAGATTTATGAGTATATGCGACTGCTCTATGCGCGCATCGGTCGAACATTCAGTCCGATAAGCGGAGCCGAAGTAAAGCATAACTCCGTAGAGGATGTAATCGAAAAGGTACAGGAATATCCGGAAGGCACCAAGTTCTGCATCCTTGCCCCACTCCATATCATTGAGGGAAGGTCGCTCCAAAAGCAACTTGAAATGGAGATGCAGGAGGGATATAACCGTATTCTTGTAAACAATGAGTTTATCCGCATTGAAGATTGGCTGGACACACACACTGCGACCGATGACGACAGCAAGCAGAAAAGCGACATAACCGCCGACAATATCTATCTTGTTATCGATCGTATGTCGCTCGATGGTACCCGCGACAGCATCTCCCGACTCACCGATTCCTGCGAAACGGCTTTCTTCGAAGGGCACGGACTGCTTCGCCTACTCATTCTTCCTGCCAATATCATTCACGATTTCTCTACCCGCTTCGAGCAGGATGGCATTAAGTTTGAAGAACCTAACGACAATATGTTCTCCTTTAATTCCCCTTTAGGAGCGTGTCCCACCTGCGAAGGATTTGGCAATGTGATGGGTATCGACGAACGATTGGTAATTCCCGACTCCTCGCTGTCCGTGTATGATGGCTGTGTGCAATGCTGGCACGGCGAGAAAATGAAGACGTGGCAAGAAGAGTTTGTGCGCCGGGCTGCCACCGACAACTTCCCCATCTTCGAGCCTTACTATAAGCTTTCGGCACAACACAAGGAGTGGCTTTGGAAAGGCCTGCCCTGCGACAAGGCGAAAGACAGCCACGAACGGGTATGTATCGACACCTTTTTTCAGATGCTGAAGGAGAACCAATACAAGATACAATACCGTGTAATGCTGTCGCGTTACCGTGGAAGGACTATCTGTCCCGATTGCCATGGCACACGACTGCGAAAGGAAGCTACATGGGTAAAAGTAGGTGGAAAGTCGATTACCGACCTTGTTCAGATGCCTATCGCTACGCTGAAGACGTGGTTCGACCATCTGGAGCTTACTCCCCATGAGCAGGAAGTGTCGAAACGTCTGCTTACAGAGATCCATAACCGCCTGCAGTTTTTGCTGGAAGTAGGTTTGGGGTATCTTACCCTTAACCGTCCCTCCAACACCCTTTCGGGAGGCGAAAGCCAGCGAATAAACCTTACAACCTCTTTGGGCTCTACCCTCGTAGGCTCGCTTTATATACTCGACGAGCCTTCCATTGGGCTTCATAGTCGCGACACCAACCGCCTTATTCAGGTGTTAAAAGAGTTGCGCGATGCGGGCAATACGGTGATAGTGGTGGAGCATGACGAAGAAATTATGCGCGCAGCCGACTATCTTGTGGATGTCGGGCCGGATGCAGGCAGGCTGGGAGGCGAGATTGTTTTCGCTGGAAAAGTATCCTCACTGGATGAAAAACTGCAGAAAGAGTCGAATATAAAAAAGATGTTAGCCGATTATCCTCGCTCACATACCATTCAGTATCTTACGCACAATGAGCGTATAGAGATACCTGCCGGGCGGCGTCAATGGAACAACTACATTGAAGTTTCGGGTGCCCGCATGAACAATCTGAAGGGTATCGATGTAAAAATTCCGCTCAATGTGTTTACCGTTGTAACAGGTGTAAGCGGGTCGGGCAAGTCTTCTCTTATCAAAGGCATCCTCTACCCTGCCCTGAAACGAAAGCTGGATGAGGTGGCCAATATGCCCGGCGAGTACTCCTCGCTGGGTGGCGATTGGAAGAAAGTACGCCATGTGGAGTTCGTCGATCAGAATCCTATCGGCAAAAGCACCCGTTCCAATCCTGCCACATACGTGAAAGCGTACGATGAAATACGGAAATTATTTGCCGAACAGCCGTTGTCAAAGCAGATGGGCTTCACGCCACAGTTCTTCTCCTTCAACGCAGAAGGCGGACGCTGTGAGGAGTGCAAGGGAGCCGGAGTAACGACCATCGAGATGCAATTCATGGCCGACCTCGTACTGGAGTGCGAGGAATGTCATGGGAAACGCTTTAAGAAGGACATCCTCGATGTTCAGTTCCACGGAAAGAACATTTACGATGTGCTGGAAATGACGGTATCGGAGGCTATCGATTTCTTTGCGGAACATAAAAATAAAGCCATCGTAAAACGTCTGAAGCCATTGCAGGATGTCGGCTTGGGCTATATCAAGTTAGGGCAAAACTCATCTACTTTGTCGGGAGGCGAGAATCAGAGAGTAAAGCTGGCCTACTTCATCGGGCAGGAACAGGTAGAGCCTTCTTTGTTTATCTTCGACGAACCGACCACCGGGCTCCATTTTCACGATATCAAACGCCTCTTAGATGCCTTTAATGCTTTGATAGACAGGGGGCATTCCATTGTCGTAATCGAGCATAATTTGGACGTCATCAAGTGTGCCGATTATATCATCGACCTTGGTCCTGACGGTGGCGATAAGGGGGGAAACATCGTCTTTACAGGCATACCGGAAGGTATAATTAAATGCAAGGAAAGCCTGACAGGCCGGTACTTAAAGCCCTATATGGAACAGGAATAAAATTCGGTAGGCTGCTTCATGCAAAGCAGCCTACCTTTTCTTTTTTATACTCTACCTTTTTATAGAAGCGGATTGCACTATGAAGCCTTTCACGCAGTTTATAAAACAGTTTTCTTCTCCCTCCACTGTAAATGCTTTCCTACACGGTATCTTGCTCCTTAAAGGCTGAAAAATCATAACATTTTTTAATTTCCTCAATCTTTAAAATAGATGAAAATATGGAGGGCTATACCACTAAAAGAGGTAAAATCAGGTCTGCTCATATACGTATTTTGCCACTTTTCCTTATAAAAAAGGCCCTTTTACGGATCTATTTTCGTAATTATTCCCCTTATTTACCAGTTGCTCTCTTGCATATTTTTGTCAGAAAAAAGGTGTTTTTAGTGTAAAACGCCATAAAAATCAGCTAAATTCTGCCTGAGACAAGGGAAAGTCATGCAGAAAAAGAAGCTTTTTTACATTAAGAGTTAATACTAAACACTAAGTAAACAGGTATCTTTTACCAAGTTATCTATACCTTTTTACTAAGCTATATATGCCCTTTTACAAAATATCCACCTAATCATCAGTTATGCCACTTCCGTAAAAGCATTCTTTATAATTTTCTCTTCACCAATTTGTCCTGTACACACCTGTAAGCAACTTCAATCTGAATTTTCAATTTTCAGCCTCTTTTTCTTTAAAAATTATATACACTTTTCAAAAAAACAGAGCACATTTAAGAATATTCTTAACGACGAATATTTGAAGACAAAACACAAAAAATCCGTGCATCTTACCCTATGTGACAAGAGTAAGCCTGCACGGATTTTATTTTCTAACAGTTATCTCTTAAAAATGGTAAGATAAATCTATTCCTAACTGGAATGGATTACCTTGCTGGGCAAATGTGTATTTTGTTCCTGTGGTAGCACTCTGGACGGCAAAAGTATTAAACTTTGTATTGGTAAGGTTGCGCACCCAAAGGTTAATACCCAAACGTCCAAAGTCGGCTGCTGCATGTGCTCCGACTACAGCATAAAACTTCTGCGCAATAGTATTGGCTTCATCCCAATATGTTTTGCCCTGAGCCGAAACATTCATACCTACCGTTACGCTCCTTAACGCAAAGCGATTATTCGAATTAAGCAAGGCTGCGGGGTCGATAGTGAAACGGTAATCGGCACCGGCGCCTAAGGTATGCATAGGTATGAAAGGCACTTTATTATCCTTATAGTCGGTGATACCTGTGCCGGTAGAGTCGGTATATTCATCGAAGCGGGCGCTGGTAAAGCCGTAGCTGAGTGTATAAGCCAGCCGATCGTTGAGCGCTTTACCGGCCAACCGAGCCTCCAAACCACAAGAATGGCTCTTGCCTGCATTGGTCATCATTCGGCCAAAGCCATAGTTTCCGGCCAAAACAGACAACTGCTGATTGCGTATCTGCATGTAATAAGCCGATAAATCCAAATGTAATTGCTGATTGAATAAATTAAGATGTGCCCCCACCTCATAGTTCCAACTCGTTTCCGGTTTGTAGGCAATCGTCCTTCTTACGTTCTCATAAAAGGCCGCATCGTGCGCTATATCCATATCGGCTCTGGCAGTATTGGCCGCATTCGACACCTCCGTCTGAAGAATGTCGGAAAACATTTGGTAATTGAAACCTCCTGCACGGTAGCCCTTCGACCATACCGCATACAGGTTACTGCCTTTACCAAGAGTGTAAGTGATACCTACCTTGGGCAGCAACTGATTGAAACTATTGTGCTCATGACTGCTTAATAACGAGGTAATAACAGGATTTAGCTGTACCCCCATCACACTTTCTTGGAGCGCTACCTTAGCTGAGGTAATGTAATCGATAGCCACATGCGAGTAATCATAGCGTATGCCAAGCGTAGCCATCAACCTGTCTGTCAGCTCAATATTGCTCTCATGATAGACACCTAAATTGAACGTTGGAGTACGGAACTGTCCGGGAACAGGCTCCATAACCATATTAATGGTTGCCCCTCCCGCACGGGCAATGGCTGCCGCAGCAGCAGATTTTGCAGTAGCCATTGCAGCAGTTTCCGACATGCCTTGCGCTATCATGCCTTGCGCCATTCGCTTGGCCATGGCATTCAGCATTCCATTGTAGGCATAATCGGTAATGGTTTTCGACAAATAGGCATTCATACCCTCGTCAAAATACACGGGAGCGTTCGTCTTGAGCCATTGATACGACCCAATTACGCCAAAAGTCCAATGCCAGCGTTGGGCTTTGTTACTTCGGATGGATAGCTCTTCTGTAATGGAGTTGCTATGTTGGCGCTCTGTCATGTGCAGATAATCTACGGGCAGATAGTCTATATCCATCAGCATATAGTCGTGAAGATATTGCCATGAAGTCATCGAATAAATATCAAAGCCCTTTCCTTGGTACTTTACTCCAAGTCCTGTATTGAGAATATTTCGGCGGTAATTGCTTTGCCTGTTCTGGTCGGGCTCCTGTGTTCCGGCACGCTTACCGTACAAAGGCGAGGTGATAGAGGCTGTGCCGATTTCGTCTTTCGTCAGGTACCGACCATAAGGAAAACCATTCTGGCGAACATACTGGTAATCGGCAATAAGACTCAAAGACAGACGTGCCGTAGGATTCCACAGAAGTTTTCCCCTACCTCCGAACTCTTTATACTTGTCGGCTCTGCCTCCATCGAACTGATTACGGAAGAAACCATTCTGCCCACTATAAAATCCTGATAGGGAAAAAGCCACCTTATCAGAAAGTTTCTGATAATGACCCATCTCTGCCTTATGATAAAATCGTGAGCCTAATGACAGCTTCACATCCGTTCCCTGATACTGAAAAGGATTCTTAGTGTACATGCGGATAAGTCCGCCCTCGGTATTGATTCCATACAACGTTCCTTGCGGGCCATGCAGCACATCTACCCTATCGACGTCGTAGGCTTGGAAATTAAACGAGCTTTTGCTCTGAAGCGGCAGGCCATCGACATAAATACCCACAGCAGGAGAGTTGATACGAGAGCCTATTCCACGAATGTACGTAGAGGAGGTGTAACGGCTTCCATATTCAGGCATCGTAAAAGACGGAACAAATATAGAGAGACTGCGTAAGTCCTGCACATTGAGGTTACGGAGGTTATTGCCATCGAACGAAGTACTGCTTACCGGCTGACGGCGAAGACGGAAAGATTCTTTAGGCTGGTCCACGATAACGACCTCGTCGATATCATATACTTTAGAGGAGTCATTGACTACAATTCCTTTATCTGCGTGAGCAGACAGCGAGCCGGAGCCGGCCAAGAAGGATAAAAGAATAAATTTACTATATCTCATTACAATATCGCTAAGTGCTTATATAAGCTAACGATTGCAAAGTTACCCAAAATAACAATACCTGACAATCCTTATATATAAGGAAATTCCTACAAACTGCTCCTTATTCGTTCATGGCTCCACAACGGCTGCAACGCCCCTTTCGGCGAAGGCGCATGCCGCAGTTGCCACAGTGATAGTTTTCCTGATTGTGATGCAGGTATATATAAAAGGCATAGAATATGTAGGCCGTAAGAAGGATATAACCTACATAGTATAAGGTTAATACCGAGAAGATGATATAATTAAGCGCGCACACACCGGCCAGTCCGCATAAGTACAGAAAGGCTTCGCTGGACGGTAATAAACGTCGTACATCATCGATTGCTGCTATAGCAAGAATAAGGATTGCCCAAACAAGTATCAGAAAAATATTCAGAAGCAAAGGTTGGGAGAAGGGATTGAGCGATGGATGGAAATAGAACTCACGCCAAGTTTCGGGGGCAAACAGCTGAATGCTGGCATAAAAGGTGGCAGAAAGGGCTACCACTACCGCTAAAAGTGTGGGATAGACAGAGTTAATATCGTTGAAATGAACTATTTTGGCATTCTGTTTCATCATCTTTCGGATAAGATAACCCGCCGATATTAAAGAAATAACTATCAAGAATACCAATAAGTGCATATTGGAGAACAGGGAAATAAACTGCGAAATAGGGTCGTTGGGATCTACTTTCTTCAGCAGATCCTTCTCATGTATCCAACCGAACTTATAATCTTCCGTAGCAATATGTACCCATGTAGAGTCGTATTCATCCTTTGGAAAGAAGCGCACATCGGCTACAACGATTACTTTTCCTCTACGAACAGCGAACGAGTCGATGGCCATTTGATTGACGGCTTCCTCCGGTTGCTGCACCAAAAGATGCAGGGAATCGGCCTTGACAACAAAATTATATCCTTGAGAATAATGATGCTTGATGCGGAAATTAAGTGAATCGACTGGCGAGATGGAGGTGTGCCACTGATTTTCGGCAGCACCCTTCTTCTGCTCTATCGAGTCGATATTGGTATGAAGTCGATGAGAGATAAGCGCTTCCTGTATGCTGTCGGGAAGCTGAACTAAAGAACGAGTTTTTTGATGATAACATCCTGTAAACATGAATGTTACCATAATAACACTAAACAGTAACAGAAGCTCTTTATTTCTCATCTTACTTATATTATGCGGGATGAATATTCATTTGGCAGTCAGCACAATCAAACTCCAATCTAAACCGTCGTTTGTCCGGCAATTCCAAGAACAAAGGCTCATGCCACGTGGGCTTCTTGCCACCCCGCTTCACACAATAACCCAAAGAATAGCGAATGCAATGACGGCACTGCATCAGCAAAGCATCTTTCTCTTTCCTGTTAATCCGGGTATCACACTCCATGGCTACCTGCACATTATTCAGTCCTTGTCCAAGGTAAAAGTTTTTGGCCGCCTCGTTGGAGATATTGTACAGATAGGCAAACTGCTGATACTGCACCGGATTTACTTCCGAGATACTAAACGTATGTTGAGCCAATCGGTTACGCACATACCTATCCTGATGGCTCACGATTGCTTTATCGAGTGCCTCGACTATCATTCTCCTTAGCTCGGATAAAGTGCTGTTCGCGATAAACAAAGGCTCTGCTTCGCTGTCTATATCGATATTTTCGGCAGAATAATTGGTGTTTCCCAACCTTGAGAGTTGCCCTATCATATTATCTCGCTGTGGTCTTTTGGCGTGCTGATGCTCATATTCCAAAGCTACCGACACCCTACCGTATTCCTCTTCCGCGCCAACAAGAGTTGCAGAGAGCTGAAAGCCCGAAGGATTGGTTTGCAGATGGAATGAAACAGGTATCTTACGCTCCGCAGTATTGCCACTCAACTCTTTCTCGAATTGCTGATCCTGATTGCGATAAAGTGTAACACCGGGCTTTAAACCTGTCGGCATTTTAAAGGGATAGAGGCGGTTTTCTACGGCACGGTTTACTCTGAAGCCTTCCAAGACGGTGGCCTTTGCACCGTTTTCCTCGACGGTTTTCATAAAACAAAGGCCATCTCCATTGCTGAAAATCGCTGTTCCGGCTACATTAAAACTGTCAGGTCTGATTTTCTTTACCCTACCCACAAACTCGCCCAAAGCTTTCGGCGTATTCGGAGAAAAGATGTTTGGCTGCCTCCCTTTAATAAAGTAATCGGTATATCCCCTATTGAAAGTTTTATTCAGGTCGGGAGTGAAGTGATAGGAAACATGACCTAACGAGGCTCGTTTAAATTCTGAAGGATATTTCGCGATAATCTTATCGAGCCTTTGCGAATAGGCCGACACTACATTCTTTACATAGTTGATGTCTTTCAATCGGCCTTCTATCTTAAAGGCACAGGCTCCCGAGCGCATCAAGGTTTCCAGATTATCTATCTGGTTCATGTCCTTCAACGACAACAAATGGCTTTGTGCCTCTATCACCTTTCCATCGGAATCCTTCAAATCGAAGGCCAAGCGGCAGAACTGCGAGCAGGCTCCACGATTGGCAGAACGGTCGAAACAATATTGGGAAGCATAGCAAATACCACTATAGCTCACACATAGCGCACCATGAACAAAGGCTTCCAGCTCCAAGCCCGGCAGCTGGCGATGGATGTCTCCGATTTCATCTGCCGACAATTCACGTGCAAGCACCACCCTGTCAAATCCTTGCGCCTGAAGCCATTTTGCCTTATTCACCGTGCGGGTGTCGCATTGTGTACTGGCATGAAGCGCCACATGAGCAGGCAACAGCTTCTTTATTTCCGAGAAAAGCCCCATGTCCTGCACCAAAAATGCATCGGCTCCCGCTGCTATCAGCTCTTTTACAAGAGCGATGGTATCGGGTAATTCGTCATTATAGATGATGGTGTTCAGCGTAACATGCACCTTTGCTCCAAACCGATGAGCGAAAGAACACAGTTCGGCTATATCCTCCACCCCATTGCCTGCGGCCTGCCTTGCACCAAACCTGTCGGCACCTATATATACAGCATCGGCTCCATGGATGATAGCAGCTTTGCCACATTCCAGATTCTTGGCCGGAGCCAACAGCTCTATCGTTCTCATCTATACTGAAAAGGTTATTTAATATCGTTAATATTGAAAGGTGTTTCCTGATAAACATAGTAGTTTATCCAATTCGAAAAAAGCAAATTGGCATGCGCACGCCATGTAACGAGAGGCCCATTCTCGGGGTCGTCATCCAAGTAATAATGCTTGGGCAGCTTTACATCCTTGCGTTTTCCAAAGTCTCTTTTATATTCCGTATCGAGCGTATTGGGCGCATATTCCAAATGACCGGTAATAAAAAACTCCCTGCCATTCCTCGCCATGACCATCGACACGCCGCTTTCCTCCGATTCGGCTATGATTTCCAAGCCGGACTTCTTGTCAATATCTTCTCTCCTTACCTCTGTATGACGGCTCTGCGGCATGCAGAACACATCATCGAAGCCTCTGAACACCGGCAATTCCGACTTCAACGGGGTTGTTGGGAATATACCGAACATTTTCTCCTTCAAATCATATTTCGGAACATCGTGGAAGTGATAAAGTCCGGCCTGCGCCGCCCAGCATATATATAATGTAGAGGTAACATGGCTCTTTGCCCAGTCGAAGATTTCCTTCATCTCCGGCCAGTACTCCACTTCCTCAAAAGGCATCGTCTCGACAGGGGCACCCGTTATGATCATTCCATCGAATTTCTCTTTCTTGAGTTTTTCAAACGAGCGATAAAACATTTGCATATGCTCTACGGGAGTGTTCTTCGGCGTATGGCTTTGCAACTTCATGAACGTAATCTCCAACTGTAACGGCGTATTGGAAAGCAACCTTACCAAATCCGTTTCGGTAGTGATTTTCAGCGGCATAAGGTTAAGAATGACGATACGCAATGGACGTATGTCTTGAAGATGCGCACGAGAATTATCCATAACGAAGATATTCTCACGCTTCAGCAAGTCGATAGCCGGGAGTTTATCGGGAAGTCTTAAAGGCATAAATTAAAATATGAATACCGTAATGTTTTATATTGTCCTGTTCGATGGACAGGCGGATAGCCCGCCATCTCGCCTTTGCAAAGATAGTAAATTATATATAGATACAGGCACACTACCCCATGAAAACTCACCCGCGAGGAGGCCAAATGCCGGCGTATTATAGAGATTTGCAGGGCACGGAAAGGAGATTTATACGGTAAGGGCCACATCAAAACCGTATGAGGATGCTGTCCAAACAGTTTTCAATGTGGCTCTTTTGCCGAAACTTCTATCGTTCGGTTTTCAATCCCGCCTTACTTATAAATCGGGATGGCCTTCGTGAGAGTTCTCGCCTCCACTCGACGAACTTCCCTCCTTGCTGCCTTTTCCTGTTCCCGACTTCGCCCTCGTGGCAGGCGCCGTAGTCTGTTCATAGCTCACATCGGTCAGCGTAAAGTACTTGCGCGAGGGTACGAGTCTTACGACAGGCTTCTCGATGTGGACATTGGCATTGAAGCGTGTTCCCTCCGGAACAGCCTTGCTCTTGAAAGAGGGTTTCAGTGTACCCAAGTCGCCAAACTCCACGATGTCGCCATTCGCCACAATGTCGCGCGCTATCTCGATGGCATAGTTCAGCACCGCTTCCACTTCCTGGCGATTGAAAGTGGTAGATTTTGCCACACGGTCGCAGAAATTACGGAAATCGACACGATGCCTGCCCGTAGGTTGAGCCACTACAACAGTTTTTCCGGCCTGTTTGCCGATGTTAAGTTTTCGCTCTCTCAGAATAAATTGTAAAGGTTTGTTAGCCATAATACAAAAATTGGTTTCCTCCTGTTAGCCTTTGACGGGTCGGAAAGCCATTAAGCCCGTAAAGGCAGCTGCTCCAAGCAGTCTTTTGCAAAGATAATAAACCTTTTCAAAAAAAGCAAATGAGTAAACCGAAAAAAGCTCGCCAGCTTTTTGGAGAAAGCTCGCGAGCTTTTTAAAGCATGTTCAGTAGCTTTCTGTAGCACGGCTATGAACAAATTATTGTCTGCCCAGCAAGTTATTCATCCTTACACTTGATATTCCCGATAAAAAGCGTTATATTTGCAGCGTACTTCTTTAGAGAGGCACAAGACATTTTATTTGCTCAACCCTCAGTCGAATCTGCAAAACTCGGAAGAAGAGAGCAAGCCAAATACACGTTGAAGTATGCGCTATAAGGCGCAGACTTCACCATAGTGTATTTGGGGCATTGCAGAGCCCGACTGAGGTATGGCGACAGTCTGCGCTCTTTTTTTTATATTGTAGCACTGACTTCTACACGGAATGTAATCAAGAACTTAAATATTTAAAATTATGAGAAAGATTTTATCAATTGCATTATTGTTAATGTTGTCAGTGGCTTTATATGCACAACACAACGTAACGAAGTTTTTAGGAATTCCTGTTGATGGAAGCAAGGCTTCCATGATTCAAAAGTTAAAGAGCAAAGGCTTTGTATATAATAACTTGGGATACTTAGAAGGGGTATTCAATGGGGAAAAAGCTAAACTATACATTGTTACCAATAAGAATAAAGTTTGGCGAATTGCTGTAATCAATAAAAGAAAAAGTGATGAGGCACAGATTAAAACAAGGTATAATATTCTCATAGACCAATTTTCAAATAACAGAAGATATGTCCCTGTTGCCGCAGAAAAGTTATCACAGACTGAAAATATTGGCTATGGGATAACGTTGCATCACAAAGAGTATCAAGCAGTCTTTGCCCAATTACCAGCAGATGAGAATGTAGATAAGAGAACTGTATGGATTAGCATTTACATGGATAGCAGTATATCGGAGGAGTATGGCATAGCTCTATATTATGACAATATGCTTAACCAAGCTAATGGGGAGGATTTATAGCTATGAGGAATATAAAGAAAATGTTATGCTTTTTATCAATTTTGCTATTGCTCGCTTCGTGTAACTTTTCAAACGAAGATAAAGTTAAAGCTTTGATAAAGGAGGAAATAAAAAAGACATTATTTTTGCCTGACAGTTACGAAGCTGTGGAAACAAAAGTGGACAGTGCTTTCACGCCTTATGACAGTCCCGAGTTCATTGAAGAGGCAGCAATGCTTGCTCAATATGCAGTTGATATTAATGAAGTGCAGGAAGATATAAAAAATGCCAAATCAAGCATGGCTATATGGTCGGGGAATTACATGACTACTTTTTCACGAAATGAATACCAAGAAGCAAAAAGCAAACATAGGCAATCCGTAGCCAAAGAGCAAGCTATCAAGAAGAAAGCACAGAAAATTACAAACCAAATTCGGAAAAAGCTGAAAGAAGCCCCAGCATTCATCGGATACAAAGCAATGCATACTTATAGAGCAAAGAATAATGCTGGGCAAGTTCTTATGGGATACGCTCTATTCATATTTGATAAAGAAATGAAAAACGTTATTGCACAATACGATATGGAGAGTAAAGAATATGTAGCTTCTCAAGCTATCAAAAGTGAAATTGAAGAGGAGCAATAATATAACATAAGAACGCTGAACTCTTTCGAATTCAGCGTTCTTACTTCATATTCTAATCGTTTAGAACTCACCCTAAGCCGTCTTATCATACAGCTTGAGTAAGTTCTTTTTCATACTTTAATTATTCACCGAGCCACCCATAATATCGAGCAATTCGTTCGTAATGGCAGCCTGACGCGACTTGTTATACTGCAAGTTAAGGGTAGAAAGCAGTTCGTCAGCATTATCGGTAGCCGTCTGCATGGCCACCATACGGGCTGCATGCTCCGATGCGTTACTGTCCAACAGCGCGGTATATACCATCTGGCGGAGGTAACTCGGAACAAGAGCCTGCATAACGGTTTGCTTATCAGGCTCTACGATATAATCGCCCGGTAGAACTTCTACCTGCCTTTCCCCGTTCACTGCGTCTTTGCCCAACTCCGACTTCAGGTCGATAGGAAGATAGTGCTTTGTTGTAAGTATCTGGCTTCCGGCACTTTTAAAGTGGTGATAGATTAAATCTACCTTGTCGAACTCGCCATTCAGCCATTTCCCCGATACTTCCTGTGCCAAACGCCTTGCATCTTCCGCATTGGGCTTTTCGGCCAGTTCAGGGAAAAGATTAAAGCAGGTAAGCCCATTCTTTACAGCATTCTCGTAAACCTTTCTGCCGACAGCATAAACAACAATGTCCGATTTCGACAAACCTGTTGCCATATACTGCCCGATGGTATGGTGCATTTCCTTTATTACATTGGCATTGAAACCACCACACAAGGAACTGCTCGAAGAGAAAACCACCAATGCCACCTTGCTGACCGGACGCTCTACCGCATAAACGGAGCCGACCTTAGCATCAGATACAAGGAATGTGGATAGCATCTTTTCTAACATCTCTTCGTAAGGAAGCATATTCTCTATGGCAGATTGCGCATGATGCAACTTACTGGAAGCTACCATCTTCATGGCACTCGTTATCTTACGGGTACCCTGAACACTGGTTATTCGAGTTTTGATTTCCTTTAATGAAGGCATGAGCTATCTCCTTTAAATTATTTAAATTGTCCGGCAATATTTGCCATAACGGTTTCGATTACCTTTACATCATCGTCGTTCAAAGCACCGGAAGCTAAAGTTGAGAGTACATCGGCATGAGAAGAGCGCATTGTCTCAAGGAATGCGTCTTGGCATTCACGCACTTTCTCTACAGGAACTTCATGCATCAGGCCATGCACGCCACAGTACAAGATGGCTATCTGCTCGCCTACAGGCATCGGAGAATATTGCGGCTGAATCAGCAATTGGTTGTTTTTACGACCACGATCCAGAGTCATCGCCGTAACCTTATCCATATCTGACGAGAACTTCGAGAAAGCCTCCAGCTCACGATACTGAGCCATATCAATCTTCAAAGTACCGGCCACCTTCTTCATACTCTTAACCTGAGCCGAGCCACCCACACGCGATACAGAGATACCTACGTTAATAGCCGGGCGGAAACCTTGGTTAAACAAGTTCGACTCCAAATAAATCTGACCATCGGTAATGGAAATTACGTTGGTGGGAATATAGGCCGAAACGTCGCCTGCCTGTGTTTCAATCAAAGGCAAAGCCGTTAATGAGCCGCCACCACGAACGTGTCCCTTCATACTTTCGGGTAAATCGTTCATCTGTTCGGCTATTTCCTGCTGGTCGTTGATGCGTGCTGCACGTTCCAGCAAACGAGAGTGAAGATAGAATACATCACCCGGATAAGCCTCACGACCTGATGGACGGCGAAGAATCAAAGATACCTCACGATAAGCTACTGCCTGCTTTGAAAGGTCGTCATATACAACAAGTGCAGAGAAGCCTCTATCACGGAAGTATTCTCCTATCGCAGCTCCGGCAAAAGGCGCATAATACTGCATAGCGGCAGGGTCGGCAGCGGTAGCACTTACGATAATAGTATAAGGTAAAGCCCCATGATCCTTCAATGTTTGTACCAATGTTGCTACCGTAGAAGCTTTCTGACCGATAGCTACATAAATACAATACACAGGTTTACCTGCTTCATAGAGACTCTTTTGGTTGATAATCGTATCGATAGCCACAGCTGTTTTTCCCGTCTGACGGTCGCCGATAATCAACTCACGTTGTCCACGTCCGATAGGAATCATTGAATCGACAGCTTTCAAACCTGTCTGAAGAGGTTCCTTTACAGGCTGGCGATAGATAACGCCCGGTGCCTTACGGTCCAATGGCATCTCAAAAGAATCTGTTAAATCAATATCACCCTTACCATCAATGGCCTCTCCCAAAGGATTAACAACACGCCCTAAGAAGTTGTCATTGACACGGATAGAAGCAATACGATGTGTACGCTTTACGCTCTGTCCTTCTTTTATTCCCTCGGTAGAGCCAAGAAGAATACAACCAACATTGTCTTCCTCAAGGTTCATCACAATAGCCATGGTGCCATTCTCAAACTCTAACAGTTCGTTAGCTTCTGCATTGCGAAGGCCATATACACGCGCCACACCATCACTAACAGTAAGTACGGTACCAACTTCGTCAAACTTCTCTTCTGAGTTAATGCCCTGAAGCTCCTTTAAAAGGACCTCCGACACTTCACTTGGTTTAATTTTATCTGACATGTGTTCTTAAATTACTTTTTTAATTGAGACAATATTGTCTTCAATTTTGTTTTAACACTTGCATCCATCTTGTAGGTATCGTATTCGAGAATAAATCCTCCAATAATATCCGGATCTACTTCTGTTACAAATTCTACAGTACCTTGTGTTTTTGCTTCTACCATATCTCGCATCCTTTTCTCCATGTCCGGCGAAACAGACGTCGCAGTAGTAAGCTTACCACTGATGATATTCTTCTGCTTTCGATAAAGTGTGATATAGGATAATGCCATGAACTGCAGAATAGACTCTCTTCCCTCTTTCAAAACTAAATGAAGAAAGTTCTTCATCAAGTCGGAAATCATATCGCCTCCTGCAGCCGCTTTCAATATATTCCACTTGGCATCTCTCCCGAGCATAGGATTATCTATGGTACTTCTTAGGGATGTAACCTGCAAGTAAGAGGAAGCAAGTGTCTGAGCCTCACCATAGACTTGGTCTTCGATCCCAAGCTGAAGCGCACTTTTCAGAAGTGCACGAGCATATCGAACCGATATTACACCTAAATCCATAAGCCTTAATTACTTTGTTTATTTTGAGAAGAAACATCATCCAGCAAACGATTAATATAATCCATCTGTGTCTCAGAAGACGATAGTTTATCACGCAAAATCTTTTCAGAAATCTGTACACTGAGAGCTGCAAGCTCATTACGGACTTCACGAAGGGCATTTTGCTTCTCGTTCTCTATCTCGGCTTTTGCTTCAGATATCAACCGAGCAGCTTCTTCACGTGCCTTGTCTTGCGCCTGAGCTACAATATTCTCGCGAGTCTCAGTAGCTTCTTTTAATATCAAAGCCTGTTTCTCGCGAGCTTCCTGTAGGATGGATTCACTCTCTTTCTGTATGTTGTCTAACTTTTCATTGGCTTCGTTTGCCTTGCGAAGGCTCTCGTCAATGTAGTCCTTTCTATCTACTGCCATCTTTATTATCGCAGGGAAACCAAATTTCCATAAGATAAAAAATACTATCAAGAAGACAAGAGTCATCCAAAAAAGCAGACCACTACTTGGAACTAATAAATCCATACGCTGGTTTTGTTCTTTCGATTAATTTTATTCTTTGCAATCTTTTACTGTAAGATTACAATACAATAGCCAAGATTGTAACAATGAGGGCGAAGAATGCAACACCCTCTACCAAAGCCGCAGCAACAATCATAGAAGAACGAAGATCGCCCATCTTCTCCGGCTGACGAGCCATCGCTTCCATAGCACTATTACCAATCTGACCAATACCAATACCTGCACCAATAACTGCCAAACCAGCACCAATGGCTGCACCTAACTTTGCAACTGCAACATCTGCTAATAATAATGATAACATAATCTTAAAATTTTAATGTATTTATAATTCTTTTATTTCTGGTTTTTTGCATAACGCATATATAAAACATTACACAATATCTTCCTTTATTTTAAAATTCTTTTGCATGAGGCTTAGCATGAGCCAATGAAATAAATATAGCACTTAACATTGTAAAGACCAAAGCTTGGATATAACTTACCAAGATTTCCAATAACATCATGAATACGCTCATGGCAACACTGATAACAGACATAGAGCTACCTGTTATCCAGTTTACAATAGCATTGTCGGCTATACCAAACATGATAAAGATAATAATGGCAAAAGCCAACGCTATACAGTGCCCGGCAAGCATATTTGCAAAGAGACGGACCGTCAGTGAGAGTGGTTTTGTAAAGACACCGAGGAGTTCTATGAAAGGCATCAGAGGAACAGGTACCTTTAGCCATGTTGGAACGTCTGCCCAAAATACTTCTTTCCAATATTCCTTGCTTCCTGTGAAGTTTGTTATAAGGAAAGTCGTTACCCCTAAAAAGAGCGTACAGGCAATATTACCTGTCAGGTTTCCACCGCCGGGAGGAAATGGAACAATACCCATTATGTTAGAAACAAATATAAAGAAGAAACATGTCAGTAGCCATGGAGCATACTTAGGTGCTTCCTTTCCCATACATGCAACAATAACCTCTTCATATATATTCATGACGAACATGTGCATCAATCCCACAAAGCCTTTAGGAGCCGGATCGGTAATCTTATGTTTCTTACACCATCGAGCCGGTATCAAGATAACAAAAAGCAATATGATAGAATTAATAAATAGTACGCAAACTGTTTTCGTTATCGACAAATCCAAAGGTACTACTTCTTTACCATTCACTTTTTCTACAATCTTATTAGGATGCACTTTATCATCTGCACTCTTCAATAACAGGCTAAAAGGCCCTTTACGATCCTTGCCATGTTCCCCTTCTTCAAACGCACTACTACTGAATACATGCCATCCTGTACTCGTCTTGACGATGATAGGAAGATGGATGACCAACGACTTTTTGTGCTCTCCTGACCCAAAGTCCGTAATATGCCATTCATAGGAGTCCTTTACATGCCCCCATAATATTTCTTTCACATCAACGTTTGCCTTCTTGGACATATCTCGAGCCTGCGTCGGGTAAACCGATACAAGTGAGAGAAGCAGAAAGAGATATATTTTGAATGATTTCATTTACTATTAATTATTTTGTTTATGCTTTTTCTCTTGAATGCAAAAGAAAGCGGAATCGAATATTAAGAAAGCCAAATAATATGCGCTTAAATCTATCAAAAAGGCTATTAATCGGTACTTTTCTTCTCCCATTATCAGAATCCCGATAACCGCTATCAAAAGCGTTAGCAGCAATCTTACAACCGAAGCCCCTAAATAAAACTGTGCCAGATGATGAATACTATTCTTCGCAACAATCTTCCAAACAGTTATATATACTGCCCTCAGAAATAGAGCATAGCATGCATTAAAGATGATTATACTATAAAGTGAATCTCTTACAAGTACTTGTACCAGAAACAACCCTATTAATGTAATCGCAACTATAATCCATAGACTATACTTATTGTATTGCTTCGAAATTTTATCAAGCTCAGACATATCAATATTTGGGCTACTTTTTACTGCAATATCTTTTATTTTGTAAACAATTATACCTCCACACAAAGGTTTACTATGTTATTCTGCAACTCTATAAAGCCACCTTGAATTTTCATAGTTTTCTTTTCACCATTCACAGTATAGGCAACATTACCTGCTACCAACGTTGAAATCAGAGCGGCGTGATCCGTAAGTACTTCGAACTCTCCTTTCTCTCCGGGTACAGTAACATTCTCTACCTCGCCATTAAAAGCGATACGCTCAGGTGAAATTATTTTAAGTGTAAGCATATATTCTAATTATTCAATCTGTGAAATATAAAGATTAAGCCTGAGCTGCTGCCAACAACTTCTTAGCTTTTTCTTTCACATCTTCGATTGTACCGACATTCAAGAAAGCCTGTTCCGGCAGATCATCTACCTCACCATTCAGAATTGCATTGAATCCTTTTATTGTCTCTTCGATAGGAACCATGACACCCTTTATACCAGTAAACTGTTCTGCAACGGTAAAAGGCTGCGACAAGAAGCGCTGAACACGACGAGCGCGGTTTACAACCAACTTATCTTCATCAGACAATTCATCCATACCCAAGATGGCGATAATATCCTGAAGTTCGTTATAATGTTGCAACAACTGCTTTACTCTCTGCGCACATTCGTAATGCTCCTTACCAACAATCAGCGGATCTAAAATACGACTTGTACTGCCTAATGGATCTACAGCGGGATAAATACCTAACTCTGTAATCTTTCTTGATAACTCTGTAGTTGCATCAAGATGTGTGAACGTTGTGGCCGGAGCAGGGTCGGTTAAGTCATCAGCAGGAACATATACCGCCTGTACTGACGTAATAGATCCTTTTTTGGTACTGGTAATACGCTCCTGCATAGCACCCATTTCACTGGCCAAGGTAGGTTGATAACCTACAGCAGAAGGCATACGACCCAGCAATGCTGATACTTCAGAGCCGGCCTGCGTGAAACGGAAGATGTTATCAATAAAGAACATAATATCAGCAGCCTCACCATTTTTACCTCCATGGTCGCGGAATTCTTCAGCTACGGTCAAACCTGACAAAGCTACCGAAGCACGCGCCCCCGGTGGCTCATTCATCTGGCCATAAACCAATGTAGCCTGCGACTTTTTCAGCTCCTCTTCATCTACTAAGGAAAGATCCCATTTACCTTCCTCCATAGCTTCCTTGAACTTATCGCCATATTTTATTACACCGGATTCCAGCATATCGCGGATAAGGTCGTTACCCTCACGAGTACGTTCTCCTACACCGGCAAATACGGAATATCCATTATGCCCTTTGGCAATATTGTTAATCAGCTCCATAATCAGTACGGTTTTACCTACACCCGCACCGCCAAACAAACCAATTTTACCACCTTTCATATAAGGCTCTAACAAGTCGATAACCTTAATTCCGGTCTGAAGCATTTCTTTATGTGTAGAAAGTTCCTCAAACTTCGGAGCCTCACGGTGAATAGGATACGCACCTTGCATATTCAAGGCTTCCATACCATCAATTGGCTGGCCAATCACGTTCAGCATGCGCCCCTTTATCTGTTCGCCGGCCGGCATTACGATAGGCGCACCTGTCTGAATAACTTCCAAATCTCGCTGCAATCCTTCTGTATTATCCATCGCAACACAGCGAACAGTATCTTCACCAATGTGCTGCTGCACCTCAATGATCAGATCGTTGTTGTTAGGTCGTTTCACACGGAGTGCATCATGAATTCGTGGCAACACTTTCTCCGGATCCTCGCCTTTTACATCGAAATAGACATCAATGACAGGGCCTATAATCTGAGAAACACGTCCATTAATCTGTGACATAACTTTATTTTTTTATTTCTTTAGTTCAAACTTAAATGCTTAATTCGTCAAGAACAGTAATCAGCTTCTTGTCAAAGGGCTTATCTGACCGAATAGCTTCAGACAGAGGTATATACACAACTTCGTTATTGCGAATACCCACCATAACATTACGTTGCCCTTGCATAATTGCCTCAATGGCACCTACACCCGTACGGCTCGCCAATATTCTGTCATGGGCCGATGGACGACCACCACGCTGTAAATGACCAAGAATAGATACGCGTACATCGAAATCCGGGAACTCTTTCTTTACACGATCGGCATAATAGATAGCACCACACTTAGGGCTTTCTGATACTATGACAATGCAACTCTTCTTCGATTTACGAATACCACGTTCCATGAAACGTGCCAACTGATCGACATCGGTGGAATCTTCCGGAATAATGGCAGCTTCCGCACCACTGGCAATCGCCGAGTTCTGCGCAAGGAAACCGGCATCACGCCCCATCACCTCCACAAAGAAAATTCTTTCATGACTTTGAGCGGTATCACGAATTCTATCGACGCATTCCATAATTGTATTCATGGTAGTATCATAGCCGATGGTGCTGTCCGTTCCATAAAGATCATTATCGATGGTACCCGGCAAACCGATACAACAAACATCATATTCCTCGGCAAACTTCATTGCACCTGTCAAGGAGCCATTACCACCAATGATAACAAGAGCATCGATACCTTCTTTTACCAAATTATCATATGCCTGTTTTCTTCCTTCTACGGTCTTAAAACTCATAGAACGGGCAGTCCTTAAAATTGTTCCACCCTGACCGATGATTCCACTTACATTCTCTGTAGTGAAGGGCTTAATATCATCAGCCACCAACCCATCATATCCTCTGTAAATTGCTTTAATTGTAAAACCGTTATAGATACCGGCACGAGTAACAGCTCGAATAGCAGCATTCATTCCCGGGGCATCACCACCTGACGTCAATATACCTATTGTTTTTATCTTCGCCATATAAAATAATTCTTCGCTTTTTTATTCTTATTACAACGCAAAGATAACAAAAAACTCACTTACAAAGCAAAGTGATAATGAAATTATCCAAATTTAACACAAATATAATTCTCATCTCATTATAGTAATTTCTCCGTCATTCTGATTACATTTTTATCGTGCTTTATCGTACTTGTTGGAATTTGGAACACAAGTGTTCTAAAAGTAACTTCTTGCATGTTCTACAACAGGAAAAGAATAAAAAGTATTTAAACCTGCTAAATAACATTTCATCTTTCTAAATAGCGAAATACTGTCTTACTATAAAACAGAAAACGTTTAAAAACAAATTAAGGGTAGCTGCATGGAGAAAACGATCTCCGCCAGCTACCCCTTAATGCAATATTACTTTCTAAAATATTATATATCCAACTCCGGAGCTTTTTCTGCTCCAGATGCAGCTTCAAACTTAATCATTTTATCAAAACCGGTTATGGCAGCCACAATAGAATTAGGGAAGTGGCGAATTGTTTGATTATAATCCTGCACTGCCGTATTATATGCCCGCCGTGCCTCGTTAATTCTATTCTCGGTTCCTTCTTCCTGAATCTGCAATGATTCGAAGTTCTTGCTCGCTTTTAAATCCGGATACCTTTCAGCCACAGCCAAAAGTCTGGTTAAAGCTGATGATACCTGACTCTGTGCTGCTTCAAATTCCTTCAGCTTCTCCGGGGTAAGATTACTCGCATCAAGATGAATCTGCGTTGCATTGTTACGTGCCTTGGCCACTTCCGCAAACGTTTCTCTCTCATGCTTCGCATAAGCCTTCACGATTTTAGCCAACTGTGGCATCATATCTGCACGCCGCTGGTAAGCCGCTTCCACGTTGCTTAAAGCTGTTGTCGCCACTTCTTGTTTGTCCACCATGCCATTATAGCCCGAGAAAGCCCATATACCCACTACAGCTACAATCGCAATAATTATCCATAAACTTTTACTTTTCATAGTGTTACTGATATTTATTAATGATTTTATTTAATATTACTTTTACTAAACTCGTTTGTCGATGCCCTAAACAACTACCGTTTCTCTCCAGCTTAATACCAGTTGTATTGGCAAGACTTACCAGCCACCGCCGGCACCACCTCCACCAAATGAGCCACCGCCGAAGGATCCGCCACCAAACGATCCGCCACCAAAGCCACTATCATTGATATGTCCGGGATTGCCCCATATGATTGGCCCCCAGAAGATATTGTTCCTATTTCTTCTGCCTCCATTGCCACCCTTATTGTTGTTATTGTTCTTACGGGTAGCATAATAGATATAGAATCCACAGATAGCAAGTAAAACAAGACTACCTATCAAGCCACTATCTTCATCATTCGACGGTTGTTCCAGTCCTGTACTTCCCGTTTTAAATTTATTATATACCGCTTTTACTGTAGAAAAAACAGCTTCATCGGGGTTATCGTTACGCATGTTCGTAACGATACATTCCTGCCCAATGTTATTACACTCCAAATCGGTCAGGTCTTTTTCTAATCCTTCTCCCGGAGCAATAAAATATTTGCGGTCATTCACTGATATAACAACCACCAATCCCCGATTGGTTTTCCTATTGCCTACTCCCTGTTCGTTACCTATATCCTCTGCAACACGGAAAACATCGCCATTCGCCACATTGTTCACAATGACAAAAACTGTTTGTATTCCACATTCTTTATCTAATTTCTGCAAGTAAAAGTCGGCAGAGTCTTTCGCCGCATTATCCATGATACCATCCGGATCACACACATACTTCCTTGCATCCTGCAAATGGATCATAGGGATATCCTTGGCTGTATATTCCTTTGCCACTACCGACAACAGCGATAGAAACAATAGGCATATGATAGATATATACTTTTTCATGTTGCAAATGTAATCAAAAAAACTATCTTATTCGTCATAAGCAAATATAAATCATAAATACAATAATCATACCATAAGCATGAGATTATCCAAGATTTCTCTTTATTCGAGATAAAAAGTCATGGTGGAATACGACACAAGGTTTTGCGAGGTTACTGTCATACTTCCACTTGTTTTATCCTGATAAGGCATTACCAAACAGCTTCTTACATGATTTGTTAAAAGTGAAGGCAAATAAAACAAAAATAAAATCTTTAGTAAAATAGCATCTTTTGTACAGTAAAAGGCCGTCTTTTATAGAACAAAAGATGGTATATTGCCACACAATACATGCCATTTTACTATGAAAACAAAAGAAAAGCGACCATGCATTGATTGCATAGCCGCTTTTTATTATAGATACCTTATTTATTATTCTTAGAAATATAGATAGCGATGATCTACTACATGAGCCTTCTGTACAAGGTCCTGTATATAGCTACCTACAAACTGCAGATTTTGTTGTGCTGCCTGTTGCTCTGCCTGTTGCTCATTAAACTTAGATCCGGCACGCATGGCCTTCTTAGCTACTTGGAAAACATAAACACCGGCATTGCCCTTAACAGGAGCCTTAGAGAACTTACCTACAGCTGTAGCAGCTACTGCGCCCGACAACGCTGGCTCAACAGCACCCACACTCTGTACGAAAGCCGGCGAAGCAAAGGTAACCTGATTTACAGTAGAAACACTTGCTCCCTTTGCCTTAGCTGCAGCAATAGAGGCCACACCCTTTAACTTGGCCATTAAGATTTTCGCTTTCTTATCTTTGATAACCTCACGCTTAAGGATTTCCTTCACTTCCGCATCATCCCAGTTACGGAAACCTTCCGGATGAATGGCAGTAACACAAATTACCATCATGTGGTCATTATTACCTACTTCATACAGAGGAGATACCTCTCCGGCCTTGGCATCAAATATCCATTTCAGCGCATCACGTGTTCCACGGATACCTGCAACATAATGTTCTGCTGTTGTTACATTCTTGAGTTCCTGTACAGAATAACCATATTTACCGGCATTCTTCTGCAGGTCGGCCAAGGTTGTGTTCTTGGCTACATATTCAGAGAACTTATTATAAGCAGCCGAACGTGTATCTTTCGAGAAATCTACAGGCTTCTTAATAATAGCTGCCAAAGTCTTTGTGGTAGGAGCTTTCTTGTCCAAAACCTGAATAATGACATTACCTTGCGATAAAACTACATTTTGATAAGCATTAACCTCACCCTTCAAAATTGCTGTCAAGAATGTCTTGTTATCCTGTGTCATGCTTGGAGCCGACTCATATTGAGCGCCTGTAAGCCATGTTTTCTCGCCTGTCTGACCATATTTCTTAGCCAAAGTATAGAAATCGGCACCTGAAGCCAACGCCTTCTGAATAGAGTCGGCCTTAACCTTCGACTCGTCGGGTGTGTTTGCTACAACCTGAATTGTGCGGAACTGAACAGAGTCGGCCAGATTTTCTTTCGAGAGAACACGGATAATGTTAAGGGTATTATCCTGCGCATTGGCAACAACACCTGTCGTACCAACAGCCAAAGAGTCTATTTTTGATGCAATATCAGGATACTGCTGATAGGCTTTCGAGCTTACAGGAATACCTAAATAAGGAATCACACTTCCACTGCGTGTTACGATTGTTGAAGGATCAGCTGCTGCGGCAAGTTGCTTTTGGAAACCGTTCATCTCATTCTGAATAACCTGTCGATCGGCTGTGCTGGCCTTAATCTGAACATCAACAAACTTAATATCACGACTTTCGCTTGTCTGGCGGAAAGCTCCCTTTAACTCTTCATACTTAGTCTTAAGGTCGGCATCCGTAACCTTTACTTCTGCATCCTTGATTGAAGAATAAGGTAGCGCTGCCAACTGAATAGAAGCCTCTTCGTTATTATCCTTGAAAGCCAACTTAGCCTCAGCCTTGTTTGAAAGGACACAGCTTGCTAAAAGCGACTGATACTTCTGACTTAACAGTTGTGTACGAAGATTCTTCTCAACAAACAGCCAATAATTATAAATATTAGCCATCTGTTCCAACTGTGGAGAGTTTTCGGCTTTCGCCTTCTTATAAGTATCAAGGAATTGCTTTAAAGCATTCACATCGAAACGACCGGTCTGTTGATTAACAAAAGGAGTCTGTGCCAACGCCGGGTTAGTACCGTCATTCAGAACATTCTGCAATTCCTGTTCTGTTACCGTCAGACCAACTTTCTTTGCATCGGCCTCCAGCACACGATTGCTTACCAACTGCTGCCAAACCTGATCTTTCAGCTGATTCATCTCCTCTTCCGAGAAGTTGTCGCGCTGCATGGTTAGCTTTACCGCTGACTGATACTCATCCAAAAGTTTCTGATAGTCCTGAACAGAAATTTTTTCGCCTAAAATCTCACCTATCTGCTGGCGTTGTTCAGCCTTCAATCCGTTACAAGAACGAAACGCTTCTTCAGCAATAAAGGCAAGGAGGGCTAATCCGATAATGGCCATCAACAGACCACCTTTGCTTCTAATTTTTCCTAATGCTGCCATTTTTATTTTGTTTTAATTATTTATCTATTTCAAATTGAGTACAAAAATACAAACAAAAAAACAATTTACATAATTTTCAAAGGAATTAATCTTTTGGAGTTACGTGTAATTTGACGAGTTCCAACTTCGTCATTGTCTTTTTAATGATCTTAAATTCATACTGACCTACGGTAACCGTTTCGTTTATCTGCGGAAAACCTTCATACACATGGAGCAGTAATCCGCCTATAGTCATATACTCATCGCTCTCCGGAAGATCAAAACCGAACATCTCATTTACATTATCTATTTCCAAACGCGCCGATAGAATATAATCTCCGTTGCCTAAATCCTTTGCTACGTAATTCGCCTTGTCATGCTCATCCTCTATTTCTCCGAAGATTTCTTCCACTATATCTTCCAGCGAAACAATACCACTTGTGCCACCAAACTCATCGACTACTACTCCTAAACTCTTCTTTTGTTGCAAGAATATCTTCATCAATTTCTGCGCAGCTATGGTTTCGGGAACAAATGGCATCGTACGGATATGCTCCTGCCAATTATCATGGTTATGGAACAATTCCGATGAATGGATATACCCTTTTATATGATCTATATCGCTTTCATACACCAATAGCTTTGAGTTTCCGCTTTCAATAAACTTCTGTTGTAGCTCCGACAAGCTACAGCCTACCTCTACAGCATTAATCTCGGTACGTGGAACCATACAATCGCGTACCTTTGTATCAGAGAACTCCAGCGCATTTTGGAAAATCTTAACTTCATCCTCTATGGCATCTTCATCCTTTGCATTATCTATTGAGCTCTGCACAAGATAATCTAAATCTACTTTAGTAAAGGTTTCACTATTTGCTTCCTTATCTATCTTTACACCTAAAATCCGCAGGAACAACCTTGAACAGAAGGTAGAAAACTTAGTGATAGGCCATAAGATAATGAAAAATAAATAGGCCAATGGCGCAAAAAATGTAAGCAGCTTGTTCGGATTCGCCTTGAATAATGTCTTAGGTAAGAACTCTCCTGTGAACAATATAACAATAGTAGAACATATTGTATCGAGCAATACCCTACTCGCAGGCTCAAAGGATGCAAAGAGCGTCTTGTCAAATATATTTGCAAATAAGATTCCATAAATAACAAGTACAATGTTATTTCCTACCAACATTGTTGAAACGAAACCATTCGGATTACGATAAAATACAGACAAACAACGTTGCGCAATTCCCCCTTTTTCACGATCCATTTCCGCAAGCATTCTGTTACTTGCAACAAAGGCTATCTCCATTCCTGAAAAGAAAGCCGATAATATCATAGTTAATAGAATACCTATAATCGAACCAATATCCACCTTAGTATATTATTATTTTGCTGTATGCTGATTTACAATAGGCCCTTTCATAGAATCCTGATGCGTGGAATCTACCGGTGCTGAAGGTACTATTGTCCCCATATTAGGATTATCCAGATTGGGTTTATCGAAAATGCTCCATCCTTTTGGCTGGCTTATTTCATAGTTTTGCATCTGCTCATCACTTCGGAACCAAACACCCCTCATCTCTTTATCGGGAGTCCTCAAGACACTATAAGTACGCGACGATATGGTATGGTTACGCTCATCCCATGTAAGCTCATCGCTATGAAACTCTATACCATCGGCGGTTAGGACATTTACCCTGCCTCGAAGAATCCACTTCTGAAGCTGGTCATAATAAATGGCAGAGTCGCATTGAATGTAACCTACAACATGTTTTTTCAAGTCGAATTGTGTAAGAAGGATACCTTTATTGAATATCCAGCAAGAAGGTTTCTTTGCTTGATTAACCTCCCACTGCTCTGTTACGATACGATATTTAATTATTCCCGAATCAGAAACAAGTGTATTCACCCCATAAGTAACCATTACCGGAACAGAATCCCTGTCCCTAATAGCCGGAGCAGTGTGCTCTTTTCCTTTCGAACAGGATGTCATCAGTACAAATAATCCTACAAGTATAGTTACAAGTGAGGTATTGAAAGATAATCGCATCGTATATTCGTTCCTCGTAAATATATTCTTTTATATAAGAATTTTAATTTCTTTCAATCAATTAGTTATAACTATTTATTCCACCTTGAATTTAGAGAACCAACGTTCATTAAAAGTAAAGCCTACATTAATGCGGAATACATTCTCCTTAATCATGTTAGAAGCCTTGATGTTAGCCCACTCCGCACTGATATGCAACATGCTTCTGTTGTTATAATTATTAATGATGGGAATACCGAAACCTAAAGAAGCTGTAATTTCCTTTGGTCCATCCTGCCCGTTGATCTTTACGTAAGGAGTGGTATAACTAACACCTGCCTGATAATGTAATCGTTTAAAGAAACCACGATACCGCTCGCCCTGACTATAATCTACACCTAAAGCGAATCTATGGCGATCCTTAAACTGATTATCAGCCAAAGTATAACTTGGTGTATTGCCCGATGTGTTGAGTACAGGATATAACAAACTGCCCCATTTTTGCAACTGATAATCTACACCAACCTTCAACTTGTTATTATGATTCCACATGAGACCGGCACCAAAGATATGTGGCATTTTCAAGCCATTTCCGGCATTATAGTTAGTAGTATCAGAGACTGAAGTCTGCGAGTTGGTGGAAATGACATTAGCCGAGAGTGTTGAGTTAAGTTTATGTCCCAACGAGTAAACCACGCCTAAAGTTACATTATCTTTTTTTGTAACAGGGAAAGTATATTGTGCACCCAAGTCAAGCTTATAGCTCTTAACACTCGTTGAATAAGCCCTCGATAATGTATTTACATAAGAATCGCTATAAGAATTGGTAACAGTTCTATATAAATCACCCCACAAATAGCCGATATTGGCACCAAAAGAGAAATTCTTTACAGGCTGCCATGCCGCACCTACATATACTTCATGAATCCCCCCCTCGCCATGGTAAGTATTGGAATAAGTAGCATTGGCTGACGATGTGCTTGGGAAAGCATTTACATTTTGAGAGTTACTGAAGTCGTAACCTACATTGCTGAAAGGAATTAAACCGAAACTAACCCCTACATGCTTAAATACACGAAAAGTTGCAGCAATGTATTCTAACTCAGAGTTCTTGACATTGCGTTTTTTCCCACTCTCTGTATAGTTAGTAAGGTTTAAGGATACTCCTGCATCGAAAATAAAACTCAACGAATCTACCGACGAATAAGATGCGGGGTTGGCATAATTAATGGTATTTCCATCATGAAAACCATAGGCAACACCTGCCATACCACGATTAAAACTGGTGGATTGTGGAGCTAACGTACCAAAGCCATACTGACTATATGGCGACTTTGTGCCACTCTGTGCAAAAGCGTTAGCTACTGACAAGAATACTATTGCCGATACAAATATCTTTCTCATTTTGATTATAGATCTTCGAAGTAATATACCTTCTATATACATAGAATGGTGGCAAAGTTAGAAAAAAAAACTGATTTGTTGGAAAATGAACAGTGGAATTTGCTTTTTAATCGTCATTCTTTGTTAATGCGAGCATTTTTATTTAACTTTGTGCCTAATGATACGAAAGTATTTTTACATATTGTTTATTTGTGTATTCGCAGTTCTGTCGGCACACGCCAATAAAGATAAACTGACTACAGATTCTATCGAGATTTCATTACTGACCTGTTCTCCGGGAAATGAAGTTTGGGCAGAGTATGGACATACAGCTGTACGCATACATAATTATACTACCGGCATGGATATAGCCGTTAATTATGGTATGTTCAATATGCACCAGCCTTACTTTATCCCGAAATTTATTCTGGGTATTACCGATTATGAAATGGGAGTAACACCTATGGAATACTTCTTAGCAGAATATGCTCATGAAGGAAGAGGAGTTACAGAACAGGTATTAGACTTGACTAATGATGATAAAAATGCTATTTTAAAAGCATTCGAGCTAAATGCCAAACCGGAGAACACAACTTACCGATACAATTATTTTTATGACAATTGTACGACACGAGCAAGAAACTTGATTGCAAACGCTCTGAAAGGCACAATTACCTACCCTACTCCTACTGAGAGCAAGAGCTTCCGTACCATGATTCATGAATACAACCATCAGCACAAGTGGAGCCAGTTTGGCGAGGATTTGCTGCTGGGAATTGCGGCTGATAAAGAAAGAAATCAGGCACAACAACAATTTCTTCCCAATAATCTGATGCAGGATTTTGCCAAAGCAAAGTATAATGGAAGGGATTTGGTAAAGCAAACTAATACCCTTTTAGATGTCCCCCCCCCCTCTAATTCTAAAGAGAAAGGTTTTCCCTCTCCACTCTTTTGTAGCCTTATTTTCGCTGTCATTGCATTATCCATCAATGCTGTTGAACTAAAGAAAAAAGTTCTTTTTAGTGCATACGATGTAACTCTTATGGTAGTAGCAGGATGTGCCGGACTCATCCTTTTCGTCATGTTATTTTCTAATCACCCATGCGTTCAAATAAATGGGCTATTGCTCTTCCTGAATCCGTTACCCCTCTTCTCCCTGTATGGCGCAATCAAGCATAACAAGGCCAAGCGACCTTTTCTTTGGTGGAAGATCTGGGGAGGGCTCATCATTTTGAGTCTTATCATGGGAATATTTCAATATTATCCCTTATCGATAGTAATCATGGCATTATTATTGCTAATGAACTGTTACGTACATATCCATTTGGAAGAAAAATAAATTCAATAGAATGAATAAATACATTACAGCCCTCCTCATTGTCCTTGCGACAACCAGTGTAGAGGCGCAGACCTATCAGTCGGCGTTGAGAGTTGTACTGAATGAAAAAACCATTGAAGACATTTATCATTTCCCAGAGTTTAAAGACTTAGGGAATGATATTCTTTGCGCATTAAAAGCATTGAGTGAGAAGGGTGAAGAGGAGAAAATTGAGCCTATTCATGCCTACCATTATATATTTAGGAATAGCCTTTCAACCTTAGCTTTCTTCAATCAGCGACATTCATCATTAATAAGTTTTACTCCACAGGCTATACCCAGCCCATTTATCACCTGCAGCATCTTTATTCGAGGACCTAATCTTGTTTAACGCATAAGAAAAATTTTAGTTCCAGATCGGGCAAATAATAAACAAAATAATAAAAGATAAACCTCATTGGTATAGACAACGCCAATGGCAAACAATAATTACAGACAATGAATTTTAACAAGATATTAAAATCACTTTTTGGAGACAAATCCTCTCGCGATATGAAGCTTATTCAGCCTTTTGTTGATAAGGTAAAAGAGAAATATCCTGAGATACAACAGTTAAGCAACGATGAACTTCGTGCCAAGACAAAGGAAATACAGCAGTATGTGCAAGATGCTGCGAAAGAGCAAAGGAAACAAATAGAGGAACTTCGCGCAACTATCGAGGATACTCCAATCGATGAGCGTGAAAGTATCTTCAATCAGATAGATAAACTTGAGAAGGAAGCTCTCGACAATTACGAAGTAGCTTTAAATGAGGTTATGCCAATAGCCTTTTCTATTGTAAAGGATACAGCCCGTCGTTTCTCTGAAAATGAAGAAACCATTGTTACAGCGACCGACTTTGACCGTGAACTTGCTGCCGATCCTACAAAAGACTTTATAACCATTGAAGGCGATAAGGCATACTACCACAACCATTGGACCGCAGGTGGCAACGACCTAAAATGGGAAATGATTCATTACGATGTGCAGTTATTCGGTGGTACAGTGCTTCATCAAGGCAAGATTGCGGAGATGGCTACAGGTGAAGGTAAAACTCTTGTTTCTACCCTTCCTGTATTCCTAAATGCCCTTACAGGCAATGGCGTCCATGTTGTAACGGTAAATGATTATCTTGCAAAGCGTGACTCTGAGTGGATGGGGCCATTATATGAATTCAACGGGTTATCGGTAGATTGCATCGATAAGCACCAACCGAACTCTCCCGAAAGGCGCAAGGCTTATCAAGCAGACATTACCTTTGGTACGAACAATGAGTTCGGTTTCGATTACTTACGTGATAACATGGCTACTTCTCCGGAAGACCTTGTACAGCGTAAGCATAACTATGCCATTGTCGATGAGGTCGATTCCGTGTTGATTGATGATGCCCGTACTCCATTAATTATCAGCGGACCTGTTCCAAAAGGTGATGACCAGATGTTTGAGGAATATCAGCCATTGGTAAAAGACCTTTATGAAGTTCAAAGAAAACAGGCCACTGAACTTCTCGCCGAGGCACGACAAAAGATTACAGCTGGCAACAATGCCGGGAATTCTAAGGAAGGTCAGCAACTTTTAGAGGAAGGCTTCCTTGCATTATATCGTTCTTATAAGGCACTTCCCAAGAACAAGCCGTTAATTAAGTTCCTGTCTGAAGATGGTATCAAAGCCGGTATGCTCAAGACAGAGGAGTTCTATATGGCAAACAACAATCGTGAGATGCCTAAGGCCGTAGAGCCTCTTTACTTTGTAACAGACGAGAAACTGAACTCTTGTGATATGACCGACAAGGGTACGGCATGGCTTGCTAAGAAAGTAAATGATGAAAAACTCTTTGTTTTGCCCGACATTACAGCAGAGTTATCTGCATTAGAGAAGGAAAAGGAAACCAACCATCTTACCGGAGAGGAATATATCGACAAGAAAGATGAACTGATGAATCACTATGGCATACAGAGTGAGCGAGTTCATACCTTACAGCAGCTTCTCAAAGCCTATACCATGTTTAATAAGGACGACGAGTATGTTGTTATCGATGGTGAAGTGAAGATTGTTGATGAGCAAACCGGTCGTATCATGGAAGGACGCCGTTGGAGCGATGGTCTCCATCAGGCTGTCGAGGCCAAGGAGCATGTAAAAGTAGAGGCTGCTACACAGACCTTTGCCACCATTACATTGCAGAATTACTTCCGTATGTACCACAAATTGGCCGGTATGACGGGTACTGCCTCTACCGAAGCAGGTGAGTTCTGGGATATTTACAAACTCGATGTTGTGGAAATCCCAACCAATCGCCCCATTGCACGTCATGATTTAGAGGACAGAGTTTATAAAACAGCTCGCGAGAAGTACGCAGCAGTTATAGAAGAAATAGAAGCTATGCGCAACGCCGGCCGACCTACCCTGGTAGGTACAACCTCTGTCGAAATCAGTGAGTTGCTAAGTAAGATGCTCGACATGCGCCACATACCACATCAGGTACTGAATGCAAAGCAGCATCTGAAGGAAGCACAGATTGTAGCAGAAGCAGGTCGTTCTGTAAATGGACTTGGTGCCGTTACTATCGCTACCAACATGGCCGGTCGTGGTACCGACATTAAACTCACCAAAGAGGTGAAAGAATCCGGTGGTTTGGCTATTATCGGAACGGAACGCCACGAAAGTCGCCGTGTAGATCGCCAGTTGCGTGGTCGTGCAGGCCGTCAGGGCGATCCCGGTTCATCAGTTTTCTATGTATCTTTGGAAGACAAACTCATGCGTTTGTTCGGTTCTGAGCGTATTGCCAAGGTAATGGATCGTTTAGGCTTCGAAGAAGGCGAACGTATCGAGAGCAGCATGATCAGCAAGAGTATCGAGCGAGCACAGAAAAAGGTTGAGGAAAACAACTTCGGTATCCGTAAGCGCCTGCTGGAATACGATGACGTCATGAACAAGCAGCGCACCGTTATCTATGAAAAACGTCGCCACGCCTTGATGGGTGAGCGTATCGGCATGGATATATCAAATGTTATCTGGGATCGCTGTGTAAGCATCATTGAAAAAAATGATTATGAAGGATGCAAGGAGGACTTCCTAAAGGTGCTGTCTATTCAGGTACCTTTTACCGAAGAGGAGTTCCAGACTGTAAAGCGCGAGGAGCTGTTCGAAAAGGCTTTTGAAACTGCAATGACGGCCTTTGAACGTAAGACCGAGAGAATACAAACCGTAGCTTGGCCTACTATTAAGGAAGTTTACGAGAATCAAGGACAGCTTTATCAGCGCATCATGGTGCCTATCACGGATGGCAAACGTATCTATAACATACCTTGCGACTTGAAGGAAGCATACGATACCGAAGCCAAGTCTATCATCAAGCAGTTCGAAAAGGTTATCATGTTACACATCATCGATGATAACTGGAAAGAAAACCTGCGCCAGCTCGACGACCTGCGCCACTCCGTACAGAATGCTTCTTACGAGCAGAAAGATCCGTTATTGGTTTTCAAACTGGAAAGCGTTAAACTGTGGGATGACATGATTAACGATATGAACAATAAGATTGCAAGTGTCCTTATGCGTGGTCAGATACCGGAAATGCAGCCGGAACAACCTATAGAAGAGGCTCAGGAAGTAAGGGAGCGTGTTGAATACAAGGAAGAGCGTGAGAATGTTTTTGATGAAAACCAGCAGGCTGCGGCTCATCGGGATACTCGCGCTACCGAGGAGCAAGCCAAGACTCCTTACGTAGCCGAGAAAACTCCACGCCCTAACGACCCATGTCCATGTGGCAGTGGCAAGAAGTTCAAGAACTGCCATGGCAAAAATATCTAACACATTTATATTATACAAAAGAAAGGATGGACTGTACAAGTTCATCCTTTTTTGTTTTCCTCCTAACAATAAATAACCCTTATTGCATACTTTGTTAGAGCAGCGGAATTGCCTAACACAAATATTTTCCTTAACTTTGCAAGGAGATCATAAGGAAATAACTTATATATTTCAAACTTAATTTAGAACGATAGCTGAATATATGAAGGTTTGCATAGCAGAGAAACCCAGCGTTGCGCGCGATATTGCGCGCATATTAGGGGCAACAACACCGAAGGATGGTTACTTGGAAGGCAATGGCTATCAGGTAACCTGGACGTTCGGACACCTATGCGAGCTGAAGGAGCCTAACGATTATTTCGAAAACTGGAAGCATTGGTCGTTAGGCGCATTGCCCATGATTCCACCTCGTTTCGGCATAAAACTTATTCCCGACGAGGGTATTAAGAAACAGTTCGGCATCATAGAAAAGCTGTACAAGGCAGCCGACGAAATAATAAACTGTGGTGACGCGGGGCAAGAAGGAGAGTTAATTCAGCGTTGGGTAATGCAGAAAGCCGGTGTAAAGTGCCCCGTTAAACGTCTTTGGATTTCGTCGATGACCGATGAAGCTATCCGAGAAGGCTTCAAAAATCTGAAAGAACAAAGCCAATACCAGCCTCTATACTTAGCCGGCTTGTCGAGAGCTATCGGCGATTGGTTGCTGGGAATGAATGCTACCCGGCTCTATACACTGAAGTATGGTAACAATCGTTATGGCGGAACCAATCAGGTGCTGTCCATCGGACGTGTGCAAACTCCTACGCTTGCCCTCATTGTTCAACGCCAAAAGGAGATAGACAACTTCAAGCCGGAGCCTTACTGGGTGCTTGCCACCATTTATCGAAATACTCAATTCACGGCTACAAAGGGCAAGTTTACCTCAAAGGAAGAGGGCGAACAGGCTTTCTCCTTAATAGAAAACAAGCCTTTCGAGATTACAAGTGTTACCAAGAAAAAAGGTACGGAACAGCCCAAACAGCTTTATGACTTAACCTCCTTACAGGTGGATTGCAACCGAAAATTCGGATATTCTGCCGAAATGACACTGAATTTAATTCAGGCCTTATACGAAAAGAAATATACCACCTATCCCCGTGTAGATACGCAATACCTGTCGGACGACATCTATCCTAAATGCCCCCAGATACTGAACGGTGTGTATAAAACCGCGTTTGCCGGTGTACATCCTTACGCTGAAATTATCAAAGCCATCGGCGGGAAGCCCCTCTTGAAGAGTAAGCGAGTGTTCGACTCATCGAAAGTTACCGACCACCATGCCATCATTCCCACCGGAGTAGAACCGCAGGGACTGTCGGATGCCGAGCGAAATGTGTTCGACTTGATAGCCCGACGGTTTATCGGCGTGTTTTATCCCGACTGCAAATTCTCCACAACAACGATTCTCGGTAAGGTCGATAAGATAGAGTTTAAGGCTACAGGAAAGGAAATCTTAGACCTTGGATGGCGTGTTACCCTCCCTGCAGCCAAAACAACCGATACAAATCCTGCCGATAAAGAAGAGAAAAAAGAGGAGGACGGTGAGGAAAAAGACGACAAGAACGATGAAAAATTCCTGCCCAATTTCGTGAAAGGCGAAAGAGGAGAGCATCAACCTACCCTGACCGAGAAGCAGACGACACCTCCCAAGCACTACACAGAGGCTTCCCTATTACGTGCCATGGAAACTGCCGGTAAGTTTGTTGAGGACGATACGCTGCGGGCCGCACTGAAAGAGAATGGCATAGGACGCCCTTCTTCGCGAGCCGGCATCATCGAAACACTATTTAAGCGGCATTACATCCGACGGAAAAAGAAAAATCTCGAAGCTACTCCTACGGGCATTGCGCTCATCGATACCATTCGGGAAAAACTCCTTACATCGGCAGAATTAACGGGAATATGGGAGAAGAAGCTACGCGACATAGAGGCTGGCAAATACGATGCGGGCACGTTTATCAACGAGTTAAAAGAGCAAATCAACACCATTGTGCGGGATGTTCTGGCCGACAACAGCAACCGAAAGATAAGACACGAATAGAAAACCTTTAGCCAACAACGACTTATGCAACTTCCCAAAGCATTCGAAGAATATACCAAACAACTGATGGGCGATGAGCTTTATTCCACTTTGCGGCAAGGATTAGAGGCCGATATCCCCGTCAGCATCCGACTAAATCCTTTTAAACCAGCCCGGATTAATCCGGATGTGGTAAAAGAGGAGGTTGCTTGGTGCAGCAATGGCTATTACCTTAAAGACCGACCGAATTTTACATTCGACCCCTTGCTGCATGCGGGAGTGTATTATGTGCAGGAGGCTGCCTCCATGTTCCTCGACCATGTCTTACGACAATACATAACATCGCCCGTATCGGCACTTGACCTTTGCGCTGCTCCGGGAGGCAAAACCACTTGTGCAAGGGCAGCCTTGCCCACAGGTAGTATACTGATAGCCAATGAGCCTATCAGTAAAAGGGCGCAGATTTTAGCCGAGAATGTACAAAAGTTCGGACATAACGATGTGGTGGTAACCAACAATTATCCTAAAGATTTCAGGAAAACGTCCCTACTCTTCGACTTAATCATAGCAGATGTTCCCTGCTCCGGCGAGGGAATGTTCCGAAAAGACCCGCAGGCCATTGAGGAATGGAGTACGGAAAATGTGGAGAAATGCCAACGTTTGCAGCAATCCATCATCGCCGATATATGGCAAAACCTGCGTCCGGGAGGCTTTCTCGTATATAGCACTTGCACTTTCAATGCACACGAAAACGAGGAGAATGTGGCATGGATAGCAAGGGAATTAGGCGCAAGTCTGCTGCCTGTAAAGATAGATACAAATTGGAAGATAACCGGCTCGCTGATAGGCAATCCTCTCGATGAAGCAGATACAAATGGAAGCGCCTTCCCCGTTTATCGGTTTATTCCGGGCAGAACACAAAGCGAGGGGTTGTTTATGTGTATTCTTCAGAAGAACATCGATAGTTCTATAGATACTAACAACGCTACCGACAACCTTCTTTCGGCAAAACATTTCGAAAAGGAGCTGAAGGCTTTAAAGGTACTGGCACATGGCATTACTCCCCCCGAAGTGAAGGGAAAAAACATCATTCCACACATATCAGAGGCGCTGTCGATTCATGTGGAGGAGGATAAATACCCCCAAACGGAGGTTGATTACGCCACTGCGATAGCCTATCTACGACACGAGGCGATAACATTGCCTCCTGACACGCCCCATGGTATCGTGCTCCTTATCTATAAAAAGCATCCCATAGGCTTTGCCAAGAACTTGGATAACCGTGCAAACAACCTGTACCCCCAAGAATGGAGAATAAAAAGCACCTATATTCCGGACGAGCCGAAGACTATAAAATAACGAATAACGACAAACTAAAAAGAAAGAATACAAGATGAAACAATATCAAGACCTCTTAAAACGCATCTTAAACGAAGGCGTAAAAAAGGAAGATCGTACCGGCACCGGCACTTTATCGGTGTTTGGCAACCAAATGCGTTTCGATTTGTCTGACGGTTTCCCGCTGCTGACAACCAAAAAACTTCACCTAAAAAGCATCATCTACGAATTGCTTTGGTTTTTACGGGGCGATACAAACGTAAGGTATCTGCAAGAACATGGGGTAAGAATATGGAACGAATGGGCAGACGAAAATGGCGAGCTGGGGCCAGTCTATGGGCATCAGTGGCGCTCGTGGCCGGACTATAAAGGGGGAACCATCGACCAGATAAAAAATGTTATCGACACCATTAAGCATAACCCCGACTCACGTCGTATGCTCGTTACGGCATGGAATCCCGCCGAAGTCGATGAGATGGCATTGCCACCCTGCCACTGCCTCTTTCAGTTTTATGTAGCCAACGGCAAACTTTCCCTTCAACTCTATCAGCGTTCGGCCGATACCTTCTTGGGAGTTCCCTTTAATATTGCATCGTATGCCCTTCTCCTTCAGATGGTAGCACAGGTTACAGGACTGCAGGCAGGGGAGTTTATCCATACCACCGGCGACACGCACCTCTACCTTAACCACCTTGAGCAGGCACGCTTGCAGTTGGAAAGAACACCAAGAGCACTGCCGAAGATGAAGATTAACCCCGATGTTAAGGATATTTTCGGCTTCTCATACGAGGATTTTGAACTTACCGACTACGCCCCCTACCCACATATCCCGGCCGTCGTATCCGTATAACTCAACATTCTTATACGTTCCATCCCATAAAATAAGAAATCAGCACATCATCCCAATCGTCATTTCACAAATAAAGACATCATGCTAATAAACATCATTGCTGCCATTGCCGCCAACAATGCAATAGGCCTGAATAACCAACTTCTTTATCATATCAAAGCCGATATGAAGCGTTTCAAGGAACTGACAACCGGCCATACCATCATCATGGGGCGCAAAACTTACGATAGTCTTCCCAAAGGAGCATTGCCCAACAGGAGGAATATCGTTCTTTCCCGTTCTGTCAAAGCCCTTCCCGGATGTGATGTTTTCCCCTCCCTCCAAGCAGCCTTAGCCGCCTGTTCTGCTCATGACAACATTTTCTTAATCGGTGGAGAGTCTGTTTATAAGGAAGGACTGGCTATAGCCCACCACCTTTACCTTACCGAAGTAGAGGACACGCCTGCTCAAGCCGACGCTTTCTTCCCCAGCTTTGACAAAGAAGAGTGGCAGATAACCTCAAGCCAATCATTTCCCGCAGAAGATGGAAAGCCTGCCTATAAGTTCGTTGATTACTGTCATAAATAATTTTGTTTATTTCCCTTCATGCCGTCATCTAATTATAACACCCTATTAATCAGTCGATTATATTCTTAATTTTAACAACTGCATGACACAGGATTCCTGTCATGCAGTTGTCCCCATTGTAACAGAATAGCTATTTCCATAGGTACTTTTTGAAAGGTGTCGGGTACCAACACCTATGGTGTCTGCTACGCACACCCTCCGTGTTATCAATACCTTAAATTGCATGTTTACACATTTACTGTCATTTCGTCAGTAATATAATCATATCAAAACATTGAATAGCAGACGCTTATGGAAAGTGTTAAAAATGACAGCAAATATATTTTTCTTTTCACAGTAATAAAACCTTGCATTTATCCTTATATAAATCTATCTGTTTACATCTACCTCAATATATATTATTCGGAAGGTGCTCTACTCCATCATTTGTAGGTCTCGATCGTTCTTTAAAATGAGAAAATTGCCTTACCACGTAAATTTTTATCGGAAATAAACATTTAATAAAGAAATTTACTTATCTTTGCAGTTGAGCTTCCAGTGCATCTGTGTGCAGGTGTGCGCTATAAAGAGTTCAACCTTTAGAAAAAGAGCGTTTGACATATTGTCTTTTATCTGAAATCTGCAAAATTTCAACTATCAAAAGACAGTAGGCAGTACGCTCACGCTTGAGATTATTGTACCCTTACAAAAGGGAATAATATACCTCAATGCGTGGGCTATTGTTTGTTGTTTTGGTAGTGGGTATTGCAGAACCTCAGATAAGACAACATTCAATAGTTCCCACGCTTTTTCCATTTAATAACTGCTTACTTCTGGGAAACAGTAAGAACTAATTTTTATAAATATGAAAAGATTTTATTTCGTAATCGTCATGTGTTTAATTTGTCTTGCATCACTTGCACAAAAAAAAGTAACAGTAAAGGCCGGAACAATTATTCCTATCACAACTACAAATCTTATTGCAGCAGCAAAGGTAAAAGTCGGAGACAGAGTAAACTTCATCGTTTCTCGCGACATCAATATTAATGGTGAAACCGTCATTCCTTATGGCACCCCCATTCAGGGAAAAGTTGAAGTTGCAAAAAGGTCTTCATGGTGGGGTACAAGAGGTAGATTAAGTATCAATATTTCAGAATTGATGGTTCCATATGGAGATATTATTCCTTTAAAGAATGGACAAATTGAGATTAAAGGCAAAAATAGAACTGCCCTTTCGGTAATTTTATTTGCATTCGTTGTATGGCCTGCATGTTTCATTTGTGGAAGTAAGGCCGAAATACAACCTGGATATGCAATACAAACCTATGTTTCTACAGATACAGATATATATGTTCAATAATAAGAAAAACTATTGTTGATACCCTATAAAACTCAAAGAAGATTTATCAATAAATAATTGATAACTAAGACCCGAGTTCGGTATAAGAAAAGTGTCTAAAAAGTTGTAGGAGTGAGATGATTTTCGTATCTTTATAGCTGATAATCAATAGATTAACGAAAAATCCCCACTCCTATGATTAATACAAATTTAATAGAAATTTTCTGTAT
>JBHAEI010000028.1:0-110147 GCA_041855505.1 Prevotella sp.
GGATGGCATACTGAAAATATCCGGTGTGGGATATAAAACAGTCTATGCCGATGTCGGACAGGGCAATGTTGGAGATATTCGGCTGCAGCCCGAAGCCTATATGCTGAACGATGTAACGATAAGAGCGAAACGCCCTCAATTTAAAATCTCCGAGGAAGGCATGGTGGTTGATATACAAAATTCCTTGCTGAAGCAGGCAGGTACAGCCGACGATGTCCTTTCTCAATTACCCAGAATAACGGGAAGCAACGGAAATTTCACCGTGTTTGGGAAAGGTGCCCCGATTATCTATATCAACAATAGGAGGCTGACAAATATGGCGGAGCTCTCACAATTGAAGTCTTCCGACGTTAAAGAAGTAGAGGTAATAACCAATCCCGGTGCGCAATATGGCAGTACGGTAGAGGCAGTTATCCGTATCAAGACCGTTCGCCCACGTGGTGATGGGTGGAGTTTTTCGCCGTATAGCTTCGCTAATTTTTCACGTAAGTTTAGCTCATCACAATCCTTTAATTTGAAATATCGGCATAATAATTTAGAAGTATTCAGTAATTTCAGTATCAGCTCTCTTCATAACAACCAGTACTCGGAGTTTGAGCAGACTATGCAAGGTAACCATCTAATAAAGGAAACAGGTAAAGACACAGTTTTAAATAATGGTATCAAGCAGCTGAAAGGACAAGTAGGGGTAGATTACGGGGTTAATGATAATCATTCTTTCGGTCTGATTTATGGTATTACCGAGTCGCTTCACGATGTAGCAAATGCCACTTCTTCCCTTGACTTCTCAATAGGAACTATCGGGCAGGAGCACACAAAGATAAACTCATCTTTTACTTCTTACTCGGCTCCAGCCCATGAACTGGATATCTATTATCTTGGGAAAGTTGGGAAACTATCTATCGACTTTAATGGAACTTATTTTTACAATAAGAATCGGCAGGCGCAATCTAATGAGGATTATAGTAGTATTTCGGGCTTGCAACAAGTAGATGTGAATAATGTAAGCAGAAGCAGACTGTGGGCAGGAAAGCTTATTTTTACCTATCCTGTGCTGAAAGGCAAGTTGGATTTTGGCTCAGAATATACCAACTCTCGGAGTGAAGGACATAATGTGAATGTCCAAAATATCTTCAATAGTTCCAAAACAAAAATAAAGGAGCAGAATATTGCAGGCTTTATCGATTACAATATACTGCTTGGAAATATACGATTGAAGGCAGGTATGAGATTCGAACACGTTTTGTCTAACTATTACTCTAATGGTATATGGCAGGAGGATCCGAGTCGTAAGTATAACGATTGGTTCCCGAATTTCTCCCTATCATGGAGTAAAGGCAAGTGGCAAACCCAACTGGGGTATAACGCCAAGACCTCAAGACCTTCTTATCGAAGCCTTTCCAGCTGGATACAATACGATAACCGCTATGAATATCAAGGAGGTAATCCTCTGCTACGTCCGGCAAAGATACATTCTTTGGATTTCACATTAACGCATGACTGGCTTACTTTCGTAGCCGGTTATAACGATGTAAAGCATGTCGTAACCTATGTGATGCGTCCTTACCAAGGCGATATTTTCCTTAAAACCTATGACAATATCGACCATATTCGTAGTGCATATACTTCGGTATCGGCATCTTTAAAGTTTGGTTTTTACCAACCGATGTATGAAGTGAGGTTTTTAAAGCAGTACTTTGACGACGATGTCTTTGGTAAGGATGTTTCGCTGGGACACTCCTTGTTTTCTTTCCGCATGCTGAATCGTTTTGCCATTCGTAAGGATTTTACGATCAGCCTAATCCTTTCTTATAATTCATCGTATGCAAGTTCCGTTAGTGTTTACAAGGAAGGTGGTAGTCTGGACGTGAATATCTATAAGAGTTTTTGCAAGAACAAACTGATATTTTACCTTTGGGGACGTGATTTACTGCATACCCAAAAGCGGCGATACACGATGTATGGCCTCAACAGCACGTTCACCATCAGTCAGGATATGGACACGCGTTGTTTCAGTATCGGCGTTCGATACAACTTCAATATTACCAAGAATAAGTATAAGGGAACGGGTGCCGGGAACGATGAAAAGAGCCGATTGTAAAGAAAGGCTTCTGTCTTTCAGATGGAGATATAGATAATAAAGTTGCTGTTTTCTTGTTATTCAGCGAATTATCTTTTCTTTTAAGAATAGTATGACAGTAATTTGCTGTCATACATCTTTCCTGTTACGGTTTAAGGACTATGGAATCTTGCTAAATATCTACATCCTTTATATTCTGAAAGGAGTAGTATATAAGTTCTTCTGTAAGGAGCTAACCTGTTTAAAACTAAATAAATTATTGTTTTCTTAGTTGATGTATAGCTTTTCTTCTATTAATTTTAAATTTATATCTTCTTAATTTTATTCGCTAAAAATCTTGGAAGAGTTGGTTTTATTCTTTAGTTTTGTATCCTATAACAATAACACCATCTATAACAATTTGGCGGAACCATCCTGTCTTTTTTATTGAAGATTGCGTAAGGCTTAACTATAAAGTTTGTGCTTTATGTGTAGAGAATGACGAAAAAACGTGGGTAGATTAATGGTGTAAGGTTACTTAATAATATTCGATGATGAAAAATAGAATACTATTTATAGGAATTTGTATATTTTTTTCGTGCCTTGTAGCAAGTGCGCAGGTAAGAGTAGGAGGAGTTGTGAGTGATATTTCTACCAAAGAGAAGCTATCGTTTGTAAACGTTTACCTGCAAGTAGCTTCCGATTCTACGAAGAATATTAGTGGGACGATGACCGATTTGCAGGGCAGATACTCCTTAGATAATGTTCCGGAAGGGACGTATCGGCTAATAGTTGCATGTATCGGCTACCTCCCAATAAAGGAAGATTTAGTAATTTCTGCGAAAGATTCGGGAAAGGCAATAGAGAAAAACTTCTCTCTTCATGCCTCTGCTACGGAACTAAAAGAGACTGTTGTAGTAGGAAAACGCACCAATCAACACATCGATCACCGCTCAATTACATTTACAAATGAGCAAATTAAAGCTGCGCAAGTGGGTAGAGACTTGCTTAAAACACTGCCGGAGATACGAGAAGATATTATATCAGGGAAGTTAGTATGTGTTGATGGCTCCTCCCTTTTGATATTAATAAATGGAGTTCACTCCTCAGAAGCCGACCTTCGTGCACTAAGTCCCGGCAGAATAAAGTATATCGAGTATTACGATATACCCCCCGCCCGATATGCATCTGTGGGTACTGTCGTTAATATTGTTACCAAGTCGATAGAAAACGGATATAGTTTTGGCTTTCATACGATGGATGCTTTTACAACTGGATTCTCTAATAGTCAGGCTTATTTTTCCCTGACAAGGGGCAAAAGCAAGTTTGATTTTTCTTACGATTTTAACTTACGCAACTATAAACACTGCAAAAATACTCAAACATACGAGTATATAAAGAGTGGGAAACCTTTTCTTGATACCGCTTCGGGAGATGAAAAGTTTGGTTATATATCGCAAGGTATCAGCTTGAAATATGCTTATATCAATAACGATAAAAGCCTTTTTCAGATAGCTTTTCAGCCCAATTTATTCTGGAATCATAGCAAAAAGGAGCAGAAAGGAATTTATGGAACAACCGAAATTAGCCGTTTTTCCAATGAAGACACGCACGTTTTTAACCCGTCATTAGACCTGTATTTCTGGAAAAAGTTAGGGAAAAAGAACGAGATAAGCATTAATATCAACTCCTCAATGTTTAATGTTCATGGCTCATCAGCGGAAAACGAGTACGTAACTGTTACTGGTTTGCCCAATTATCAAGATGAAATGAACTTAAAGAATAGAAAGAATAGCGTGATAGGAGAGCTTGCTTACGGTCATAATCTTACCTTTGGACGACTGAATGCAGGCTATCGCGTGGGTTATTCTCACTTAAAATCCAACATAGATAATATAGAAGGACATTCTGTTTCTACCACAAATCAAACAAATAATTATCTATACACCGAGCTATCCGGTGGAAAGCAGCTCATGTACAGGGTAAGTCTTGGCTTAACCTTTATCAGTAATAAATCTCAAAGCAATTCGTTTAACCACGCATTGTTTACTCCTAAGGTCTTAATAGGATATAAACTCCCCCGAAACACCTCTCTCCGTTTCGAGCTTTCTTCTACTCCTATCGTCCCATCTTTAAACATGCTTAGCAGTAATGTTACACGACTTACAAAGGATATTGTGTCAAGAGGAAACCCGGAACTGATTTCCGGACAGCAAACCACTACCACATTGCTACTTAACAGCGTACATAAATACCTTGAGTTATCTGCAGGCATTGCCTATATATACGCCTCAAAGCCCATCAATCAGTACTTCTATCTGTACAATAATAGCAATATCGTTTTGGGTTATCGTAATAGTAAGTACGCCCATACGTATGGAGGAATGGTGTCTTTATCTATTAAACCGTTTGGAACGAATATGTTAAGTATCCTGTTACGAGGGAAACCTTTTGTAGAAACGATATATAGCAACGATGGTACAAATAAACTATTCTCGCTGGAAAACACCTTCCAAGTAGGCTTTAACTATAAAAAAATCTCGGCAAACTATAGATTTTCTATTCCTGTTTATAAAGCTGATGGCGCATTTAAATATAGCACCGAGGCAACTAACAACCTGTATTTATCTTATAAATATAAAAACTGGAAGTTCTCAACAGCTTTGTTATTTATAGGGAAAGGCGCTCGCTATATCACGAAATCAAAGGAAACCTCAATTGTAAAGTACGAGAGGGAGCGTCGAATAACAGATAACCGCTCAATGTTTACAATAGGAATAGAGTATAATTTCAATTCGGGTAAGAACAAATCTGTTAAACGAACACTCAATAATAGAGACATGGACTCTCCAACATTTTAGTGGGATAGCGATATTGCTGCCCCCCCTTTTTCTTACTTTTCAATAAACCGGTGCTATTGGGGGAATAAGAAATCCCCAAATAATATGCCCATTTTTAAAAGGTGTCAGGCATCGACACGTGTGGTGTCGGGCCATAACTCGTGTGGTGTATTTTGCCAACTCCATGGCATAAGCTTCTTTTTGCCATAGGCAGTCTGTTTCTTTTTGGGAAAAGTATGTAACGTTGTGGGCTACAGTTCTCCGGGCCGAGAAGTAACGATAGTCGTAAACGAGAGGACAACCATGGGGTAATCGGCTCTAAAATTTTTCTTAAATACCCGTTTCTTTCAGGTAGATAACGAATTATATTTCTTACATTTGCAGTAGAAATATAAAACTGAAATGAGCGAAACAGAACAGATTGTTGTCCGTCCGGAGGGTGAAGGGAGTATTCTTCGCACCGATAAACTCGTGAAACGATACGGGAAGCGTACCGTTGCCAATGGTGTAAGTATCAATGTTCGGCAAGGGGAAATTGTAGGGTTGCTGGGGCCTAACGGTGCCGGGAAAACGACTTCCTTCTATATGACGACCGGACTTGTGGTGCCGAACGAGGGACATGTGTATATCGACGATCAGGAAATAACGAAATACCCTGTGTATAAGCGTGCAAAGGCGGGTATCGGTTACTTGCCGCAGGAGGCCAGCGTGTTTCGGAAAATGAGCGTAGAGGACAATATTATGAGCGTTCTTGAGATGACAAAGCTCAGCCACGACGAGCGTATCGAGAAGATGGAGAGCCTTATTCGGGAGTTCCGCTTGGAGAAAGTGCGTAAGAACTTGGGCGACAGACTGTCGGGTGGTGAGCGTCGCCGCTGCGAAATAGCCCGCTGCTTGGCTATCGACCCGAAGTTCATCATGCTCGACGAGCCTTTTGCGGGTGTCGATCCGATTGCTGTCGAGGATATTCAGCACATTGTTTGGCGACTGAAGTTCCGCAATATCGGTATTCTGATTACCGATCATAACGTGCATGAGACACTGAATATTACAGATAGAGCTTACCTTTTGTTTGAAGGAAGAATCCTTTTCAAGGGAACTCCGGAGGAACTGGCGTCGAACAAGATAGTGAAAGAGAAGTATTTGGGAACCGATTTCGTACTGCAGAAAAAGGACTTTCAACTGCTGGACGAGCGCAAACGTGCACAGGAGGCCGAGCTGGAGGAGCTGAATGGGTAGCGGCAACGGATAGCGGCAATGCCTCCTCCGGTTATCATTTTATACCTTATTTATTGGCAGGGCGTTAAAAAATTATTATCTTTGCACCCTGAAACGATAGGAGGGCTTATTGTGCCCTTCTGTAGGCAAGCACTTTTGATAAAAATAATAATAACAAAATAATAAAAGTTAGAATGAACATTTCATTTGACATTCAAGACAAAGTGAATGGTTTGATGACCATCGTTGTTGAAGAAGCAGACTTCAAGGATGAAGTAGAGAAGACTCTTAAAGACTACCGTAAACGCGCGAATATTCCGGGTTTCCGTCCGGGTCAGGTGCCAATGGGCTTGGTAAAGCGTCAGTTTGGCGCGCAGGTAAAGATGGACGCGGTAAATAAGATTATAGGCGAGAATCTTCAGAAGTACATTGCCGACAACAAAATTCAGATGTTAGGTCAGCCGCTGGCTTCAGAAAAGCAGGAAGCAGTGGATATAGAGAAGGATGCTCCTTACACATTCATGTTCGATATTGCTGTTGCTCCGGAGTTCAAGGCAGCGTTGAGCGGTAAGGATAAGATAGACTATTATACAATTAAGGTGGACGACAAGCTCATTGACCAGCAGGTGGAAATGTTCCAGAGCCGCGCAGGGCACTACGATAAGGCCGAGATATTCGACCCTGAGCAGCGCGATATGTTGAAGGGCGACCTTCGCGAATTGGATGCCAACGGCAACACGCTGGAAGGAGGCATTACCGTAGAGGGTGCCGTTTTGATGCCACAATATATTAAGGTGGATGCCCAAAAGAAACTCTTCGATGGCGCTAAACTTGGCGATATCATTACCTGGAACCCGTCAGAAGCCTATCCGGACAACGATATAGAGGTTTCTTCTTTGTTGAAGATTAAGAAAGAGGAAGTAGCCGAGCACAAAGGAAACTTCTCTTATCAGATAACGGAAATCTCTCGTTTTGTCAAGGCCGAGAACAACAAGGAGCTTTGGGAGAGCGTATATGGCAAAGATGCCAAGATTAAGGACGAGACGGGATTCCGCAAGATGATAGCCGATGGCCTGACAGCTCAGTTGGAAGGCGACTCGAACTATAAGTTCATTCAGGATGTACGTGCCCACATGGAAAAGAAGATTGGCAAGCTGGAATATCCGGACGCGCTGTTAAAGCGCATTATGAAGGCTAACAACCGGGATAAGGGCGAGGAATTTGTAGAGAAGAACTACGAAAACAGCATCAAGGAATTAACATGGCACTTGATTAAGGAGCAGCTTGCCGCAGCCAATGATATCAAGGTAGAGGACAAAGATGTGCAGGAGAGTGCTGTTCAGATGGCACGCGCGCAGTTTGCCCAGTATGGTATGACCAATGTGCCTGACGAGTATCTGACAAACTATGTACAGGAAATGTTGAAGAACCGTGAGAACATCGATCAGTTCGTAGAGGCAGCCTTGGATCGTAAGCTCGCTGCGAAGCTGAAAGACGTAGTGAAGCTGAATGAAAAGGAAGTGGATTTAGAGGAATTCAACAAGCTTGTTAGCGAATAAAGTTAGTTTCTTTTAGGAAAAATAATCCTATACACTGCAGAGGTTATCGATTTTTTCCTTATCTTTGTGATACAGATTATTCATGTGCGGCATTTTGTGTTGGCATGGAGTTTGTATAAAAGGCAATGATAAGGGAGGTCGATAACCTCTGTTTTTGTCTAATCAATTAAAAGAAAGAACAAGAATGAACGATTTTCATAAGTATGCTACCAAGCATTTAGGAATGAATGGTATGGTGCTTGATGATGTGGTAAAAGCGCAGAATGCTGTGGCGCAGGCTCAGTATCTGAACCCATACATCTTGGAAGAGCGCCAGTTGAATGTAACCCAGATGGACGTATTCTCACGTTTGATGATGGATAGAATCATCTTCTTGGGTACCCAGATAGACGACTATACCGCGAATACCCTGCAGGCACAGTTGCTTTATCTCGACTCTGTAGATCCGGGTAAGGATATTTCCATCTATATAAACTCTCCCGGCGGCAGCGTTACTGCAGGCTTGGGTATTTACGATACGATGCAGTTTATATCGAGCGATGTTGCCACCATCTGTACGGGTATGGCAGCTTCGATGGGTGCCGTGCTGTTGGTAGCCGGCAAGGAAGGCAAGCGTTCGGCCCTGCCTCACAGCCGTGTGATGATTCATCAGCCACTGGGAGGCGTACAGGGTCAGGCCTCGGATATAGAGATTGAGGCCAAGGAGATTTTGAAATTTAAGAAAGAACTTTATACCATTATCAGCGATCATTCGCATCAGCCTTTCGATAAGGTGTATAATGACAGTGATCGTAACTATTGGATGACAGCCGAAGAGGCCAAGGCTTATGGTATGATAGATGAAGTTCTTGTTCGTAAGCAATAAAAAAGCAGTTGATGGCTCAAAAAAAATGTAGTTTTTGTGGTCGTGGTGAGAAGGATGTAAAGCTTCTTATTACCGGTATGAACGGGTATATTTGCGAGGATTGTGCCGAGCAGGCATACACCATTGTACAGAGGTCGGGCTTGGCGAATGGCGCTCAGAAAGCTCCGGAAGCGAAATTCGAGTTGAAGGAAGTTCCCAAGCCACAGGAAATCAAACAGTATCTTGATGAGTATATCATAGGACAGGATGAGGCAAAGCGCTACCTCTCGGTTTCGGTTTATAATCACTATAAGCGTTTGCAACAGCAGACAGAGGAGGATGGCGTAGAAATAGAAAAGAGCAATATCATTATGGTAGGCTCAACTGGTACAGGGAAAACACTGCTTGCCCGAACGATAGCAAAACTCCTTGATGTTCCGTTTACCATCGTGGATGCGACGGTGTTTACAGAGGCAGGCTACGTAGGCGAGGATGTGGAAAGTATTCTTTCACGCCTGTTGCAGGTGGCCGATTATAATGTAGCGGCTGCCGAACGTGGAATTGTATTCATCGATGAGATCGACAAGATAGCCCGTAAGGCCGATAACCCGAGCATCACCCGTGATGTAAGCGGTGAGGGTGTGCAGCAGGGTATGCTGAAACTTCTGGAGGGAACAATGGTGAACGTACCACCCAAGGGAGGACGTAAGCATCCCGATCAGGACTATATCCACGTAAATACAAAGAATATCCTGTTTATCTGTGGAGGAGCTTTCGATGGTATCGAGCGTAAAATCGCCCAGCGTCTGAATACGCATGTGGTAGGTTACAACTCTGTACAAAATGTAGCCAAGATAGATAAGAACGACTTAATGAAGTATGTGTTGCCACAGGACTTGAAATCTTTCGGACTGATACCGGAGATTATTGGTCGTTTGCCCGTGCTTACCTACCTGAATCCGCTCGACAGAGAGGCTTTGCGCAGGATATTGGTAGAGCCCAAAAACTCTATTGTGAAGCAGTATATGAAACTTTTCGAGATGGATGGCATTGCGCTGTCCTTCGAGGAAGATGCCTTGGACTTTATCGTAGATAAGGCCGTTGAATATAAGTTAGGTGCCCGTGGACTACGTTCGATCGTAGAATCGGTCATGATGGATGCCATGTTTGAAGTGCCTTCTGCCAAGGTTAAGAAGTTTAATGTAACAAAGGAGTATGCCGAAAGGCAGCTCGACAAGTCTCATCTTCAGAAGATGCAGGCATCATAACACATTCGGATAGAATCTTGTAGCCTGCTGCGTTTTGCAGATTAGGTTGCAAGGTTTTATTCATCTTAAATTAAAACCTATCCCTATATTAGACCGTCTATTGACAATGACTAAAGAGGTAAATCTTATAAAGACATTAAAACACTACTTCGGCTTTGAGAAGTTCAAGGGCGAGCAGGAAGAGATTATCAACAACCTGATGGCTGGCAACGATACTTTTGTGCTGATGCCGACGGGTGGAGGTAAGAGCCTGTGTTACCAGTTGCCATCCTTAATTATGGATGGTACGGCTATCGTCGTATCTCCTCTTATCGCATTGATGAAAAATCAGGTGGATGTCATTAATGGACTGAGCGAAGACGATGGGGTGGCACACTACATTAATTCGTCGTTGAAGAAGGCGGAAGTGGATAAGGTAAAGAAAGATATTCGTGAGGGCAAGACAAAATTGCTTTATGTGGCGCCCGAATCGCTGAACAAGGAAGAGAATCTTGAGTTTCTGAAAACCGTAAAGGTGAGCTTCTATGCCATCGATGAGGCTCATTGCATCTCTGAATGGGGGCATGACTTCCGACCGGAATACCGTAAGATAAGGTGTGCCGTGGAGGAGATAGGCCGTGCGCCTATCATCGCACTGACGGCAACGGCTACCGACAAAGTGCGCGGAGATATTGTAAAGAGCTTGGGGATAGAGGGCTGTGCCGAGTTCAAGAGCTCTTTTAATAGGCCCAATCTGTACTATGAGGTGCGGGCAAAGAAGAGCGAATCGGATGCCATTAAACAGATAGTAACATTCATAAAGCAGCATCCCGGTAAGAGTGGCATTATTTATTGCCTCTCAAGAAAGAAGGTGGAAGACCTTACTCAAGTGCTGCTGACGAATGATATAAAAGCCTCTGCCTATCATGCAGGGCTCGACTCTGAGACGCGTTCAAAGGCACAGGACGACTTCTTGATGGAAGATGTTGATGTAATAGTGGCAACGATAGCCTTTGGAATGGGTATTGATAAGCCCGATGTGCGCTTTGTTATTCACTACGATATTCCTAAGAGTCTGGAAGGTTATTATCAGGAAACGGGGCGTGCCGGCAGGGATGGGCAGGAAGGAACCTGCATTACCTTCTATTCCAAGAACGATTTAAAGAAATTAGAGAAGTTTATGGAGGGCAAACCTGTTACCGAACAGGAGATAGGCCGGCTCCTTTTGCAGGAGACAGAAGCCTATGCCGAGTCGTCGGTGTGCCGCCGTAAACTTTTACTGCATTACTTTGGTGAGGAATATGCCAAGGAAAATTGCGGCATGTGCGATAACTGCAGAAATCCTAAGGAGCTGATAGAAGCGAAGGATGAGCTGATGATGGTACTGAAGGCAGTGAAAGAACTCAAAGGGAACTTCCGGCAGGAGTATGTTATCGATGTTGTAAAGGGCAGGGGAACGGATGAGATAAAAGACAGAAAACATGATGAATTAGATATTTTTGGCGCAGGGGAAGAGAAGAATGTAAAGCTCTGGAATCCTATTGTTCGTCAGGCTTTGCTGGATGATTATCTTGCCAAGAATGTAGAGACATACGGCTTGCTGAAGCTGACAGATAAAGGCGAGAAGTTCATTCAGCATCCATCCTCGTTCAAGGTAGCGCTCGATGCCGAGTTTAAAGAAGACTTGTCGGACAGCGATATAGGAGGAACGGCCGTGCTGGACCCAGAATTATTTGCGATGCTAAAGTCGCTCCGGAAGGATGTTGCGCATAAGCATAAGGTGCCTCCTTATGTGGTTTTTCAGGATATATCGTTGGAGCAGATGGCTATGTTTTATCCGATTGACGAGGACGACTTGCAGAATATTCAAGGAGTAGGTGCCGGTAAGGTGAAGCGATATGGCAAACCTTTCTATGAACTGATTAAGAAATACTGCGAAGAGAATGAGATCCAGTGCTCTGAAGAACTGCGGGTGCGTACCGTTGTTAATAAGTCGATGCAGAAAGTGAAGATTATTCAGCGGATAGACAAGCAGATACCACTCGATGATATAGCATCGTCGGAGGGCTTGTCGTACGACGACCTGCTCTCGAAGATGGAGGAAATTGTTTATAGTGGCACACGTCTGAATGTGGATTATGAGATAAAAGAGGTGCTCGACGATGATCAGACCGATGAGATTTACGATTATTTCCTTTCGAGCGACAGCGACGATATCGATGCGGCCATGGATGAGTTAGGCGGGGAGTATTCCGAAAAAGAACTCCGCTTGGTAAGAATAAAATTCCTGTCGGAGCTGGCCAATTAGGGTGGTTGGTGAATAAAGCTGTATGGCTATCAACAGGGAAAGCAAGCAAGTCTATCCTTATAGGATAGGCTCTCTTGTTTTTATAGGATTGATATTGATAATGCTTTCGGTTAAATACCTTTAATTGCTTGGATAATAAGTGTGATATTATTCTCTATCCGGATTATAATTACTAAATTTGCATGCAATAAATTTCTTTATAACATAATTTTATCACTATGTCCTCATTTGTTGCAGATAAGATTGTCATGGACGGATTGACTTACGATGATGTCCTATTAATCCCGGCTTATTCCGAAGTTCTTCCCAAGGAAGTACAGTTAAAAACCAAGTTCTCACGCCACATCGAGCTGAATGTGCCTTTCGTTACCGCTGCGATGGATACCGTTACGGAGAGTGGTATGGCCATAGCCATTGCGCGCGAGGGTGGTATCGGCGTTATTCATAAGAATATGTCGATAGAGGATCAGGCCCGTCAGGTGGCCATCGTGAAGCGTGCCGAGAATGGAATGATTTACGATCCTGTAACAATTCGTAGAGGAAGCACTGTGCGTGATGCCTTGGGTATCATGGCAGAATACCATATCGGGGGTATTCCTGTGGTAGATGACGACAATCATTTGGTGGGTATCGTTACCAATCGCGACCTTCGCTTTGAGCGTCGCTTGGATAAATCAATCGACGAGGTGATGACGAAGGAAAACCTTGTTACCACACATCAGCAAACCAACTTGTCGGAAGCTGCCGATATTCTGCAGGAGAACAAGATAGAAAAACTCCCTGTTGTAGATAAGAACAACCGCCTTGTAGGTCTGATAACTTACAAGGATATTACCAAGGCAAAGGACAAGCCTATGGCTTGCAAGGACGAGAAAGGCCGCTTGCGTGTGGCTGCCGGCGTGGGCGTTACAGCCGATACGATGAAGCGTGTGCAGGCATTGGTAGAGGCCGGAGTCGATGCCATCGTCATTGATACGGCTCACGGACATTCGAAAGGTGTGGTGGGCAAACTGCATGATGTGAAAACTGCCTATCCCGAGCTTGATGTAGTAGTAGGAAATATTGCCACGGGCGAGGCTGCAAAATATCTTGTGGAGCATGGTGCCGACGCCGTTAAGGTGGGTATAGGCCCGGGCTCCATTTGTACAACCCGTGTCGTTGCCGGTGTGGGTGTTCCTCAGCTAAGCGCCATTTACGACGTATATTCGGCCTTGAAGGACACCGATGTTCCCTTGATTGCCGATGGCGGTTTGCGCTATTCGGGCGATGTGGTTAAGGCATTGGCGGCAGGTGGCAGCTCTGTTATGATCGGCTCTTTGGTAGCTGGTACCGAAGAGAGTCCCGGCGATACCATTATCTTCAATGGCCGTAAGTTCAAGAGCTATCGTGGTATGGGCTCATTGGAGGCTATGGAGCAGAAGAATGGCTCTCGTGACCGTTATTTCCAGAATGATATTAACGATGTAAAGAAGTTGGTACCGGAGGGCATTTCCGGTCGTGTACCTTATAAAGGAACTGTTCAGGAAGTTATTTACCAGTTGGTAGGCGGTCTTCGTTCGGGTATGGGATATTGTGGTGCAAACTCTATTGCCGCATTGCATGATGCCCGATTTACACGAATTACCAATGCGGGCGTGCTCGAAAGTCATCCGCATGATATTTCAATTACCAGTGAGGCACCTAACTACTCACGCCACGATTAATAAAGACAGAACACTCTCTTTCATACTGTAGCGGTGGGGAAGAGGGTTTATGCGTTTACGAAATAGAATATAATAAATGGACGATAATCGTCCGGGATAAGGAATACTCGAAGATGAAATGGAAGTTGAAAATCTTGATGGCAATCATGATGATGACCGGCTTGATGGCTTATGCTCAAAACGACCCGGCCGTCCTGACCATTGGCGGACATCGGATTACCCGTTCAACCTTTGAGTATGCGTATAAGAAAGCAGGTAAGTCGGCTACAGGCAGTCAGATGAGTAAAGATGATTTTTTGGAGCAGTACGTAAATTATCAGTTGAAGGTACAGGCTGCAAGAGATGCGCATTTAGATGAGACCGAGGAATACAAGGGGCTTGTGGCACAATTTTCCTCATTGCTTACCGGCAATATACCGGAAGAGAATGTTACCACCTCTCCAATGGTAGTAACATCTTCTTCGAACATCGAGGCAGATGCCCGCAGAGAGTATGCCCGAATGCGGCAGGAGGTGAATGCCAATGGCGGACTTGTGCATTGCGGTCAGATTCTTATTCGTCTTAATCAGCATGCTTCCTATCAGGAGGAGCAGCGCGTAAGGGACTTGGCCAACTCTATTTACGGTCGGCTTCGGAATGGGGATAGCTTTGAGGAACTGGCCAAGAAGTACTCTGATGATGAGAAGACGAAAGAAAATGGCGGCATGTTTCCGCTGATTATGCGTGGACAGGTACTGGAGGAGGTTGAGAATAAAGTGTTTTCCATGAGCCCCGGAGAGATAAGTGAGCCTATTCTTTCACCTTTCGGTTACCATATCATTAAGGTGGTGGGGCGTGAAGAATATCCGGATTTTGCCGTAGTAAAGCGGCAGATAGAGCATCGGTTGTTGGTGGAAAACCTGCGTAATCAGATTATCGGTCAGCGATTGGGTTATGGCTATGGAAGGAGTGTTTCCGCCCCAACGGTCTATGTTCCTCAAGCTCAACAGCCGACTCCGGAGAATAAAGAGCCGGAAGGCGAGGATAAACTTGTTCTTGAGGAATTGAAGGATGGACTGTTGGTCGATGCCGTTTCAAGGAAAATGTTCCCGGCAAGTGTTGTAAACGATGAGGAAGCGTTGCGCCGTTACTTCAACAAGCATAAAAAAGAGTACAAAGGTGCTACCAAGGACCTTGTAAGTAAGAAAGGAAAGCTGTTGAAGCCGAAACAGATGAGCGATGTGAAGACGCTTGTTGAGGCTGATCTTCGTACTTCGTTAGAAGATTACTGGGTGAAAGAATTAAGAAAGAAATATAAAGTGGTAGTGGATAAAAAAGTGTTATCGACTATACGGTAAGATAGAAAAGAACTAAATACATGAAGATAAATAAAGCTAAAACAGGTCTGTTCCTTTTTGGGATAGCCTTATCCGTAATAGGTATTCACGCAGGAGCAGCTGCTGATGGAAACGGAGTTCCGGCTTTGAGGAACGCTATCGGTAGTTTGGGCGACTCTACACAGAAGGTTGCTCCAGTAGCTTCTGTCCCGGTTACGGTCGATCCCCGAAGTGTAGTGGATGAAGTAGTCTGGGTAGTAGGCGACGAACCTATCCTACGATCGGAGGTAGAAGTAACCAAGTTACAGGGCGAAGCCGAAGGCACAAAGTGGGATGGCGACCCGGAATGTCTTATTCCCGAACAAATAGCAGTCCAGAAGCTCTTCCTTCATCAGGCCGCATTAGACAGTATTCAGGTTAGCGAGAGCGAAATCAATCAGGGAGTAGAGCAGCAGATTAACTATTGGATATCCCTCCCGCAAATAGGCTCAAAGGAACGTCTTGAGCAATATCAGCACAAGAGTTTGGCTCAGATTCGCAACGATTTGCACGACGATTATAAGAATCGTCAGCTTGTTCAGAAGATGCAGGAGAAGCTGGTTGAGGATGTGAAGGTGTCTCCTGCCGAGGTGAGAGAATATTTTAAGAAACTTCCGGAAGACAGTATTCCTATGATTCCTACCAATGTAGAGGTGGAGATACTTACCCAGACCCCTAAGCCGACACCGGAAGAAGTTAGCCGCATCAAGGAACAACTGCGTGATTACACCGACCGTGTTACTAAGGGAGAGTCGTCTTTCGAAACCCTTGCACGCCTGTATTCAGAGGATCCAGGCTCTGCCCGTCAGGGTGGTGAACTGGGTTTCATGGGTAGAGGAATGCTGGATCCCGCTTTTGCGGCAACGGCTTTCAATCTTACCGACCCCAAAAGAATCTCAAAGGTAGTAGAGAGCGATTTTGGCTATCATATCATTCAGTTGATCGATAAGCGAGGCGAGCGTATCAATGTACGCCATATCCTGCTGAAGCCACATATAGCCCCGGAGGCAATTACCAAGGCCGAGGAACGTCTTGACTCTATCTTGACTGATATCAAGGCAAGTAAGTTTACCTTTGAGGAAGCTACAGCCTATATATCAGACGATAAAGACACGAAGAACAATCACGGACTGATGGTGAACTCGTCAGAGAGTGCACGTACATCACGCTTCCGTATGCAAGACCTACCCAGCGAGATAGCTGCCATTGTCGAAACAATGAAGGTGGGCGATATTTCAAAACCTTTCCATTATGTGAATAATCGCGGCAAGGTGGTGTGTGCCATCGTGAAGCTAAGGAGCAGAAATCTGGAGCATAGAGCCTCTATTACGGAGGATTTTCAGGCCATGAAAGATATTGTTACTGCCAAACGGCGCGAGCAGGTGATACATAATTGGGTGGTAGAGAAAATCAAAGGTACTTATGTAAGGATGCTTCCTCGCTATAAGGGGTGCAAGTTTCAGTACGAAGGTTGGATTAAATGATAAGACACAACGTATATAATATATGTCCGGGGCATAGATTCATCATTATGATGATTCTATGCCTTTTTGGGATAAGTATGGCTCTTCCTGTGAGTGCGCAACGGAAGAATACGGAGGTGGTTAGGAAAACAGGCGTGAAATTTTTCCTTGATCATGCCGATGTTTTGCTCCATAATCAGGCGGAGAGACCCGATATCGAGGTGGCTAAAGGGAATGTTCGAATGCGTTACGACGGCATGACACTTCGTTGCGACAGCGCTTATCTGAACCGGGTGCAGAATAATTTTACGGCCTTCGGTCGTGTTCATGTGACGCGCGAGGGAGGAGTAACCCTCGATACGGAGCGAGCTTACTATGAAGGACTCAGCCAAATGTTGCGTGCACGTGGCAAGGTAGTGCTCCGACAGCCCAACAGATCGCTGAAGTGCGATAGCCTCGACTACAGTCTTGCCTCTAAACAGGCCAGCTATTTCGGAGGAAGGGGTACGCTGGTATATTCTGGCAATACCATTATAGCCGATCAGGGCGACTATAATACAGACACGAAGGAGGCCAATTTTTCAGGTAATGTCATTATGCGTACTCCCAAGTATCATATTACCACGCCTACCGCTCATGGCAATACCGAAACAGGCGAAATACATGTAATGGGCAAATCGGTTATCAGAACAACCAAGGGTGAGGTGGTACATACCAACGATGGTACGTATAATAGCAAGACCGACAATATGCAGCTGAATGGCCGTTCCACGATAACCTCGCCACAACGTGATGTGGAAGGCGACAATATTACCTATAACTCGACAACGGGCGATGCCGAAGGGCATGGCAATGTGAAGATTGTCGATAAAGTAAACAAGCGTATTATCACAGGACAAGACGTTGTTTATAATGAAAAGACAGGCTATAGCGAGGGGCATGGCAATGTGAAGATTGTCGATAATAAGGCCCAACGTACGATTACTGGCGAGGAAGTTGTTTATAATTCCAAGACGGGTTACAGCTCCGGCCGTGGCAATGTGAAGATTATCGACGATAAAAAACGTCGTACTATTATGGGCGACGACCTTGTGTATAATGATAAAACACATGAAGGCGAAGGGCATGGCAATGTGTATTACATCGATCATTTAGGGAAGCATGCTTTCAAGGGCGACTATGTTCATTATACCGATTCTGCCGCTATTGCCTATGGGGGCAAGCCCGGTCCGGTGGCTATGGACTTCTCCCATGGCGATACTCTCTATGTGCATGCCGATACTATCAGCATGAAAGGCTTCCACATGAACACGCCCCAGATGTACAGAAAGGTGTTTGGCGTAAACAATGTGCGTGCTTATCGCTCCGATGTGCAGGCTGTCTGTGGCTTCTTGGTGGCTAACTCGCAGGATTCCTGTATCACCATGTACGATTACCCGATAGTATGGAACGGCCCCCGTCAGCTGGTAGGCGACTCGATAAAGGCATATATGAACGACTCAACCATTCGTGAAGCCTTCGTCGAGGGTAATGCTTTTTCCATCGAAGAGCTGAAGGATAAGATTCACTATAATCAGATTTCCTCGAAGCGGATGCACGCACTCTTTGAGCAGGGGAATGCCCGGCGCATCGACGCCATGGGCAACGTACTCATTATTTACTATTATTCTGATAAAAAAGACAGTGCTTTGGTGGCACACGACTATACCGAAACGGACACGATGCGTATGTACATGACGCCCTTACGGCAGCTTGAAAAGATATGGCTTTCAAAGTCGAACGGAACACTTACCCCCATGACACAGATACCGAACGACCGCCTGAAGTTGCCGCATTTCGAGTGGTTTGCCGATGTAAGACCAAAGAATAAAGACGATATTTTCCGTGTGGCAGCGCGTAAGTCGGCTGCAACGGTGCGCAATGCGCAGGTGGCTCCACCGCCTATGCAGCGTATAGAGGGCGGAAGATAAATACGAAAACAGTGTAAGTATGTGGCTTTTCCATACCCCCAGACCCCGAAAATTTCATCACGATTTCATGTATGTGGATGAGAAGAAGGAACTGCTGGAAACTCTAAAGGCGAGGTATTATACAGGAAAAGAGGAGAATACGTCGGTCGATGACTATCATGAAAAGATGGCCAACAGGGTACATGAGGCCATGCGGGCACATCAAAAGGGGAGGGAACGGAAAGCTCCGCTACACCTGTTACCCCTTGGAATGATGGCTCTCCTGATGCTATTGCTGTTACTGATGGTGTGGTTTTGTTTTAGATAAGATTCTATGAGCGATATAATACAATTATTACCCGATAGCGTAGCCAACCAGATAGCGGCCGGTGAAGTTATACAGCGACCGGCCTCGGTTATAAAAGAGCTGGTAGAGAATGCTGTAGATGCCGGTGCCAAAACTATTAATGTGTTGGTGGTGGATGCGGGGAAGACATCGGTGCAGGTTATCGACGATGGTAAGGGGATGTCGGACACGGATGCCCGCCTTTCCTTTGAGCGCCATGCTACTTCGAAGATTCGGAAGGCCGACGACCTCTTTGCCCTTCATACCATGGGCTTTCGTGGCGAGGCGTTGGCATCGATAGCTGCCGTGGCGCAGGTAGAACTCAAGACGCGGCAGCCCTCTGATGAATTGGGAACACACCTTTCTATTGCCGGCGGACAGTTCACCGGGCAGGAGCCTTGCTCTGCTCCAGTGGGAAGTAACTTCCTGATAGAGAATCTGTTTTATAATGTTCCGGCTCGGCGAAAGTTCCTAAAGTCGAACACTACCGAGTTGAATAACATCGTAACAGCCTTTCAGCGTATCGCATTGGTTTATCCCGACATATCCTTTACCTTGCATAGCAATGGGGTGGAGGTGATGAATCTCCGTGCGGGTACCTTGCGACAGCGCATCATTGAGGTGTTCGGCAAGCGTTTGAACCATGAACTTCTGCCTATCGAGGTAGAGACATCGCTCTGTAACATCCACGGCTTTATAGGCAAGCCCGATGCAGCGAAGAAGAAGGGAGCGCATCAATACCTTTTCGTAAACGAGCGATACATGAAGCATCCCTACTTCCATAAGGCCATCATGACGGCTTACGAACGCTTGATTCCCGCAGGCGAACAGGTGCCCTACTTTGTTTATTTCAATGTGCCGGCCGAGAATATCGACGTAAACATCCACCCTACCAAGACGGAGATAAAGTTCGAGAATGAGCAAGCCATCTGGAAAATCCTAATGGCTACGGTAAAAGAGGCGATAGGAAAGTTCAGCGAGGTACCTTCCATCGATTTTGATACGGAGGGCAGTCTGGATATTCCCGCCTACATGCCCGGTGTCGATGCCATAGCTCCGAAGGTGGATTTCAATCCCAATTACAATCCTTTCAGGCAGTCGGGGAATGCAGGCTCGGGTCGAAAAGCAGACAATTGGGAGGAACTTTACGCAGGGTTGAGTGAGCAAAGGGGCGAAAGTCTGGGAACATTTTTCCCGGAAACCGATGCTTCCCTGCCCGGGTTTGAGGGTGAGGAAGAAACGCTCTTCCCCTCTAACAGTAACGAAGCCAATGCTTTTTCGGGGAGTGATGAAGGAGAGGGAGAGGCCGAGATTCTTCCCAGCAGGATGTCGCCTCTTTTGGAAGACAAGTCGCCCATACACTATCAGTACAAGGGAAGCTACATCATGACGGCGGTAAAGTCGGGACTGATGGTGATACATCAGCACCGAGCTCATATCAGAGTACTTTATGAACAGTATCTGAAGCAGTTTGCCGAGCACCAAGGACACACTCAAAAAGTGTTGTTCCCGGAGGTGGTACAGTTCTCGGCAGCCGACTTGGTCGTATTCGAAAAAGTAAAGAAGGAGATGTCCGAGATAGGTTTCCAGCTGGATAATCTCGGTGCAGGCAGCTTTGCCGTCAATGGTGTTCCTGCCGGATTGGAAGGACTTAATGTAATAACCTTGGTGCAGGACATGATTACCTCGGCGAAAGAAGATGGAGTTAGTGTCGCGCAGGAAATCTATAAGTCGCTTGCATCCAGCCTTGCCCGCAATGCGGCTATTCCGCAGGGACAGGTGTTAAGCAATGAGGAAATGGACACATTGGTAAACGAACTCTTTGCCTGCCGGAATGTGAACTATACTCCATCGGGCAAGCCTATCATTGCTGTTTTGAAGCAACAGGATATCGACAGTCTGTTTTAAAGAACTAATATTTCATATTATCAATTCATAAAACAAAGCCTATGAAGAAGTTTTTTCTGGTATTAATGCTCGCAGGAGCAGCAATGCCCATCTTTGCTCAAGAGGAAACAACCCCTCAAAAGAAGTTCAGTGTGGCAACGAACTCTTTCTTAAGCAACTGGTTTATACAGTTAGGTGCCGATTGGAACGCATGGTATTCCGATCAGGAACATGGCTTGTCCTTGAGCCATAATCCGCTAAAGGACTTCCGTTCCAATCCCGGGGCGTCGTTTGCCATCGGTAAGTGGTTTACTCCCGGTATCGGTCTTCGCACCAAGGTGCAGGGTATCTGGGGCAAAACCGTGGCCAACGGCAATCCTCTTAACCCTTCCGCTACAGGCAGTAATCGGTATTGGATAGCGCAGGAACAGGTACTTTTTAATTTAAGCAATCTGGTAAAAGGCTATAACGAGAACCGGGTATGGAATCTGATTCCTTTCTTTGGTGTGGGTGTAGGTCGTTCCATGACGCATAATCAGTATGCTACAGGGTTCAGCTTGGGCTTGCAGTCGTCGTGGAAGGTGGCCAAGAAGATAGATGTTTATCTGGAAGGTGGCTGGAACAGTTACGAGCGCGGCCTCGATGGGGTGTCGGCTACCCATACCAAGCACCACGGGTGGGACTCTCACGACAATAATATTTATGCCGAAGTGGGCTTAACCTTTAAGTTGGGTAAATCTACTTGGGAGCGTGTTCCCGATATGGATGTCATTAACGCGCAGCATCAGGCCGACCTCGATGCCCTCAATGCGCAGCTGAAGGATTATCAGGATGAGAACGAACGCCTGCGTGCCGAGGCCGAAGGGAAGACAGAAGCGTCCGTTGTAGAACAGGTTGCAGCAGGTACTCCTATCTCTGTTTTCTTCGATTTGAATAAAACGACCATTGCTTCAAAGAAGGATTTGGTGAATGTTGAGGCCTTGGCACAGTATGCGAAGGAAAAGAATTGTAACCTTCTCGTAACCGGTTATGCCGATAGCGCTACGGGAAATGCCGAACATAACCAGAAACTCTCGGAGAGCCGTGCCGCAGTATTGGCCGACGAACTCGTGCGTCTTGGCGTATCACGCGATAAGATTACGACTGTTGGCAAGGGTGGCGTAGGTTTGTTGTCGCCGATGCCTTATAACCGTCGTGCTACTGTCGAGATTACCCAATAGCATAAAATGCAACTAAAGGAGTTCGAAGGAAAACTCCTTTAGTTGTTTTAAAAAAGTAATAAGAAAATTTGTCAGGGTCATAAAAAGTTTTTATCTTTGCACTCGCTTTTAAGATATCACGGGCGTTTAGCTCAGTTGGTTTAGAGCATCTGCCTTACAAGCAGAGGGTCGGCGGTTCGAATCCGTCAACGCCCACTTTCATTACAAGCCTTGCAACAGAAACGTTGTGAGGTTTTATTTTTTTATAAACACTATAATAGATATGGCACACGGACACGACATTCTTAACATGATGAATGGTAACACCTACCATAGTAAAGAGGAGTTAGTAAAGATAATTACAGATAAATTCGGCTCGGCAGAAACGTTCCACACCTGCTCGGTAGAAGGTTTTTCGGCTACCGAGATAGTAGATTTTCTGGAGAAGAAAGGCAAGTTTATGCCCACGGCCGATGGAGGCTTTACAGTAAATATGGATAAGATGTGCCATCATTAAGCAGTGTGGTGGCATAAGATACAAAAAGACCTTTGCGCAATGAGTGCAAAGGTCTTTTTAGTTTAGGGAAGAATTGCCCGTTTATTCTTCTTGTTTTTAGGCGAGGAAGCTATCGTATAACATTCTTCTTCTTTTTGATGAAGCCCGATAGCTCATCGATAAATGAATCATCTTCGTCCTGCTGATATTGCTTGTTCTCAGCATCAGGCCCAGCCCAAATGGAAGCATTACTCTTATTGCCCGGCAAATTCTCTTCGGCAACCCAGTCCATTTCCGTGGTTTTGGTAGCGGAAGCTCGGTGTGGCCTGGTCTTGTTGCAAGCCGTTAAACAAGTAATCAAGAGAAATCCTGATAAAATTTTTAATCCTTTCATTATCTATATATCAATATTATCCGTAAGGTACTACACTATCCTTGCAATGACTTACTAAAAATCTTAGAAACCTTACAAGCCCTGTCAATAAGCCTGTTTCTTTTAGTTTGTAGTGCTCGTTTAACTTAAAAAGTGTAGAAACAGATACCTATCGTTGGCATCTCTCAAACTATGTTAAATCTATTTGATGTACAAAGTTACCTATAATTTATGATATATACAATTATTGGCAGTGCTTTTTTGAAATTTATTATAAAAAGTTGTCTTTCTGTATATCAATGAAAGACACTCGTAAGTAAGCTTTCTCCTGTCTTGATACCATTCCAATTTTTGTAAAAATGATTTATAGCTGTTTCCTTGTCCGATTCTGTAAATATGAGTTTTATAACCGATAGATAAACAATGCGTTAGGAATATGTACCGGTTAGTGAGGTAAATTGGCGTAGATAGCGAGGTAAACTGGCATAGATTGTAATGCAAACTGGCATGAATTGCGATGTGATTCATGCCAGTTTATTGTAGGGAAATGGGACTGTAAATTATTTTCCGATAATTTCATTGGCGCGTTCCAGTGCGAGATGAATGTTGGAACAGATATTCTCCTTGCCCAATAGCTTGTCGAATCCGGCTTTGACAAGGGTTGCCTCTACGCTCGGCAATACGCCGGACAGTACTACGATGATGCCGTCTTCCTGTGAACGCTGGCAAAGAGTGAAGAGGTTATGGATACCGGTAGAATCGACAAAAGGCACACGGCGCATTCGGATGATGCGCACTTTGGGGGTAGGACGGTGTTCGGCAATGAGATCGTCGAACTGGTTGCCTGCACCGAAAAAGTAGGGTCCGTTAATCTCATATACCTCGACATCCTTTGGAATCAGGAGGTGCTGACCGGCAAGTGGCAGGTCGCTCTCGTCGGTAGGGTCGATATGATGGGTGTGTAACTTTACATCGGTGGCTTCCGAAATACGCTTCATGAATGCCAGACAGGCAATGACGAGTCCCACTTCTATGGCAATCGTCAGGTCGAAGATAACGGTAAGGAAGAAGGTAATAAGCAAAATGACAACACCCGACATGGGGTTTTTAAAGAGCGACACAAAAGTGCGCCATCCACTCATGTTGTAAGCTACAACCACGAGTACACCTGCCAGGCAGGCCATCGGAATATATTGCGCCAGCGGCATGAGGAAAAGGAATATCAGCAGGAGGACGATTGCGTGGATGATACCTGCTATAGGCGACTTTCCGCCATTGTTGATATTCGTCATGGTGCGGGCAATGGCACCTGTTGCGGGAATACCTCCGAAGAGCGAAGAAAAGATATTGGCAATACCTTGTCCCACTAACTCGGCATTTGAGTCGTTCCGATCGCCCGTAACACCATCGGCCACAGTGGCCGAAAGAAGCGATTCGATGGCTCCCAATATGGCAATGGTGAGGGCCGGAGATACCAATGCGCGAAGAGTATCGAGGTTCATGGCAGGGATGGTAAGGGCGGGTAGCCGGCTGTTGATGGTGAAACGATCGCCAATGGTTTCGATAGAATCGACTCCGGCCAGCGATTTCAGGGCCCAGACAGCCACGGTCATCACCACAATAGCAATGAGCGAGCCCGGTATCTTCTTCGAGAACTTAGGAGTTATCAGAATGATGGCGATGCTAAGCAGGCCTACCAGCGTACTCCACCCATCCAGCGTGCTTGCTGAATGGAAGTAGGCTGACCATTTTCCAAGGAAATCGGCAGGCAGGTTTTCTATCTGTAAGCCGAAAAGATCCTTTATCTGTGTGGTGAAAATGGTCAGGGCAATACCGCTGGTAAAGCCGACGACAATAGGGTAGGGGATGTACCGTATAATCGTTCCGAGTTTTAGCAGTCCCAAAAGAATCAGAAAGATACCCGCCATGATGGTGGCAACGGTAAGTCCCTGAATACCATATTGCTGGATAATACCATATACGATAACGATAAAGGCGCCGGTAGGACCTCCTATCTGTATTTTGCTACCTCCGAAAACAGCAATGGCCAGACCTGCGATGATGGCCGTTATAATACCCTTCTCGGGCGAAACGCCCGAAGCAATGGCAAAAGCTATGGCAAGCGGTAAGGCTACGATACCCACAATGACACCGGCCATGATGTCGGATGATAACTGTTCTTTCTTGTAATTGCGAATAGTATCGAGAATGACGGGCTTGTATTCGAATAATTTCATTACGAAAGTGAAGTATGTTAATGAGAAATTTTGTGAATAATACTGCAAAGGTACTGATATTTTTTGGTTGGCTGTGGCGATTTGTTTCTTTTTGTAAAGAAGGTGAATAAGTGAAGAGAAAAAGGAGATAGACTTTGTTTTTTCTTAAAATAACATTATATTATTGGCGCATCTCACTTAAAATTACTACTTTTGCAGTAGTAAAGTATTTAGATTTATGAACCTTGATGTACTAACAGCCATATCGCCTGTAGATGGCCGATATAGAGAGAAAACCAAAAAGCTGGCAGACTACTTTTCGGAGTATGCGCTTATCCGTTATCGTGTACGTGTGGAAATAGAATATTTCATTGCACTCTGTGAGTTGCCTTTGCCCCAATTGGCTACTTTCGATCATGGAAAATTTGAAGTGCTGCGTAGTATTTACAAGGATTTTGGGGAAGCTGAAGCACAGCGTGTAAAGGAGATAGAGAAGGTTACTAACCACGATGTAAAGGCTGTAGAATATTTTATCAAGGAAGAGTTCGATAAGATAGGCGGGTTGGATACTTACAAGGAGTTTATCCATTTCGGCCTGACATCGCAGGATATTAACAATACCAGTATTCCGCTTTCGCTGAAAGAGGCGTTGGAGGAAGCGTATTACCCGCTTCTGAATGAACTTATTGCAGAATTGGAAGGTTTGGCAAAAGAGTGGATAAAGGTGCCCATGTTGGCCAAGACACATGGTCAGCCGGCTTCTCCAACGAGCTTAGGGAAGGAGATAGAGGTGTTCGTATATCGCCTGAAAGAACAACAGGCAACCCTTCAAGCCTGCAAGCTCACTGCGAAATTTGGTGGTGCCACAGGAAATTTCAATGCACACCATGTGGCCTATCCACAATACGATTGGAAAGATTTTGCCAATAAATTTGTTGCCGGAAAGCTGGGCTTGCGACGAGAACAGTGGACGACACAAATTAGCAACTACGACCATTTAGGTAGTATTTTCGATGCCCTTCGGCGTATCAATACCATCATTATCGACTTGGATCGCGATTTCTGGATGTATATTTCAATGGAATATTTCAAGCAGAAAATCAAGGCCGGAGAGGTTGGATCGAGCGCTATGCCACATAAGGTGAACCCTATCGACTACGAAAACAGTGAGGGAAATTTAGGTATAGCCAATGCTATTTTGCAGTTTATGGCACAGAAGTTGCCCGTTAGCAGATTGCAACGCGACCTTACCGACTCGACGGTTTTGCGGAATATCGGCGTTCCCATGGGACATATGGTTATCGCTATTCAAAGTACCTTGAAAGGGTTACGCAAGCTGATTCTCAATGAAGAGAAGATTACAGACGACTTAGACAATGCATGGGCGGTGGTGGCAGAAGCCATTCAGACTATTCTTCGTCGTGAGGCCTATCCTCATCCGTACGAGGCTTTGAAGGCTCTGACACGCACAAATAGGAAAATGTCGGCTGAGGTTATCCATGAATTCATAGACACTCTTAATGTTAGTGAAGAGGTAAAGAATGAGCTTCGGGCAATTACACCTCATAACTATATCGGGCTGTAACAATTAAAGTAATTATTTAAAGCATAATAATATAAAAGAGTTAGTAAAAGAAAAGTAAAATCCAACAGGGCCGTGAGGCCGTTATTAAAAAAGTAAATACTATGTCAGAAGAGCTTGAAAACAAAAATGTTCAGAGTGAACAGAGTGAGACTAGCCGGGAGGGTTATTCTTCAACCGAAGAAAATGGTTACAACAGAACTAATTATCAGGGAGGTGCTGCAGGTCGTCCTCAGCGCCCACGTATTCATTCTCAGCGTGCTTATAGCAGCAATAGCAGTTCCGGCAGTACCAACGAGGGTAGTTTCCGTCCGGAAGGGTTTGGAGCAAGTCTGCCTTCTTCGGATGGCGAACAGCATCAGGCCGGCTATCGTCCGAGGGTGAATAATAATTATGGTGGCGGTTATCAGCCTCGTCAGGGTGGCTATCAGAGCCGTCCTCAGCAGGGTGGTTACCGTTCACGTTACAATGCTAATGCCGAAGATGGTGGTTATCAGCCTCGCCAGAACAGCTATAACAGCCGTGGCGGTTACCAGAATCGTCCTCAGCAGGGTGGCTATCGTCCGCATTATAATGTCAATAATGAAGGTGGTTACAACCCGCAGAATGGCTATGCGGCACGTTATGGTGCCAGCGCTCCTGTATCGGAAGAGAACAAGGCAGCGTCCGGTTACAGCGTGCAGCAGGGAGAATATAGCCAGCATGGCTATCAACAGCGTAGCGGATACAACCAAGGTGGCTATCAGCAACGTGGTGGTTATCAGTCTCGTCAGGGAGGTTACCAACAGCGTAGCGGTTATAATCAGCCTCGCCAGGGTGGCTATCAGCAGCGTGGTGCCTACGGCCAGCGTCAGGGAGGTTACCAACAGGGTGGCTATCAGCAACGCGGTGGCTTCCAACAGCGTGGCAATAACCGTGGCGGTTACGGACAGCATCGCCCGGGTTACGACCCAAACGCAAAGTATTCTCTCAAGAAACGTATTGAATATAAAGAGGAGCACATCGATCCGACAGAACCTTTGCGCCTGAATAAGTATCTGGCCAATGCCGGTGTTTGTTCTCGTCGCGAGGCCGATGAGTTTATCTTGTCGGGACAGGTTACGGTGAATGGCGAGGTTGTAAACGAGCTGGGAGCAAAAGTTCTACGTACCGATGAGGTAAAATTCCAGGATAAGGTGGTTTCTCTCGAGAAGAAAGTATATGTTCTTTTGAACAAACCAAAGGATTATGTTACGACAAGCGATGACCCATTGCAGCGTAAAACGGTGATGGACTTGGTAAAAGATGCCTGTCCGGAGCGCATTTATCCTGTAGGTAGGCTTGACAGAAATACTACCGGTGTGCTGTTGTTTACCAACGATGGCGACTTGGCAAGCAAGCTGACACATCCTAAGTTCCTCAAAAAGAAGGTATATCACGTATTCCTCGATAAGCCTATTACGGCTAACGACTTGCAGAAAATATCTGACGGTATAGAGCTGGAAGATGGCGAAATAAAGGCAGATGCCATAGAATATGCAAAGCCTGACGACCTTACACAGGTAGGTATCGAAATTCATAGTGGCAAGAATCGTATAGTTCGCCGTATCTTCGAGAGTCTTGGCTACCGTGTAGTAAAGCTCGATCGGGTACAGTTTGCGGGTCTGACGAAGAAGAATGTTCGCCGTGGCGACTGGCGTTTCCTTACCGAGAAAGAGGTGGAAATGCTTCGTATGGGAGCCTTTGAATAAGAAAAATAATGTGTGTAGCCTCTCTGTCTTATACATTTTATAGATAAGGCAGAGAGGCGTTACTGTATTTTATATAATTGCTAAAATGAAAAGAACGAAAGTAATCGATGCGTTGGCGTGCACCGATTTTGGTAAAGATATTAATGTAAAGGGATGGGTTCGTTCTCATCGTAGTAGTAAGGCGGTAGATTTTATTGCCTTGAATGATGGCTCTACCATTAAGAATATTCAGGTAGTGGTAGATCCTTCTACCCTGAATGAAGAAGCATTAAAAAGTATTACCACCGGGGCTTGTATCGGTGTGGTAGGTACTTTGGTGGAAAGTCAGGGAAAAGGCCAGACTTCCGAAATTCAGTGTAAGGAGATAGAGATATATGGCTTGTGTCCTTCCGACTATCCTATGCAGAAGAAAGGACAGAGTATGGAGTACATGCGTAAGTATGGACACATGCGTTTGCGTACCAATACTTTCGGTGCCGTGTTCCGTATTCGGCATAATATGGCCATCGCTATTCATCGTTATTTCCATGAGCATGGCTTCTATTATTTCCATACTCCGTTGATAACAGGTAGCGATGCCGAGGGAGCTGGTAATATGTTTCAGGTAACTACGCTGGATCTTGACCGTGTCGCGAAGGCCGGTGAGGTGGATTACAGTGCCGACTTCTTCGGAAAGCGTACTCATCTTACAGTTTCGGGACAGTTGGAAGGTGAGTTAGGGGCTACCTCATTGGGGGCTATCTATACCTTTGGACCTACTTTCCGTGCCGAGAATTCGAATACTCCTCGCCACTTGGCAGAGTTCTGGATGGTGGAGCCGGAGGTGGCTTTCATCGACAAAGAGGAGCTGATGGACTTGGAGGAAGATTTCATAAAATACTGTGTTCGCTGGGCTTTGGATAATTGTAAGGACGATTTGGCTTTCCTGAATCAGATGATAGACAAGGGACTTATCGAGCGTTTGGAGGGCGTATTGAAGGAAGATTTCGTTCGACTGACCTACACTGAAGGTTTCGAAATTCTGAAAAAAGCACAGGAAGAAGGCTATAAGTTCGAGTTCCCTGTAACAGAATGGGGAATGGACTTGAGCAGTGAGCATGAGCGTTACTTGGTAGAAGAGTACTTCAAGCGTCCTGTTATCATGAACGATTATCCTGCCGAAATCAAGTCGTTCTACATGAAGAAGAACGAAGATGGCAAGACCATGCAGGGAACCGACGTACTATTTCCACGTATTGGTGAAATTATCGGTGGCTCTGTTCGTGAAGAAAGCTACGAAAAGTTACTTGCCGAGATGGATAATCGTGGTATGAAGCGCGAGCTATACGACTGGTATCTTGATACACGCAAGTACGGATCATGTCCTCATGGTGGTTTTGGATTAGGCTTCGAGCGTCTTATTTTGTTCGTTACAGGTATGCAGAACATCCGTGATGTAATACCATTTGCCCGCACACCAAAGAATGCTGAGTTCTAAACAAAGGACGGTGGAATTTTAAACAAGGGACAGTAAATCTTCTATTAGCGGACAGCAGAACTCTGAGAATAGGAGATAAGGGTTTCTGATAGATACTTCTCGTTCTGATTTAATATAAAAAATCCGGTACAGCCGTTTGTGTTGTACCGGATTTTTATTGTTTTCGGACTTCTCTTTGAGGCTTTATCAGGGAAAGAAAGGACTGTTCTCTCATTTGTCTCATACGCCTCCTATTTTATCGTAAGAGTCTGTTTGAACACGAAGGGAAGGAGAATATACAGGCTTATTCTCATCTTCCTAATGATTATGGCACCCCTTATCCCCTCATCGGAGATGTTGCTATGTACCCGCTTTGAGAATGTTTTCCAAGTCGTGCAGTACCTGTTGGTAAGGTGCTGAGGACGTATAGCCCATATTACGGCGCAGCATAGGAACAATTTCTTCCACGCTGTGCGCATAGCTCGATAGCTCATTGCGCCGTTGTGTGTCGTGAACAGCCGTTTTGTTGATTTCGTTTTCCCGTTCTCGGATAAGGTAGTTGCACACCTGTTTCAGAATGGGCACGACAACTTTATCGAACAGATGATGCCCTTGTATATAGAGATAGCAGGTTTGGGGAGTTACTCCCATCTTTATCATCTGCGCTTTCAATGCCAGATATGACTGCTTGGCATAAGGAAATTGCTTGATAAGAAGGTTTACTCTTTGGCGGGCTTTCGAGTAAAGTCGGTCGAGGCAGTGGAACGGTTGTCCTAAGTTAAACCCACTAATATCGATCGCCATGTTGAAGTCGGTAAGTGAAAACTTCTTGAAGTGGTTATTCCGATATGCCCAGATACTCCATACAAAGAGCGGAAAGATTGCCTCGCTGTAGCGTGATAAAAACTCTTCGAAGTTGAAAAAGTGGTTATCGTTCAGTGTAACGGCTACACAAACATCGTGCAGGCTGGGTGCATAGCATTGCAGATTCTCGATGGCATAGGCATAAGTATGAAGCACATACGGATTATTGCATACCTCGTAAGAAACATTGGTAGCCCCCTGTAGCAGGTAGTCGTAGTCGGCATCAACACAGGCCAGCATGTTTGTCCCGCCACTGTTGGCTATAAGATTCATGAGAACCGACTTCTTTCCACGTTCCAAATTGGCATCCCTTGTGGGAAGCATTACCTCAAAATAGCGGGAAGGTGTCTCGTATTTACTCAAAATCATGCGCCAAAAGAAGATGTCGTCGTATGATTCCACATAGGCTACAATCCGTTGTCGGGCATTCTTTCCTTTGAGTCTGTTGGCCGCTTCAATATATTGAGAAGAGATATTTTCGCTTAATCGTTTCCCCATATCTGCCTGTTTTTCCCCGCTTAGCAGGATACAACGATGTCGCTCACCTCGGTTACCCTATCCATCCAGCCATTCATAATAACGGCCGGGCTGTGTGTGGTAAGGATTATCTGTACCTGTGGGTTGAGCTCCAGAATAAGTTCTACAAGCCGTTTCTGCCATTCTATGTGCAGACTCACCTCTGGCTCGTCCATGAGGAGTACATACGGCAGGTTGTCTTCCACCAAAACCGTGAGCAGGATAACGAGCATTTGCTTTTCACCACTCGATAGTTGGTAGGGATAGATGGTTTCTCCCATCTGGTCGAAACGTATCTCATTCTCTGTTCTGATTATCTTTTTCCCCGTATCTTGGAAGAGTTCGTCGATACGATCTTGAAATATCTTCTTGTTTTTAGAGATTTCCTGTGCTTTCCGTGTGGCCTCTTCATCTCCACTTTGAAGCGTACTGATAATTCTGTTTCCGATATTTACCTGATAATCAAGATATTTCCGTTGCAGTAAAAAGAGTTGCCAATCGAGTTCGGTGGTCAGGTTGGCATCCATTTTTGCTACTGTCTCGAAGTTGATTAACGGGCGGTCGAAGGAGCGGATGATGTCGTAGCGTATCTTTGTGGCATCTTCAGGCACCACAGATAGGTGTACACCTTTTAAAAGATGCTCGCTAATCTCACCCCCTTGTGCCAGCCCTTTCACCACCTTGTTGAGGATGGTGCTTTTACCAACTCCGTTTACTCCGCTCAGGATATTTACCTGACGATGCAACAGCCACTTAATATGTCGGTGTCCACTCCATAGAGAATCGATTTCAATCTCTTTGATATAGTCAGCATACTTCTGCATAAACAATCCGCTTATAAGGTTATATATAATAAGGTATGAAGCCTTATCTCCATACGCAAAAATACCCTTTTTGTATCAGAAAAGCAATGAAAAACGGCAAAAAATCGTGAAATACCACGATTATGGTATGCAATATAGCATAAAGAGAGTATTTTATATTATGGAAAAAGGTAATACCTTTGCATCATCGAACAAAGAAAGAAATAATATAAACGTATTTAAAAAATAATAGGAAGGATAGAATTATGGCAAATATTGCAAAGAAACTTACCGATCTGATTGGGAATACTCCTCTTTTAGAAGCACCTAAATTCTCGGCAGCCGAGGGTGTTGATAACCCTATATTGCTGAAAGTAGAATACTTTAATCCCGGTGGAAGTGTGAAAGACCGTATTGCCTTGGCAATGATAGAGGATGCCGAGCAGAAGGGATTGTTAAACCCCGGTGCTACTATCATCGAGCCAACCAGCGGTAATACAGGTGTTGGTCTTGCATTGGTATCGGCCGTGAAGGGATATAACCTTATCCTAACCATGCCGGAAACGATGAGTATTGAGCGTAGAAACCTTGTGAAAGCATACGGTGCTACCGTAAAGCTGACCAGCGGAAAAGAGGGAATGAAGGGTGCTATCAAGGCGGCCGAGGAACTACGCGACTCTATTCCCGGCAGTATTATCCTGCAGCAGTTCGAAAATCAGGCTAATCCTGCCAAGCATTATGCTACAACGGGTGCGGAAATTTGGCGCGACACAGATGGAAAGGTGGATATTTTCGTGGCAGGTGTTGGTACCGGTGGTACAATCAGTGGAGTAGGAAAATACCTAAAGGAGCAGAATCCTAATGTGAAGATAGTGGCTGTAGAGCCAAAGGATTCAGCCGTCTTGAGTGGTGGTCAGCCCGGTCCGCATAAGATTCAGGGCATAGGTGCAGGCTTTGTTCCGGGCGCTTATAATAGCGATGTGATTGATGAGGTGTTCCAAGTAGAGAATGATCAGGCCATCCTTGCCAGTCGCAACCTCGCACAGCAGGAAGGTCTGTTGGTAGGAATTTCGTCAGGTGCGGCTGCTTTTGCAGCTCGCGAGCTGGCAAAACGTCCGGAGAATAAAGGAAAGAAGATCGTTGCGCTATTGCCCGATACAGGCGAGCGTTATCTCTCTACCGTATTGTATGCTTTCGAGGAATATCCTCTTTAATATCCAATATCGGAGCCATAACTTGTTAAGGATGATTGTATTGCAGAGTTTATAGCGGGCAATGCAAATAAAAAGCGGAACATTTCCAAAGCAAAGGAAGTATTCCGCTTATGTTTTATCGAAAGTTATTGCTCTGCCTCTTTGCCCATTTTAGGAAACACCCTGTGGAAGAAGACTCTGCTATATCCCATCTTTTACTCTGCTATATGCCACCTTTTGCATCGTAATATGCCACCTATACCAGAGCAAAAGGTGGCATATTGGCTCCGTAAATATGGCATATTTATCGACTATCACTGGCAGAGAGCAATGCAAATCTTATTTTGCAGGTTACGCATTGCCGAAGCCTGAAGTCCGCCATTATTGATGATGGAGAAGCAGAGAAGATGCCCATTGATGGCTGTCAGGTAGCCTGCCAATGAGCTTACGCCCGTAACGGTTCCTGTTTTTGCCTTTACATTGGCGGCAGCTACGGTGCCTCTCATGCGACTTCTAAGTGTTCCATCGATACCGGCAATAGGCAGGGTAGGGAGGAACACATCGTAAATATCCGATTTCTGATAAGCATAACGAAGGAGCTTTGCCTCCAACTCTGCTGTAAGATAGTTGTAAAGCGATAGTCCGGAACCGTCTGCAATGTTATAGTCGGCAGTATTCAGACCGACTTTCTGGATAAGTTGATTGATTTTTGCACGAGCCATCTTGGCCGAAGCGTTCTTTATTCTTCCACCATCCGAGGCTATTTGGTAGAACATAGACTCGGCATATAAGTTGTCGCTCACCTTCATCATGCGGTGCATCACCTCACTGATGTTATGCGAAACGGTAGTGATTTGTATGGCTGTAGCCGGTACACTCAGATTAGTATAGCCGACACTTATATTGATTCCTGCGCGCGATAGCAGATAGCGTAGCCTGTCGATAAACTCGCCACGCTTATCATACAACAGCGGAGTGAGTGTAGGATTCTTATCATCCCAGCACCATCCCTGTCCGAACTGCTTACCATCCTTAAAGGAAATATCTCCATAGAGCGCCCCCGTAACCGATTTTATACCAAGTGCCTTAATAGCTTCTACAAAGGTTTCCATGTCTTCGTCAGAGAACATAGGGTCCATGCCACCTTGTACATAGAGGTCGCCTTCTAAGGTCTGGGTACTGTCGTTGAAGTTACCCGTGTAAAAAAGACGTGTCTGATAGTCGTAACTTGATCCGAGTTGGTCGAGCGCGGCAATGGCAGTAACACACTTCATTGTAGATGCAGGGCGTAGATGCAGGCGTGAGTTATGTTCAAAAACCAGTCGGTCGTCGGTTAAATCCCATACATACACCCCCATCTGAACAGTCTGGAGAATGCTGGACTGCATGATAGATGCCATGCGGGCGTTAATGTTATCCTGCCAAGAGAGAGCATTGTTTGTGCTGAAGGAATAAACAGAGTCGCTGTCTTGGCTGTCATCCTCACCATCAGGATTATTGGAAAGGGACGTCTGTTGGAGTATCCGATGGCTGGAAGTTGATACTTTTACAGGCTTTGTTCCTAATATTTTGGCTACCTCTGTGCTGTCGAGATGTACCTGCGCAACCGATGAAAGGGCTACGGAAAGGGTGAAAGCAAGGGAGGAAATATACTTAAAATTCATCGTTATCCTTTATCTTTATGCTATGTTATTGCTTGTTTGGCTTATATCTCTTTATCACATCTTTTCCTGATTGCTCGTAGCAAGGCTGTTGCATCTTCCGGTAGCAGACTCTTGCTTCTGCCATCTTTCAATTCTATAACTACCATTTCTCCTGCCCCCATTGCCAGTTTTTGAATACTGGCATGTTTTATTTTAGCAAGCGGTATGACCTCGGTGCGGGCTACACGTCCGGGTTTTATCATAAGCTGTTTATGATCTAAGGTATAGATGGTATGGAAGGAACGGTCGATGGCACGCAGCAAGATAATGATAAGTACTGCTCCTACTATTACCAAAACGGTATTTTCCCGATGCCAGAGACATACAATGCTTCCGAGTAGGAACAGGAGAATACCAGCCCAGTCGAGCCACGATGGTTTGTATAGAAAAGTACGCATGTGTGGAAAAGCGTGAGTGTTTGTTCTACAATTACTTGCAAAGATACAAAAATAAACCCATAAAGCAGAAAGATGCCTTATGGGAGTACCGGTATTCTGCTCTTATTTTATCATTTTCAGAGCAAGTTTTACGACCTGTTCTACCGGTAATTCCGGTTGCTCTTCCAAGATGCTCGTTACTACTTTGGCTGAAGGTGCCGGAGAGAAGCCCAACATGGTAAGTGCACTGACCGCCTCATCCTTTACTGCTGTATTTATATTAGAGGTAGTTGCTGTGTTGTTTACATGTAGTTCGTCGGCTATGCCACTTTGTATAATCTTATCTTTTAAATCAACAATGATGCGTTGTGCGGTTTTCAGTCCTATCCCTTTTACGGCTTTCAGCATCTTTTCGTCTCCGTTGGCTATCACATTGCATAGTTCCGCCGGTGTAAGCGAGGATAGTATCATTCTTGCGGTGTTGGCTCCCACCCCGGAAACGGTGATTAAGAGACGGTAAAGCGATCGTTCTTGCTTGCTGGCAAAGCCATAAAGCGAGTAGCTATCATCGCGTCCCCCTGTTACTAATGACTCATGAACATATAGTTTCGCAGTCTTTTTCCCTTGTACAGCGCTGTATGTGTTGAGCGATATGTTGAGTGCATACCCCACACCATGTGCCTCAATAATGGCCAAGGCCGGGCTTACTTCCGTCAGTTCTCCTTTAATATATTCTATCATAAGTGTCTTTTGCCTTGTGTTTTCCTGTGTGGAAAACAGTTCTTTTGTACCCTTTAAACGTATTCCTTTAGCTATTTATTGCCTGTTTGGCCTAATTTACCTTTTCGCCGAGTATGATAGGGCATAAAAAAAGCGTATCGGAAAGTCCGATACGCTTAATATTTTGAGTAGTTAAGCTACTTTAATTACTTAACGTAAACTACTGCAAGACGGTTAGAAGTTACACCCTGTACACCCTTACCAGCAGCGCTGTCGATAACAACACCCTTGTTCTGTAGGTACTTAGCAACCTCGTCAGCACGCTGCTGAGATAGACGGTCGTTCAAAGCCTTAGGACCTTCTGGAGAAGCTGTACCAACGATCTGTACGTGGCGACCTGCATCAACCTTGTCAAGAGCAGCCTTAGCCTCGTTAGTTAGGTAGTACTTACCCTGTGCAAAAGTAACGAAGATCAAGTTCTCTACACATAGCTCCTTAACAGACTCTGTTGGAACTTCCTTAACAACTTCCTTGATAACTTCCTTAGGTTTAGCAGCCAACTGATCGCGCAGAGAGTTAATCTCGTTGTTCATAGCAGCGATATCATAAACCTTGAAGTTGTGAGTACCGTTAGAGGTCTTGAACTTGTAGTTCACACCAGCATACAAACCGATGTTTGCAAAGTGCTTGTTAAACTTGACAGCATCGCCAGGACCATGTGTTAGGTTCCAAACGATAGCTGGCTCCAAGTATGCCTGCCACTGCTTATCTGAACCGAAGTTGTAAGCGAATGTTAGACCTGTCTTAGCCAGTAATTCATTGCTATCGCCTGCATGGAAGTCGATCTTCTTGTCACCAAAAGTTCTAGAATAACCAACACCAGCCTCAAGACCAATCTCGAATGCGCGGTCTGGACGATACTCACCAAAGATGTTTGTCAGGTTTGCAGTACCATTCAAAAATACAGCCATACCTCTAACTAAAGTGCTGCTCTTGTGGCTGTATGGTAAACCTACAGCGCCCGGACGATAACCATTGTCACCGAAAGATACCTGACCCTCTAAGTTTGCGCCGAACATAGGGCTGAACCACTTACCAACCTTAAGACCTGCAATACCGTTCAAAGGGAAAACCTTGTTAAAGTCAAGAGGAGTGTTTGCACCACCTTCTAAACCTACGTAAACATTGTCGAATAGCTTTGATTTCTCATAAGCTACCTGTGCATTACTGCTAGCAACACCCATAGTGAGCATTGAAAGCGCAAATAATAACTTTTTCATAAAACGTTTAATATTACTTATTAGTTTCAGCAAATAAATTTATGGTGCAAAGATAGCCTTTTTTTGTGATACACAACAAATTTTCGCAAAAAAATAGTCATATACGCCTAAAAAAAGGCGTTTTAGAGGCTTTTCTTGCTTTGAATCAAGTGGTTTAATAAAACTTTGCCGTATCTTAACATATTTAATGTGGTACTTTGTTCGGTGTTCTATGAACGGAAAATCCTCCTGATTCAGCATGCTTCTATGTCGTTCAGGAGGATTCGCCTTCATCCTATGTGCCACCTTATTATATATATGCTACTTATATATATGCCACCTTTTGCTGTGCGAAAGGCTATCTTTCGTACCATTAAAGACCATCTTTTGTATGGCAAAAGGTGATATATAAAAACAGTTTTATTTTTCTTTCATTTGCCGTCACTTTTAACAGTTTATGTAAATACCTATCATGTAAGTTCTTATAGTGCTGAAAGGAGTGATGATATGACAGCAATCTTTCAAAGTCATGTATCATTTTTCTATCACAGTCTTTTAGGTTTTGCTGTCATACCGTCATTTAAAACATTACTACATCTGTCTTATATTCAGATGTTTGTATAGAATGTTAAAAATGACGGCATGAGATTTTCTTTGAATTTATTATTTCATTGCTATTTCTGCTTGCTATGCACGGCACAGAAAAAAGCTCATTATCTTTCTATTGTAAGCTGTTTTGCTTTACCTCTTGTATAGCTGTCGGCATTAGCAAGAAAGAGAACTCATAGTCTTTTACGGGTACCATATACTCCTCCAGAGGCCATTCTCCCCAACTGTTGATACCGCCTACCCCCATCATCACCTTATCTATCGTTACATTGGTGTATTTCGATAGTGGAACTTGGTAGCTATGTGTTTGATGTTTCTCCATTCCTTCGTCCAAGTCATCGATGTTATAGTGCAATGAACTCATGGAAACGGTTTCTTCGATAGGGAGGAAAAGCAGCAGGTTTTGTGTACGATTCCCCTGTATCCACAGTCGGACATCGGTTTTAGTACCCGTTTCCTGTGGGCGGATATAAGGGAAGAACTGCTGATCGGTGGTAGATTCATACAGTCCGATGCGCTGCGAATACTTCCTGTCTGCATAGTTTTCGATAGGGCCTCTGCCATAGTAAGTAATCTGATCCATGTTGTAAGGCATTTGCATTACCATGCCAAAGCGGGGAAGATACTTAACCGTAGTGTCATTGCCTACCTTTATGCTCATGGTAATACCTATCGAGTTTTGAGGCATAATGAGGTATCGAATTTGTAGTGTTGTAGTCTTTTCTGTAGTCCCCACCGTAGGATTGTTCTCCTTTCCGGCATCCTTTTCCGCCTTGTCTTCCTTGAGCGAGGGGAGGATATAATCGGCAACAACAGTATTCTCTTTCTTGTTAAAGTACAACTTTTCTAATTTTATGGTAGGATTCTTCCACACTTGCATAATTTTTTGGAACTGTGCTCCCATGTCGTTGTCGGTAACTGCCCGCCAGAAGTTAGGCTTCAATACGCCACCTTCGCCCAAGAAATCGACGCCATTTACAGTGTATTGTGATAGATACCCGGTTGTTTTGTCGAACGAAAGTAGCAATCCTTTCTTGTTGGTGATGGTTAAAGGCTGGTTGTCTTTGTCGGAAACTTTTATCTTATCGATTTTCTGTTGTCCTATGAGCAAGGGCAATAAAGATTTGATTTTTTCTTTCACTCCTCTGACAGGCAACTGTGCTATCGATACTACCTGCTCCTTTTCCATCAGCGGCTCTGCCTCTTTCAAGGCAATATCTACGTTGAGGAAATACTCCCCATCTTCCTCATCCAAACGATAAGGTATCGTGAAATCTTTTGTTTGCTGTGGCTGAACGTCCAGACTTTCGATGCTTCCTTGCTGAACAGGATGACCGTCTGCCAGCAAAGTCCAGTTCAATCGGTAGTTCTTAAGGTCGCGGAAGAAGTACTCGTTCTTTACGCGAATCGTTCCTTTTTGCATATCGACAGGGGTAACCCATACGTTCTGATACTCATAACCTACCTCGTAAGCATGAGGATTTAGCTGACGATCGGGACCAATCATACCGTTGCTGTTGAAATTAACGTCCGACGGGTCGTGTTGGTTATAGTCGCCACCATAGGTATATTCGGTTTTTGCCGTAACCTCTTTTGCCAATTTCTCATAATCCTGCAAGGTGCGGCTTGCATCGAAATGTGGCTTACGATGCAGCGCCTGATCGACGAAGTCCCACACAAATCCACCCTGATACTTGGGGTATTTCCTAACCAAATCCCAGTATTCTTTCAGTCCACCACCGGAGTTACCCATGGTGTGATTATACTCACATTGTATTAAAGGGCGGGTGTTCTGCGGGTTACTTGCATACTCTTCGCAGCCCTTTGGCGACAGGTACATCGGACAAAAAATGTCGGTTGCATATCCTGTTCTTTCGGCTCTTTCGTACTGTACGGGGCGACTTGGGTCGAATTTCTTTACCCAATCGTATGCCTTATCGAAGTTCTCGCTATAGCATGTCTCGTTTCCCAAGCTCCAGATAACGATGCTTGGGTGGTTAAAGAACAAGCCTACATTATGCTTGTTTCTTTCGAGAATTTGTTTTGCAAACATTGGTTGAGCCGAAGGAGCATCCTTGCCATAGCCGAATCCATGACTTTCTTGATTGGCTTCGGCCACCACATAGAAACCATACTTATCGCAAAGGTCGTACCATTCCGGATCGTCAGGATAGTGGCAGGTGCGAACTGCATTGACATTCAGCTGCTTCATAATCTTTAAATCCTGAATCATGCGTGCCGTAGTAAGCGTGTATCCGCCGTCGGGATCTACCTCGTGGCGGTTTACTCCCTTGAAAAGTACAGGTTTCCCATTTATAAGTACCTGTGCATTCTTTATCTCCACCTTTCTGAAACCAACATTTTGTGGCACTGCTTCCACAGCCCTGTCGGTCTTTCGGTCGATGGTTTGAACATCCAATCTATATAAATAAGGTGTTTCTGCCGTCCATTTTTGGGGATTTTTCACCTCGAAAGCGGCTTTGAAATCGCCCTTCCCATCGATTGTGGGTTGGGCTTTAGCTACCTCTTTCCCCTCGGCATCCTTTAGACTAAGCAGAATATCGGCTTTCCCCGACACGTTTCCGACAACCTTCAGCGTACCATCTTGGTAGTTGTTTACAAGGTCGGGAGTAATGTTAATATCGTTCAGGTGTATCTGCTTGTTGCGTGCAAAAAGGTAACTGTCCCTTGCAACACCGCTTAAACGCCAGAAGTCCTGATCCTCACAGTAGCTGCCATCGCACCATCTGAATACCTGAAAGGCCAACAGGTTTTCTCCTTCGTGTAGGTATTTGGTTATATCGAACTCTGCTGCTATCTTGGAATCTTCGGCATAACCAACGAATTTGCCGTTCACCCAAAGGTACATACATGATGTAACCGACCCGAAGTGAGCTATTACCTGCTTTCCTTTCCACGACGCAGGGAGAGTAATCGTTCTACGATAAGATCCTACATGATTATCGGTAATGGGAGGATTAGGCGGGTCGTTCTTGAAATTTCCACGCCAAGCAAACCCTACATTCAGATATACAGGATCGCCAAAGCCGTTTACTTCCCAAATACCGGGTACCGACATTGTTCCCCAATGGCCGTCGTCGAAGTCGGTTTTATAGAAATCTGTGGGTCGCTGATTGGCATGTTCCACCCACTTAAACTTCCAGTCTCCATTAAGCGACAGGTAGTTCTCCGACTTCTTTTTATCCATTTCCCGAAAGCCCTTATCGCTGTTTGTCAGGAACGAAAAGAAGTTAGAGTGTATCGGAAAGCGGTTTACTTCATTCACACTTAGGTCTTTCCACTCTGTAAATGTTGGCTGAATAATCTTGGTTTGTGCCATTATTCCGGCACTAACCAGCATAAAAGTTGCAATTGATAGTATTTTTTTTCTCATATTTTAGGCGCTATCATATAGCATTTAAATTTGTAGTCATATTAGTATTTTGAGCAAAGGTACAAAAAAGCAATGGTATATATATCCTTTCTTTCAGTACTCTTCCTTCTGATTTCTCGGAAATCAGAAAATCTTTTACCAAGAAAGAAGAGGCTTCTTGGCAAAAGATGAAATCGTTATTTATCGCTTTGGAAGAGCGGATCTTCCGGCATTACCATGATTGGCTTGGTGTCGGCAGCCTTCAGAATGTCTTCTGTAGCATATTTCTTATCTACTACGAGGCGGAACATATAGTCGTTAAACCAGTCGTTGGTCATGATTAAATGCCCTTTATATCCGTAGTCTGCGCCCCAAGAATTTTCCACTTCCCATTTCTTGGGCAGTCCGTCCCGATCCAGATCTACAGCGGTCAGTGTCATGGCATGCGTAGAGCCACTGTCGTAAGTCTCTATTCTCTCGGCCTTACTCATAGGAAAAGTGGTACCGAAAAGTGTTCCATAGTCGTAGTTCTCAGTGTCGAGGAAACCTTGTTTTCGGTCTAATTGCTTGCCTACATCATAGCTTGAGTACATTTTTGCGCCATCTTTTAGGGATGCAATGGCAAGTTTTGCAATATCTTCCATAGGTAAGTTTACATACTTCCAGTTATGTCCATCGTAGGTATGACGGTCGTACTCCACCTCATAAGTCTTGTAATAGGGCCGACGAGGGTCGTTCATTACCATAAGGAAAGTGCCGTTCAGACTGCTACCCACCGTCTCTTTATAAAACTCTTGTGGTGTATAAGCCTTAGGCTCTCCTATCTGTTTGCCGTTTTTGTCCCTGAAAGCAAAGGAGAATTGCTTTACCGGTTCTCCCAGTGATAGGGAAAGAATATGATAAATGGTGCCGAGCATCTCCGTTTTACGCTGCTTGATGACTGCTGCCGACTTCTTTCCGGTCACCATCTTCCTTAATTCCAAGCCATATTCCCGCAGCTTCGACGAGATAATCTTTGCCATGCGCGAAGTGTTCTCGGCCGAATAAGTTTCCGGCATCACTTCCATTGGCACAAGGCCATACTTCTCTGTCAGATCGGCTACACCGCAAAAAGTGCCCCCATCGCCGATAGGATTTTGGAAGAAGAACTTCATTCGGACATCATCCATCGGCTTTTTGGCATTGTCGATAACGCCCTGCAGCATCAGATTGGCTTTCTCCAACTGGTCGTAAAAGAAAAGATATGCCTGCGAATATTCCACTTTAATACTGTCGGCGTGTGCCTTTGCAAAGTGAGAGCGAAGCACATTCAAGCCCGTAAACAGCCAGCATCTTCCCGAACTCTTTTGGTTATGAATGCTTTGCGTAGGCGTCGTTATACTAAAATAGGTGTCGAACTTCGCCGTGTTACGCGCGTTTTTTGCGAGGTTATCGATAGAATTGGCCGCAATGGCATTCGATAGCGCCTTGTCGGCAGCCGTAGCATTGCTGCGTTCTATTGCTTTCAGCATACCGGCATCGATGCCTCCCTGCTTTGTTTGTGCACTTATGGCCAGTGATGTAATCAGCAATCCGCAAACAATAAAGTTTCTGTTGTTCATACGTTGATAGTTTGTTGTCTTAATTATGTTCGATTAAAAGGTTGTTATATTCCGGATGGCGGGCAAAGAAAGTTGCTGCATACGAGCATACAGGCTTTATTCTTATCCCGGATTTTTCTTTGGCATATTTGATTATCTCCATGGTCAGCGCCTTGGCATATCCCTTTCCCTCATGCTCTTTCGGTACTCCGGTATGTTCTATCGTGAGAAGATTGTCGATTAAGGTAAACCCTATCTCACCTATTTTCTTGCCATTCTCATAGCCATACAGAAATCCTTTGCCGTTAGTAATAATAATTTTCGATTCCATTGAAAGGTTTTTATATATAAAGTATGGTGCAGACAAAGGCAATGGCGATTTTTCTGTCCTTGCACAATGCTGCTTATTCTTTGCAAAGATACTAATTAAATGCTTATGTACAAGATGTTTAGAAACAGTCTGTCGGGTTTGTTTGTACTATTAACACACATTAACTATGTTGAAAAGCAAGGTTTTTCGTAATCTTGCATTTATAATTATGAAGACAAGAGAAAAATGAATCTCATTGCAGATCGCTGGAAGCAATGATGGCAATTATCTCAAACATCAAGGTGTAGATACTTCTTCGTGGCCCGATACTGATATATAAAAGAGGGCAAACACTAATAAAACTACTAAAGAAAAGAAAGCTATTGCAAAGGGATGAATATTCATCATTTGTGATAGCTTTTCTTGTTCTTATCTACTTTGTATTCCTGTTTCTTATGGTTTTAGGTCGGTTCCTCTATCGTTCCGATAAGTAATAATCATTTACATACGGAAGACGGAAAAACAATAGGAGAACTATTGCTGTGTAATTTGGCGTTGTTTTTCCGGAAAAAGAGCATCTTTTTGCTTGTAAATCGGCATCTTTTTCTCTGTAAAAGGGCATGTGTTGTTTTGAACTTGCAAAACAATGAATATCAAGCAGTTGTAAGTTTATAGCTTTAACCTTTCTCTATCATTGTCCTGAATGAAAATAACTTACAAAAAAGAGCTATACTTGTTCGTTATAAATTCTTCTTTTTTGGTTAAGATACCATCGTATATGGTGTCGGGAGTAGTGGTGGAAAGGGATGTATGAATAGCCTTTTTGCTTCGGAATAAGCCATAAAAAAGGGAGCATCCCGAACTCGTCAAGACACTCCCTCGTTGTGATTTTTCAGCCTGATGGAGATGAGGTTTTACCCAATCTCTATACGGCGCTCATTCTTTTTCTCCTCCTTTTCTATCTTTGGCAGTGCAATGTGCAATATGCCATCGCTCACTTTCGCACTGATTTTATCACGATCCACATCATCGGGCAGTGTGTAAGTTTGTTCAAAGTTGGTATAGTTGAACTCACGGCGCAGGTAGTGTCCCTCCTTGTTCTCCTCCTTGTGTTCAAACTTATCCTCCATCTTTACAACCAAATTGCCATTGCCATCGATGTCGATACGGCAAAATTCCTTTTTCAGGCCGGGTGCCGCAATGTCCATTTCATAATCCTTTGCGGTTTCTTTTACGTTCACAGCAGGTGCCATTGCGCTCATGCGGGGCATCCAACCGTCATCGAAAAAGTCGTCAAACATATTTGACAACCAACTGTTGTTGTTTCTTTTTGCTAATAACATAAGTCATACCTCCTAATTATTTTTTAATCCTTTATGCTATAATCGTTTGTAGCTCCTTGTCCTTTTAGGACTTCCGAGCTTCATTAAGGTAAATGCAAGTAGCGTGCCTGCTGATAGAATATGCCATATTGGCACCGGTTCCCGCCTTTTCCATAGGGAGTGTAGTGTCATTTTGTCAGACTACTTATAAGGGGCTCTTCGCCGAATATGTAAGTCGTAGATTAAAATAGCCTACTTTTCTCTTTGCTCTTTAAGCTATTTGGCGTATCTTTGCATTAATACTCATTATATATTATTATAATGTCGGATACGAAAAAATATAAGTATTTAGAAGATATTCATACACCTGCCGACCTTAGAAAGTTGTCGGTTGAGCAACTTCCCGAACTTTGTAAGGAACTTCGTGATAATATTATAGCAGAAGTTTCTGTTAATCCGGGGCATTTTGCGTCCAGTTTGGGAGCAATCGAGATAACCGTAGCCTGTCATTATGTGTTTAATACGCCGGAAGACAGGTTGGTATGGGACGTAGGGCATCAGGCTTATGGACACAAGATTCTTACGGGGCGGCGCGAAACCTTCAGCCAGAACAGGAAACTGAATGGATTGAAGCCTTTTCCATCGCCCGACGAAAGCGAGTACGATACCTTTACATGCGGGCATGCTTCCAACTCCATTTCGGCAGCACTGGGCATGGCCGTTGCGGCAAAGCTACAGCATAAAAACCGCCATGTCGTGGCCATTATAGGCGATGGAGCCATGAGTGGTGGACTTGCTTATGAGGGACTGAATAACGTATCGAGTCAGCCTAACGACCTGCTGATTATAGTGAACGATAACGATATGTCGATCGATAAGGCCGTAGGAGGGATGGAGAGATACCTTGTGGGGCTGAACACAAACGAAACCTATAACCGTATTCGCAATCGTGCCTCGCTCTGGTTAAAGGCAAAAGGTTTGCTGACAGAGGAACGTCGTAAAGGAATTATCCGCCTGACTAATTCGCTGAAGTCGGTACTTGCCCGCCAACAGAATATTTTTGAAGGGATGAACATCCGTTACTTTGGCCCTTTCGATGGTAACGACGTAACGGAACTGGTGCGTATTCTGGAGCAGTTAAAGGACATGAAAGGCCCCAAGCTCCTACATCTCCGCACCATTAAAGGGAAAGGATACGAGCCGGCCGAGAAGAGTGCCACCGTATGGCATGCTCCCGGAAAGTTCGATCCGCAAACGGGCGAGCGCATGATGGGCGATAACGGTGTGCAGCCTCCTAAGTATCAGGATGTATTTGGGAAAACCCTGTTGGAGCTGGCACGCAAGAATCCTCTTATCGTAGGCGTTACCCCGGCCATGCCTTCCGGCTGTTCACTCAATATAGTGATGAAGGAACTGCCCGAAAGAACGTTCGATGTAGGTATTGCCGAAGGCCATGCCGTAACCTTCTCGGCAGGAATGGCCAAGGATGGGCTTATGCCTTTCTGTAATATCTATAGCTCTTTTTCCCAGCGAGCATACGATAATATCATCCATGATGCCGCTATTCAGAACTTGCCGGTAGTGCTTTGTTTGGACAGGGCAGGACTGGTGGGCGAGGATGGGGCTACCCATCATGGAGCGTTCGATTTGGCTTTCCTGCGTCCTATCCCGCATCTTACCATTTCCTCGCCCATGAACGAACACGAGCTTCGTAGGCTGATGTACACGGCACAGCTGCCGGGCAAGGGAACTTTCGTTATTCGTTACCCACGTGGAAACGGCGTGCTGACCGATTGGGAGTGTCCTCTTGAGGAAATTCAAGTGGGTACCGGCAGGAAAATCCACGAAGGAAAGAACATTGCTGTGCTAAGTATCGGCCCTTGGGGGAACGATGTGGAAACGGTTATTCGTGAACTGGAAGCCGAAGGAGAGGCCGAAGGCACGGTGTCGTCGGTGGCACATTACGACATGCGTTTCCTGAAACCGCTGGACGAAAATATACTGGCAGAGGTGGCCGAGCGCTTCTCGTATGTGATAACCCTTGAAGATGGCGTGCGGGCAGGTGGCTTGGGTACTGCCGTTAGCGAATGGATGAACGACCATGGCTATGCCGTTCATGTGGAACGGATGGGACTTCCCGACGAGTTTGTAGAACAGGGAACAGTATTAGAGTTGCGCCAACTCTGCCATACCGATAAGGAAAGTATCAAGGAGGAAATACGAAAAGGATTGCGCCTTTGCACAAATTAATATAGAAACTTTTATAAAATGAAAATTGTTATTGCGGGTGCTTACGCCATAGGGACTTATCTTGCAAAGCTTCTCACACGAAATAAGCAGGATATTACACTGATGTGCAGCAATGAAGCGAACTTGGAAAGACTGAGCAGAGAGTACGATCTGCTCACTATTCAGGCTTCGCCCACGAGCATCAGGTCGATGGAGCAAGTGGGTATTGCCGATACCGATTTGTTTATTGCAGTAACTCCCGACGAGCATATCAACCTTACTTCGTGCATGATGGCCCACCAGTTGGGAGCTAAGAAAACGGTAGCGAAGGTCGATAATCCGGAGTTTGTCAATCAGAAGAACACCGATTTGTTTCACGGACTGGGGGTAGATAGCATTATTTATCCGGAACTGCTGGCTGCAAAGGACATTATTAACGGCTTAAAGATGTCGTGGGTGCGCCAGCGTTGGGATGTACACGAAGGGGCTTTGGTAATGTTAGGTATCAAGTTACGTGAGAGCTGCACGATTCTTAACCGCCCTTTGAAAGACGTTGTGGGGCCGGAAGAGCCTTATCATGTGGTGGCCATTAAGCGAAACGGCGAGACGATTATTCCCGGTGGTAACGACATGCTGCAGGAGTTCGACTTGGTATATTTTATGACGACGAAGAACTATATACCTTATATCCGGAAGGTAGTAGGCAAAGAGCATTATGTTGATGTAAAGAACGTTATGTTCATGGGAGGCGGCAACACTGCAGTTCGCGCGGTAGAGATGTTACCCGATTATATGAATGCCAAGGTGATAGAGCTAAATGCCGAGCGTTGCGAGGAACTGAACGACTTGTTCGATGAGGATACGCTTGTTATTAATGGCGATGGCAGGGATATCAGTCTGCTGCTGGAGGAAGGCATTCGCAGCACGCAGGCCTTTGTATCGCTTACCTCGAATGCTGAAACAAATATCCTTGCCTGTCTGACGGCCAAGCAAAAGGGTGTGAGGAAAACCGTTGCCGCCGTCGAGAACGAAGATTACTACGACATGGCCGAGAGCTTGGATATAGGTACTATCGTAAACAAGAAGGCGGCTACGGCGAGCCATATCTACCAGATGATGCTCGATGCCGATGTGGAAAACGTAAAATTTCTGATGTCGGTAAACGCCGATGTGGCAGAGTTCGTGCCGAAAGAAGGCTCCAAAATTACACAGAAACCGGTGAAAAACCTTCGCTTTCCACAAGGTGTAACCATTGGCGGACTCGTTCGTAACAGGGAAGGTATGCTGGTTTCGGGTAACACACAGATACAGGCTGGCGACTCGGTGGTGATGTTCTGCTATAATGTAGATCTCAAAAAGGTAGAGAAATATTTCATATAACGATGCTGCTTAACACAAAATTAATCTCGAAAATTATAGGTTCGCTATTGGGTATAGAGGGCTTTTTGATGGGTGTTTCGCTCATTGTATCCTTACTTTACCGTGGGGTAGATACCTTGCCCATCTTATGGAGTATTCTTATAACACTGGCAGCAGGCTTGTTGTTCCGCCTGTATGGCAACAAGGCGGATAACACCATGAGCCGAAAGGATGCCTATTTCGTGGTAACGGTGTCGTGGGTACTGTTCTCGTTCTTTGGAGCTTTGCCTTTCCTTATCAGTGGCTATATCAATAATCTTACCGATGCTTTTTTCGAAACGATGTCGGGTTTCACCACAACAGGAGCCACCATCCTCAACTATCCGGAGTGGTTGCCGAAGGGATTGCTATTCTGGCGCTCGCTAACCCATTGGATAGGCGGATTGGGAATAGTGTTCTTTACCATTGCCATATTGCCGTCTTTGGTGGGTGGATCGGTGAAAGTGTTTTCGGCAGAGGCCACAGGACCTATCAAGAGTAAACTGCATCCCCGGCTCAGTACCAGCTCACGATGGATTTGGAGCGTGTATCTTATCCTGACGATAGCAAGTTTCATTAGCTATAAAATCTGTGGAATGGGTTGGTTTGATGCTTGGAACTATGCCATGTCCACTACGGCTACGGGTGGTTTCGGTACGAGCAGTACATCGATTATGGGCTTTCACTCGGCAGCATTGGATTATGCAGTGGCCATCTTCTGCTTCTTATCGGGACTGAACTTCAGCTTGCTGTATGCTACGGTGGTAGGAGTAGATATAAAAGGACTGGTAAAAAACAGCGAGGTTAAGTTTTATACGGGCGTTGTTCTGCTGCTTTCCGTCTTTATAGCCTACTGGCTTTATAAAGGTTCCGATTATGGAATGGAGGAGGCTTTTCGTGAGGCCTTTTTTCAAGTGTCGTCGATTATTACGACAACCGGTTTTTACAGCGACGATGCAGGTACATGGCCACACATTACTTGGGCCGTTTTGGCATTGTGTATGTTTTTAGGTGGCTGCTCCGGCTCTACCAGTGGCGGTGTTAAAAGCATTCGCATGGTAATGATTTTAAAGGTGATGCGCAATGAGTTCAAGCAGATTCTACATCCGAATGCGGTACTTCCCATGAAGATAGACGGCACGAATGTCAGCTTGCAGCAACGTGTAACGCTGCTGTCGTTCGTAGGGGTTTATCTGGGATTGTTGCTCATCAGCACGATTATCTTTGTCTGTGCGGGTATTGATAACACCGATGCCATGACCCTTGCATTGAGTAGTCTGGGTAATGTGGGGCCGGCTTTTGGTAAAACTTTAGGCCCGACGATGTCGTGGGAGATACTTCCCGATTTTGCAAAATGGCTTTGTGCCACCTTAATGTTGATAGGACGTCTGGAACTATTCTCGGTATTGGTGCTCTTTACTCCGGAGTTTTGGAAGAATAATTAAGAGGAAGAAGAAAGGGAGACAGTCCTCGTAAAAGCAAGAAGCCCTCAACTGTCGTTGCGCAGTTGAGGGCTTTTTGGTGTGATGTTAAACAAGGTGCAGATTTAAAGTCTTGATGAAATTATCGATGGCTTTATTCTCTTTCTTCAGCTTTTCGAGCACCTCGTAGGAAGAAAGAACGGGGAGTATCTCCTTTTGTTCCGCCACTCTGAGGGTAAGCTCTATGTGTCCGTTCTTCAGCTTTTCGGCCAGTGTGGCACGTATTCTCGACTTGATAGCCTGCAGCTCGTGCAGCATAATCGGGTTATCGGCTACGATTTCTATATTGGGAAACTCCTTAATGGTGGGTTTTATATTCTTCATGCGCTGGGCAAGGGCGCTCATCTTTTGGGGCATTCGTGTACACATGGAACGCCATTCTATGATAAGCTCTTGCTCGGTAAAGGTATTCTTCTCGTCTTTATTCTTTATCTCCACCTCCTGCTGCGTCTCTTCTTTGGGCTGTACGCTCTTTAAAAGACTGCTGAACGACATGCCAATGTTATTCAGCTTCATCTTGGGTCGAGGCGGAGTGGCGGTCGATACAGACGGTTGGATACCTTGTTGCGGAGCAGAAAAGGCAACGGCTGCCGCATGGGCAGTAGCCTTCCCCTTGGTGTTTGATTGAACTCTCCCAGTTACCTGCGGAACTGTTTTCTGTTGAGCGTTAATCACTAAGTTTTTAAACAGGCTTTTTAATCGCTTAGGGCCATGCCCCGATGCGGGCGCATCGGCATCCTCAGGTTGGGTAACCTGCGCCACCTGAATAAGGGTTAGCTCTGTAAGCAGCCGTTTGTTGGAGCTTTGGCGATACTGAACATCGCAGTTGTTCAATATCTTTAAGGCCTTGTAGAGGAACGGAGTAGGGCACTTCTTGGCCTGCTCTTGGTAACGATTCTTCTGCGATTCGCTTACTTCAAGGAGTGGGAGTGTTTGCGCATCCTTTGCCATCAGTACGTTTCTTACATGAGAGGCCAGCCCATTAACGAGGCGACCACAGTCGAATCCTTTGTTAATGGCATTGTTGAGGAGCACCATAATATCGCTCACCTTGTTCTCAAGAGAGAGGTCGAGGATATTAAAATAGTTGTCCTCGTCGAGTACGTTGAGGTCTTCAATCACCTTTTCATAGGTGATATTGCCTTGGGAGAAGCTCGCTACCTGATCGAAAATCGACAAGGCATCGCGCATTCCGCCATCGGCTTTCTCGGCAATGATGCCCAGTGCATTTTCTTCGTACCGTATATTCTCCTTTTCGGCCACACTTTTCAGGTGGTCGATGATGGCCGGAACAGCCATTCTTTCGAAGTCATAAATCTGGCAACGCGAGAGAATAGTCGGAAGAATCTTGTGTTTCTCGGTGGTGGCAAGGATAAAAATTACCTGTGCGGGCGGCTCTTCCAATGTTTTTAGAAACGCATTGAAGGCCTGAGACGACAGCATGTGCACCTCATCGATGATAAACACCTTGTATTTTCCTATCTGCGGCGGGATGCGTGTTTGCTCCATTAAGTCCTTGATGTTCTCGACAGAGTTGTTGCTTGCGGCATCCAGCTCAAAGATATTATAGCTTCTGCCCTCATTGAAAGCCTTGCAGCTTTCACATTCGTTACATGCTTCGCCGTCGGCAGTTGGATTTTCACAGTTGATTGCCTTTGCAAAAATACGGGCAGTCGTTGTCTTTCCAACACCACGAGGTCCACAAAAGAGGTAGGCATGAGCAAGTTTTCCCGACTTTACTGCATTCTTCAAGGTAGTGGTTAAGGCGCTTTGTCCTACCACCGAGTCGAAGGTTACAGGGCGATACTTGCGTGCCGATACAATATATTCGCTCATATTGTTTCCGTTTCTAAATGTTTTTTAGTTGGGATAGTGCAAACGAGTGCAATAAGAGCTTGTTCTTAAATTGCTGAATGCAGCCTATCTTCTGCAAAGATAATAAAAAGATTTAAGATTATAGTCCTCCGTTCGGGATAAGAATTCCAAACGGGAAATTATGATAAAACGCGGAATTAAAATTATTTTTAGTTACTGTCATTTTTAACAATTTGTATAAACGTTTGAGTATAAAGGTCTTACACTTACATTTTTAATTATGGTATGACAGCAAAGATGTAAAATACCATGACAAAGAAGTGATATGAAATCTATAGCAGTGTAGTATGAAACTTTTGGAAGTTGCTGTCATCTCGTCATTGTTTTTTCACTGATAAGACCTTGTTTGATAGTTGTTTATGCGGATTGTTAAAAATGACAGCAACGAAAATAAAAATAAAATTCTTAGTAATACATTTTCTTGCCTGATGCAATACATGGCCTTTTGTGCAGTAAAAGGTGGCAGATTGCTGTGTAATTGGGCATCTTTTACCTCGTAATATGCGGCCTTTTACAATGCTATGTGTGGTCGTTTACAGTATTCTTCTTGTTCTGAACTAAGGTGATGGGAGGGTGCCGGTGGCTATTATACACAAAAAGGGAAGCAAAAGTTGCTTCCCTTTTTGTAGTATAGGTCGGAATATTGTGGGTTGCCGAGTAGTTTTTATACTTTTATCCCTTTCTGCCATTCCGAACAAGTGGGTTATTCTGCTTCCTGTTGAGTAAAGTTCTGCAGATCTTCCACCTTGAAACTCCTGATATAGGCAGCCTTTCCAAGCACATTCTCTTCAGTCATCTGAACGAATACGTGTGCACTCTTGGCGAATAGTTCGGGAGCACGGTCGGCATCGGCGATAATCAGCAGCGACATGATAATCTCCGTTGTCATGTCGTAAAGGCGACGGGCAAGGAAGTCGAGCGCATCCTGATTTTCCAGAGCCTTTACGGTTTCGAGTGCTGTTTCGTATGCTTCTATGAGCTTGGCAACGCGTTTGCGAAGAGGTTCGAAGGCTTCCGAAACCTGCTCTTCCAGCATTTCTTTCATAATGGCAAGGTAAGTTCCGTTGGTGATATAGCGGATGGCTGCCACCACCTGAAGCTGTGTGGTACCCTCATAGATGGAGAAGATACGTGCATCGCGGTATAAACGCTGGCACTTATATTCCATGATGAAACCGGAACCACCGTGAATAGAGATGCCATCATAAGCATTCTGGTTGGCATATTCCGAGTTCATACCCTTGGCAATCGGTGTGAAAGCGTCGGCAAGACGGGTGTATTTCTTCATTTCCGCACGGTCTTCGGGTGAGAGTTTCTCGTCGCGGGCAATGTCTTCCAACGCCTTGTAGATATCTACATAGCGTGCTGTCTGGTACAAGAGCGAGCGACCCGCGTCGAGTTTTGCCTTCATTCTCGAAAGCATGTCATATACAGCGGGGAAGGTTATAATCTTCTTTCCGAACTGGGCACGCTCCTTAGCATAGGCAAGAGCTTCGTTATAAGCCTCCTGACTTAAACCGACCGACTGTGCGGCAATGCCCAAACGTGCACCGTTCATCAGTGCCATGACGTACTTGATAAGTCCCATACGGGTGTTACCGCATAGCTCTGCCTTTGCGTTTTTGTACACAAGTTCACACGTTGGGGAACCATGAATACCTAATTTGTGCTCGATGTGGCGCACATCCACACCACCATTACGTTTATCGTAGATGAACATGGAAAGTCCGCGACCATCCTTTGTTCCTTCTTCCGAACGTGCAAGAACAAGGTGAATATCGGAATCACCGTTGGTAATGAATCGCTTTACACCGTTCAAGCGCCAGCAATCTTCCTTTTCATCGTAGGTAGCTTTAAGCATAACGCGCTGTAAATCGGAGCCGGCATCAGGTTCTGTCAAATCCATTGACATGGTTTCGCCTGCACAGATACGAGGAATATACTTCCGGCGCTGCTCCTCACTGCCAAATTCATATAGTGTATCGATACAAGATTGCAGCGACCACAGATTCTGGAAGCCCGCATCACCTGCTGCAATCAGTTCCGAAGCCATCGAGAATACGACGTTCGGAAGGTTTAAACCGCCGTAACGGCGAGGCATGCTTACGCCCCAAAGGCCGGCTTTGCGGGTAGCCTCGAAGTTCTCAAGCGTCTTGCTTGCGTAGTGCATACGGTTGTCGATGAGGTGTGGACCCTCCAAATCGACAGCTTCAGAGTTTTCGGCAAGGTAGTCGGCTGCCACCTCTCCCGTGATGTTCAGTATCTGTTTGTAATTCTCTATCGCATCCTCGTAGTTGATAGGAGCATCCTCAAACTTATCCTTATCGGCGTAATTGCGTTCCTTCAGCTCGACAATACGCTTCATCAAAGGATGATTTAAGTGAAATTCTATCTCAGGATGATCTTTATAATAGTTAGCCATAATATGCTTGTGTTTTGTTATTTAGAATGTTGTTTGTAATACTTAATCATCTTTGGAACTACTTCTTCGACAGTGCCATTGATGACATAGTCGGCTATCTGATTGATAGGAGCATCGGGATCGTTGTTCACCGAAATGATGATACCAGAATCTTGCATACCGGCAATGTGCTGTATCTGTCCCGAAATACCGAGCGCTATATAAACTTTCGGGTGTACGGTAACACCGGTCTGACCTATCTGACGGTCGTGATCCACCCATCCTGCATCCACTGCGGCACGTGAGGCGCCTACCTCTCCATGTAATTCTTTAGCTAATTGGAATAGCAAATCGAATCCTTCTTTCGAGCCTACGCCATAGCCTCCGGCCACAACAATGGGTGCGCCTTTCAGGTTATGCTTGGCTGCCTCTACATGGCGGTCGAGCACTTTCACTACGTAGCTAAGTTCATTAACATACTTTGCTACTTCCGGATATACCACTTCGCCTTTTGCTTTCCCCTCGTAAAGGGCTTTCTGCATGACACCTGAACGAACAGTTGCCATCTGTGGGCGATGGTCGGGATTAACAATCGTTGCCACGATGTTACCTCCGAAGGCAGGACGAATCTGGTATAACAGCTTGTCATAGTGCTTGCCCGCCTTCTTATCGTCGTATGGCCCTATCTCCAACTGGGTACAGTCGGCTGTCAAACCACTTGTAAGCGAGGAAGAAACACGAGGCCCTAAGTCGCGACCAATCACTGTTGCGCCCATCAGGCATATCTGCGGCTGCTCCTCTTTGAACAGGTTTACAAGGATGTCGGTATGGGGAGCCGAGGTGTAAGGGAACAGTTTCTCATCGTCGAAGACGAAGAGCTTATCTACGCCATACGGCAAAATCTGCTCTTCCACCTTGCCTTTGATACCTGCTCCGGCCACAATGGCATGTAGTTCTACTCCTAAATCGTTGGCCAGTTTGCGACCTTTCGTCAGAAGTTCTTGGGCAACCTCTACTACGGTGGTGCCCTCTATTTCGCAATATACAAATACGTTGTTCATAGTTTACTTGTTCTTTCGTCCTATCCCGATGGCTCCTTTTGTAGGGAGGGGGAGCCATTAATACCCTGTGGTATTTGCCTCTATGTCCCTGTTCCTATGGGAGCTGGCAGCTAACACTGTATAGTATTTCTGCTATGTACCTCCCTATGGGAGGAAAATCAGGAAGGGTCTTTTTTAATTATCCGATAATCTTCTCGTCCAAAAGCTCTTTCATCAGTCCGTCGATGTCCTCGTCGGTGCCGGTAAGCGTCTTGCTTTCCTTGGCTTGGAAAACGATATTCTGCACACTCTTCACCTTTGTAGGAGAGCCGCTTAGTCCACATTGGACTTCATCTCCATCCACATCGGCTACCGACCATTGGTTAAGTGTCAGGTAAGGACGTTCATCAAAGAGTTCTTTCCATGCCTCTTCGCCTGTGCGTTCCATCGGACAAGTAGCGTATTTGTATTTCATTACGAGTTTAACATTACATGGACGGGCAGGCGCAGCCGACCCGTTTACCGTGATAAGCACAGGAAGCGGGGCTTCTACCGTCTCTACACCTCCATCGATGTGTCGGCGAATGGTAGCTTTCCCATCCTCAATCTTAAGAACTTCCTCGGCGTATGTAACCTGATTAAGGCCTAACTTTTGCGCTACCTGTGGCCCAACCTGTGCTGTGTCGCCATCGATAGCCTGCCTGCCGCCGAGAATGATATCCACGTCTCCTATCTTTTTCACAGCCTGTGCCAGCGCATAAGATGTGGCAAGGGTATCGGCGCCGGCAAATTTACGGTCGGTAAGCAGCCAACCGGTATCTGCTCCACGGTATAACCCCTGTCGGATAATCTCGCCCGCACGTGGAGGCCCCATTGTCAGAATGCCAACTGTAGAGCCGGGATGCTGCTCTTTAATTCTTAATGCTTGTTCAAGCGCGTTCAGGTCTTCAGGATTAAAGATTGCCGGGAGGGCAGCTCTGTTCACTGTTCCCTCTGCAGTCATTGCATCCTTGCCCACATTTCTGGTGTCGGGCACTTGCTTTGCAAGTACTACAATTTTCAAACTCATAGCTTATTGTTATTGTATTGTTAAGTTTTTACGATCTTAGTTCACGGCAAAAGTAATCTTTTTGTAAAAAACTAAAGAATAAAAGTGCTACTTTTTTAAGCTATATTGTCGTAAGATTTTATTCTGTTTAGATTTATAGGGGAATATAGAACAAGGAAACAAGGATGCAGTGATGGAGAAGGTCGTAGTCAAAGGGAAAGAATTATTCCTCCTCTATCTGCTCTTCGGGCCAGTTAATCAGGTATAAATGGCTTGTGGCACGGGTAAAGGCAGTATATAATGTATGGATATAATCGGGGTTTAACATTTCTTGGGTCATATATCCTTGGTCTATATATACGTGTTCCCACTGTCCGCCCTGTGCCTTATGGCAGGTAATGGCATACCCGAACTTTATTTGCAGAGCATTGAAATAAGCATCTTCTTTCAGTTGTTTTATACGGTTTGCTTTCTGTGGAATGTCCTGATAGTCTTCCATAACGGCATTGAAGAGTGTTTCATTCTGCTGCTGTGTAAGGTTGGGAGTTTCCGAAGTGAGCACATCGAGGATAACGACGGTTTCCAGTTCAAAGTTATCAAAGTCGGGAAAGCGTAGAATAACATCGGCAAAGCGGAAACCATACATTTCTCTTATATTTCTCACACGGCGTATCTCGGCTCTGTCGCCATTGGCTATAAAATCGATTTTAGGTGCGTCTTTATCGTCTTTATTGGGAGAAAGATACTTGTTTCGCACAATCATTACTTGGTCGCCCCTGCTTAATTCCTCTTCTCTGTCGAGCACCATGTTGCGTATTCCTTGATTAAACCGGTTGGAACGCTTGTTGGAACGGGTAATGACAATGGTTTCATCCATCCCCACACGCGAGTAACTGGAGCCTAAGGTGTCGATAAGCTCATCGCCGGGAACCACCGTAATATCGGCAAAACCTTTCAGTTTAATCTTTGGCAGTTGTGTTTCATGGTTGTAATCAAGCAATTCCCGAATTCTGATAGCGTTCATCAGAATTCCCGAGTTTCGGCTCTGACGGAGCACTTCGGTCATATTCGCTTCGAAAACGGTGAGTCCCAATACCTCTAATACGTCTTTTCTAAGGGCTGCGCTGCGCTGTTCTCCTACGGGAGGCAGCTGGCAATCGTCGCCAATGAGTACCAAGCGGCAGTTCTCGTCGTTATATACATATTTAATAAGGTCTTGTAACAGACTTCCGCTTCCAAAACTGTTACTTCCCTGTGTATAGCTGATCATAGAGGCTTCATCTACCAAAAAGAAGCGGTTATGGTAAAGGTTATTGTTCAGATTGAACTCTCCTGCCACTCCTGTGTAGGACTTTTCCCGATAGATAAAGCGGTGAATGGTATAGGCCGGTTGTCCGGCATAGAGCGAAAACACCTTGGCAGCCCGTCCGGTAGGGGCCAATAGCGTTACGTTCTGCTTTAGCCGTATCAGTGTTTGCACGATAGAAGCAGCCAGCGAAGTCTTTCCCGTGCCCGCACTTCCTTTCAGTATCATTACCGATAGCTTGTCGTGCGATGAGAAGAAGTCGGCAAAGGTATGCAGCGCAGCCTCTTGGTCTCCGCTAAGGGTGTAAGGAAATCCTTGAGAAAGTTGGTAGAATATCTCGTCGCTCAGCATTTTTGATGGGTTAAATATAAATGATTGATTTATAAGATGTTACCTGTCGGGTAGAAAAGGGAGGTATGAGTTGGATGGCAAAAGGGCATGTATTGGACGACAAAAGACCACCTTTTGCCTTGTAAAAGGGCATCTTTTATAGGGTAAAAGGTGGCCTTTTTAAAACGAGTCCGGTATGAAACTGAATTCCTTTCGTAAGCATCCTGTCGTGATTGAGGATAATCCTTCTTATCTGTTGCCGAACTTACCACTGCTCATAGTCGGCAGTCGCCTCTACCTTCTGTTCTATATCATCGGGCAGGGAAGGGAAGAAGTCTATCCCGGTAATGCGTTCTATCTGATCGATAGAATTCACAAACTCGTTCTTTTTATGCCCCTTTTCGCTCCGATTACGGCAGACGAAGCCAATGGCTTTCGGCTCTCCCCGCATGCAAAGTATCACCTTGAAGAATGCTTCCGGTACCCATACCTTATGCTTTCCTATTTTTTTATGGTTGGTGTTCAGGAAGATAGGGCCGCTCACAATGTAGATGTCGCCATATTTCTTTGCCCAACTGCGGGACTGGTTTTCAAGCGTATTCCACAAGCCACTGTTCAGGGCATGTATCTGCGGGCACATATTCGTCATGAGGAAGCAGTCTTCCATGGCTTCTTGACTCCATTTGTTGTCGGCAGCGGGACACATGTGGCCCCGGTCGAAGCCCGACTGCATATAGTCGTAGGTATCTACCTGTGGGGCAGGAGCATCCTCGTCCGGCCTGAAGTCGATACCTTTACGCTTGTAAGATCCCTCGGTATGGTCGGCTGTTAGATGCCATGCCACCCAATTAGGATTTTTCGTTTCCACATTATAAGATACCGTATATCCCGCCTTTACCAGTTGAACGGCAGAAGCATCGGCAGGCGATGAAGGGAGAAAATCCTGCAGACTGCCGCTGTAAGTGATTTCCTTTGGAGGGAGGTTGGGCTCCTCTTTCTTGGTAACTTCGGCCTCTTCTGTAGGCTGTTCTTCCTTATTCTGAGGAGCATATTCCGACTGCAGGATAGGCTTTGTGAGCTGCTGTTTGTTCCGCCCGGCATGACAAGCGATAAGGGTAAGCGACAGGAGCGGCAGGTAAAACCAATGATGAAACTTTCTCATACGTGTAATAACTTTAAAACCTAAAAGATAGAGTTTATCAGGTGAAGGATGGTAGGGGTGAGCAGCGCCGTAAAAATACCATTCAGGGTAATACCCAGACTTGCAAAAGCACCGTATTTATCGCCAAAAGCCATGGCTGTAGATGCTCCTACGGCATGGGATGCCGTACCCATCGACAGCCCTTGGGCAATGGGACTGTGTACTCTGCCTATGGCAAGGGTCTTGAAACCTATCAGCGCACCGATAATTCCGGTTATCACCACGACTGCTGCCGTAAGCGAAGGAATACCTCCCACACTGGCAGTAACCTCCATGGCGATAGGGGTGGTAACCGATTTCGATGCCAAAGAGAGTACGACGACATCGGTAGCGCCGAGTAACTTGGCTACAACTACAACACTGACGATACCCACCAAGCAACCTACCAATTGGGAAATAACGATAGGCAGCCATAGCTTCTTGATGGCATTGAGCTGTAGATAAAGTGGCACGCCAAGGGCTACGACAGCCGGCTTTAGCCAGAAATCGATCAGCTCAGAGTTTTCTTTGTAAACAGCAAAAGGTACTTTCGTAACCTTCAGATAAACGATGAGCAAGACGATGGAAACGAGAATAGGGTTTAAGAGCATCCAGCCGGTCCTTACTTGTGCCCGGCGACATAGGAAATAAATCGCAAATGTGAGTGCCAAGATAACATATTGGTTAGAAAACATTTCTATCATAGCTTACCCTCCTCATTATTATTCGTGGTGTTTTCCTTAATTGCTGCTTTCGCATTATTGTGTATTCCACGATGATGATGATGGTGATGTTTTCCGTGTTTGTGGTGATGTGGCCTGTCCGGATGCCTGTGAAGCGGATCCATATCGCTTATTTTCCTCTCGCAGGTAATCACAAATTGGTGCATGTGCCCTGTTATAATCATGACGATAATCGTGCTTACTACGGTAGCCGTAAGGATAGGAAGCCATTGCGCCTTAATGACATCGAGGTAAAGCATGATGGCAACCCCCGGTGGAACAAAGAAAAAACCTAAGTTGGCAATGAGGAACTTCGACATCCGCTCTATCCAATTCAGTTTAATCCAACCGACTTTCAGGAAGAGGGTTAGAAGAAGCATGCCCACAATACTTGATGGCAACTTGATGCCTGTTGCCCAAACAAAAAACTCTCCAAGTGCCAGACACCCGAAGATAATGAAAAATGCTCTTGCCATGAGGAATAAATCTTTTGAGAGTACAAAGGTATTCTTTTCTTATTAAACTGACAATTTGTAAAACGTTTATTTGATGTTAATCAAGTTGGCACGACATATTTCCGATACATTACCACCTTTTATCCGTTTTTTTTATGTAAGTTTGCAAAAATCTTAGGAGGGGGATGGGAAGTTAAAAACAAAAGACAATGGCAATAATCGCAAACAATGACATTCGGCTGCGTCTTACAATCCGCATAAGCAGGCAAAGTATGAGCTTCTCTGTGGGCACAACGGCTCAGGGGGGGCAGGTTGTATTTGAACCATACGAACTGAAAACGGGAATGTCGATTGCTGCCAATCTTCGTGAAGCATTCTCGGTTTCAGAGTTGTTGCAGAGCGGATACCGACGGGTGTTGGTACTCTTGGATGCTCCCGTGATGCTCGTTCCTACGGAAGAATTGCGGGAGAATGATGTAGAAACCTTGTTCTCGTCGGCATTTCAGAGAAAACCCGGCGAAGAACTCATTACGACTATCCTTCCCGATTTGAATGCGGCTGCAGTCTTTGCCATGAACAAAGACTTGAAGATGGTGATAGACGACCATTTTAAAGAGGTGCGTGTGCAGCCCGTTATCCAGCCCGTCTGGACACATTTGCATCAGACCTCTTATGCCAATAAGCGTCGCAAACTGTATGCTTATTTCCATCATCAGACGATGGAAGTATTCGGTTTTCAGCAGCATAGGTTCCGTTTCAATAATTCCTTTCAGGTGAAGCATGCCCACGATGCCCTCTATTTCCTGCTGTTCGCATGGAAACAACTGGGTATGAACAGCGACGACGATGAGGTGTATATCGTCGGTACAGCCCCGCATCAGGATTGGCTTACCGAACAGTTGAAGCGTTATTTGCGCAGAGTTTATGTCAATACGCCCGAAATAGAGTTCAGGAATATGGAGAATGCGTCCAACAGGCAGCTGCCCTATGATTTGAAGGCGCTTTATTTAGGATAGTAACAGAAAGAGAGATACCACTATGAGAATAATAACCGGACAGTATAAAGGTCGCCATTTCGATATTCCAAGAACATTCAAGGCACGTCCTACAACCGACTTTGCAAAGGAAAACATTTTTAATGTTGTGAACGGTTATATCGACTTGGAGGATACCTTTGCCTTGGATTTATTTTCGGGAACAGGCAGCATTACGCTCGAACTGCTCTCGCGTGGGTGTAAGGAGGTGGTGTCGGTAGAAAAAGACCGCGACCATGCCAAGTTCATTCAGCAGTGTATAGACAAAATAAAGGCCGGGAACAACCTTCTTATTAGGGGCGATGTATTCCGCTTCCTGAAATCGTGCAACCGTAAGTTCGATTTTATTTTTGCCGATCCTCCCTATGCCTTGCCTGATCTTTCCGATATTCCCGACCTCGTTTTTGCATCGGATATTCTTGCCGAAGGCGGCTTATTTGTGTTTGAACATGGCAAGCAGAACGATTTCTCTGCACACCCCCGTTTTGCGGAACATCGCAGCTATGGCAGTGTAAACTTTACTTTGTTCAGGTAATATTTGGGGTTTTCGATTTAAATTCTTACCTTTGCACCCCAAATTATTCAATTAATCGACTAAAAAGAGAGTTATTACATTTATATCTTTGTGTATGTTATGAAAAAAAAAGAATACGAATCCCCTTATATAAAATTATATTCATTAAAGATAGAAGACGTTTTAGTAACATATTCTACAGAGCATTCTATTGGCGTTCAAGATAAAGAGGAAGATGAAACTTCGGAAGAAGAAGCTCCATTCGGTTTTTAGTTAAAAATAAAAAGTTAGAAATATGAAGTTAAGAATAAATACTATGCGAACGGTAGTATGTATAGTTGCTATGTCATTAATAGGTCTGTTGTTCTCATCATGTAGTAATGAAAATGCGGAAAGTGTGCAGAATGGCGATGAAGATATACTGAGGGATGGGATAGAGCTTACATTTAAAGTTGGTGAACAAACAACAGACTCTGCCTTTACACGTGCAGCGATGCAACCTATAACGGAGCATCAGACGTTTATGGGTATGGATGTAGAAACTTCAATAGTTGATGATAGCAAGGTTTCCCATACTCGTTCTACAACAGTTTATAATACTGTCGATTTAAACGGTAAGAAAGTTTATGCTGCATTGTTCGATCCTGCCACTAATAAAGCAGTAGCTTCTCTACAGACGACAGAAGTGAAAGATAATAAAATAACGGTAAAAGGAAAGAGTAATTATAAACTGCTCTTTTATATTGGTACTCGTCCCTCAATATATCAAGGAGTAGATTTGACAACAGTCCGTGTATCGGAAGATGCCAATAAAGATCCTATGATGTGCATTTCCGATGTTATCCAAGATTCTAATACTCCATTAGGCACGCTTACTTTTTCTCATGTGTTTACAAAAATCCGTGTCATGCTGAAGACATCTAATGGAGCTATTGTCAATGCTTTTAAAGTTCAGACAAAGGAAAAGTTATATACCAAAGCATCGGTTAATATTCTTACAGGTAATTATTCTATCTTTGGAACTCCTAATCTATTTGCTTTTCAGGTTGCAGGAAACACAACTCCTTCAGCTGTTGCAGGCTATCAGACTTTTGTTGCTAACACTCCTGCCTCACCATTAGATTTGACATTGGTGTTTGGAACATCCGGAACAGGAGCAACTATTGATGGAGTACAGAACTACCTGACGAGTGCAAATAATACATTGGTATTGAAATCAAGAACATTGCTGCCCGGTCATCGTTACAGTATTAATATAACAGTGAAACCATCTAATTCTGATAACTTTCTGAACAGTGGTTATCGAGCCGATAGGCAACTCTATCAGTGGGATGCTTATGCGCCTGTTCGTACAGGAAGTGAATCTTTATGGAGTGTAGGTAATTCGGGGATGCGCCCTCCTACAACAGGAGGTTTAAATCAGAATATAGCTTCACAGAGTTGTAAGGATTGCCCTACGTTGGATGAGGTTAAGATGTATCTTGCTGCAGGCACTTATGCTGATAATGGTTTTACCGGCCCTAATCAGCAATCATATACTATTAGTAATCCGGACAAAGGAACTAAAATAACTTATCATACAGGCCTTTGGCTAAAGAGAAAGCAATATATTGCTGGGTTTGATACAGGTACAGCTCCTAAGCAAGGCTACAATTATACCAAGGGAAGACCTTCACAGGCGGAAATCAGTCAGTACTTTTTCTTACCAATGGCGGGCTTTTATGATACAACAAACTATGCCAATACGCATATAGCTTATCAGTATGAAGGAACTGGAGGGTATTATCATATGAAGACATCTCCTACAAAAGGATGGAGTAATAGTTCTGCATTTATACAAGTATTGATATTTAACATAAATAGTGCTGCCACTCAAACGCTTAACTGGATACCTAATAATAATGTAGGATGTGCCATCTGGTCGGTTGATTAAGGAGGATGTAAGAAAGATTCTTCTTTGTTTGTAATGTAGTTTTGGTGGCATATATTAGCGTATTTTGCGGTTGAATTCATAGTAAAACACGTCCTCTAGCATAGTTAAAGGACGTGTTTTGTGTTATAAAAGGGTATGTATTACAAGGGAAAAGGGCACCTGTTGGCAAAAAAAATAAGTTTTATACTTTTACTGTCATTCTGTCATTAGAAGATTATATGCAATCGTCTTATATATAACAGGTTATGCAAATTGTTAAAAATGACAGCAAATGAAGTAAATTTAAATTAATACTTATTGTAATTATTAGCCTTTGACGGAAAGTATTTATGCTCTTGGTAATATACTTATTTCTTGATAGCCATAGGTTTAGCTACTTGACTGCGTAGGCAAACCTTCTATGTCTCGCAGAATTTGAATGGCATCACTACAAGTTTTCACACCGGATATAACCATTGATCGTTTGCCGTTTTTCTCTTTCAGATTGCAGCGTTTGGGATTTCTGCCTATATAGTTCAGTATCTTGTCGAAGGCGTTACTTTGATAATAGAAGCTCTTGGGATTGGAGACAAACTGCATTTGCATTCTTCCTTGCTTCAGCATTATTTTCTCACAACCTAATCTTTTGCCGATTCTTCGTAGGGTTACGACCTGCATCAGTTCCATTCCTTGACGGGGAACAGGGCCGAAACGATCTTCCAGTCGCTTTCTATACTCGTCTAAATCGCTGTCCTTTTCAATGTTATCAAGCTCCCGATAAAGAATCATTCGTTCTGAAGAGCCCGGCACATAGTTATCGGGAAAGTACATCTCCAAGTCGCTTTCTACGGCACAATCATCTACAAAATCGTCGCCGGAAAGTGCTGTTCCTTCCTTGTCCTGTTCGGCGTAGAGGTCTTGGAACTCCTCGTTTTTCAGCTCTGTAACAGCTTGCGAGAGAATTTTCTGATAGGTCTTATATCCTAAGTCTTCCATAAACCCGCTTTGTTCGGCACCTAACAGGTTGCCTGCTCCACGAATATCTAAGTCTTGCATGGCAAGGTTGAAGCCGCTGCCCAAGTCGGAAAAGGTTTCAAGAGCCTCCAATCGACGGCGGGCTTCGGGGGTAAGCGACACGAGAGGAGGGGCTATCAGGTAGCAGAAAGCTTTTTTGTTTGACCGTCCCACACGGCCACGCATCTGATGAAGATCGGATAATCCAAACCTGTGAGCATCGTTAATGATAATGGTGTTGGCATTGGGAATGTCGATACCATTCTCCACGATTGTAGTAGAGAGGAGCACATCGTAGTCGTAGTTCATGAATCCCATGATGACTTTCTCGAGTTCTTCGGGCTTCATCTGTCCATGGCCGATGGCTATTCTGCAATCGGGTACGTACTCCTTTATCATGTTGGCGATGTCCTGAAGGTTGTTGATTCGGTCGTTTACAAAATATATCTGCCCGTTCCGACTCATCTCGAAGTTGATGGCATCGGCAATAACTTCGTGCGAGAAGGCAGCTATTTCCGTCTGAATAGGGTAGCGGTTAGGGGGTGGGGTACGCATAATGCTCATATCGCGGGCACCCATCAGCGAGAACTGTAGGGTGCGAGGAATAGGTGTTGCCGTCATGGTTAGCGTATCGACATTTGATTTCAGCTGTCGTAGCTTTTCCTTTGTAGATACGCCGAACTTCTGCTCCTCGTCAATAATGAGTAGTCCTAAGTCGTGCCATTTTACGGTTTTTCCTATCAGTTTGTGTGTTCCCACGAGAATGTTTATCTTTCCTTCAGCCAAATCGGCAAGTACCTGTTTGGTTTGTTTGGCCGAACGGGCACGCGACAAGTAATCTACCCGTACCGGCATATCTTGTAAACGGTGGCAGAAAGTCTTATAATGTTGGAAGGCTAATACAGTGGTAGGAACAAGAACTGCTACTTGCTTATTATCGACGGCAGCCTTGAAGGCAGCCCTTATAGCCACTTCTGTCTTACCGAATCCAACATCACCACACACCAATCGATCCATAGGGCGGGCACTCTCCATATCCTGTTTAAGCTCCTGTGTGGCTTTTAGTTGGTCGGGGGTGTCCTCATAAAGGAAAGAAGCCTCCAGCTCGTGTTGCATGAAAGAGTCGGGCGAAAAGGCAAATCCCTTTTCCTTTCTGCGCTTCGCATAGAGCTTTATCAGGTCGCGGGCAATGTCCTTAATCTTCTTTTTGGTCCTTTCCTTGAGACGTTCCCATGCGCCTGAGCCGATAATCGACAGGCGAGGAGGCTCGCCGGTGTCACTGCGACGATACTTGCTGATTTTATAAAGCGAATGGATAGATACATCCACAATGACGTTATTTTGATAAACAAGACGAATCATTTCCTGATAAGACTCGCCTACGGGCACACGTATAAGACCGGAAAACCGGCCTATGCCAAAGTCGGTATGTACCAGAAAGTCGCCGGGTTCCATCTCTTGCAGCTCTTTCATGGTAAGGGCTATCTTGCCTCTTCGCGCCTTATCAGACTTTAAATTGTACTTATGAAAGCGGTCGAATATCTGGTGATCGGTAAAGAAACACACCTTTAGCTGACTGTCGGCAAAACCTTCATGCAATGTATGATTAACCGGGGTAAAGACAATATGCCCGGCTACGGAACCGTTTTCGCTTTCTGTTTCCCCTTCGGCTTTACTGTCGAAGATGTCTTTCAGTCGTACTGTCTGTTTCTCGCTGTCGGCAAAGATATAGAGCCGGTAGCCCTGTAGGAGATAGTCGTGCAAGGAAGAAATGAGCAAATCGAAGTTTTTATGGAAGAGTGGTTGGGGCGATGTGTGGAAAGTTACCGTGGCACTGTTGCCCTTGGGAGCTGCGGTAAGGGGTTCATCGGCATGTATAGCCCCAAATTCTATTCGCTGATAATGAAGTGCTTGGGAAGTGAAAGCGGAAGCAGGGGTGAGCTGATATTCCTTTTTAAAATTGTTTTCTATCTCCTTTTGCTCTACTTCATTCTTCCCTTCTAATTGTTCGGTGAGCGCCTGCGAGCTGAATCCCTCTTTATAAATACTGTCGATAGCATCGCGAACATAGAGAAAATCCTTGAAAACGAGGGTACTGTTGGCAGGGATAGACTGCAGGAAAGGTACTTTTTCGTCGCTTAACATCGCTAATTCCGGTACGATGTCGATCAACAGTTTCTTATCTACCGATAGCTGGTTTTCCACCTCGAAAGTACGGATGGTATCGATATCATCACCGAAAAAGTCGATGCGATAAGGAATTTCGCTGGAGAAAGAATACACATCAAGAATGCTTCCACGAATGGCAAACTGCCCCGGCTCATACACATAATCTACTTCTGAAAAGCCGAAATCACGCAGCGTTTTGCCTACCTCCACAATGTTAATCGTTTGATTAACTGACAGCGTGAGTCGTCTCTCATCGAGTTTTCGTGTCGAAACAACGAGTTCTGCCACTGCTCCCGGTTCTGTTACGATGAATAAGCCACGCTTGGCAGCCGTTTTATAGGCAGCAAGTTTTGTTAATACCTCAGTGCGGAGAATCTCGTTACCGGCGTCCCGCTGTCCGTATTTCACGGCTCTTCGGTAAGAGGAGGGGAAGAAAAGAACATCCGTTTGGCTCTGTTCGCCTTCTTCCGGATTAAGAATGGTCTTTAAATCGTTGTAAAAATAACCGGCTTCATCGTTGTCATTGAGTACAAATAGGAATACATTTTCGCAGTGTTTTGCCAAAGAAGCAAAGAACATGGGTGTTGCCGATGATACTAAGCCTTGCAAAAAGATGCTGCTTGTGTTTCCGCCTTTTATAAGTTGCTGGATAGCAGCAATCTGTGGTAAGCTGGCATATAAGTCGCAGGATTCCTGAATGGTCATTCTTTTTTCTTACTGTACGTAGGCTTATGTTATTTTATCTTGGGATATTTCTTAAACCATCCGTCTAAGCGAAGGCGTAAAACGCCGAAGAGAGCTTCCGAAAAAATGCCTCCGCTCATCTTGCTAACCCCCTCACGACGATTCACAAAGATAACGGGCACTTCTTTAATTTTAAAGCCAATACGGTGTGCCGTATATTTCATTTCTATTTGGAAGGCATATCCTTTGAAGCGAATCTTGTCCAGTTCTATGGTCTCGAGCACTTTCCGTCGGTAGCATACAAAGCCTGCCGTGGTGTCGTGCACATGGAAACCGGTGGCGATACGCACATACTTGCTGGCAAAATAACTCATGAGCACTCTGCCTATAGGCCAATTAACGACATTGACTCCTGATACATAACGGGAGCCGATTGCTACGTCGTACCCCTCATTGACTGTGGCATTGTATAGACGGGGAAGGTCGTTCGGGTCGTGGCTGAAGTCGGCATCCATCTCAAAAATATAGTCGTACCCTTGCCCGATAGCCCATTTAAAACCGGTAATGTAAGCAGTTCCCAAACCTAACTTACCCTCTCGCTCAATGATAAACAAGCGATTAGGGAAATCGTTTTCCATTAACCGGTGTACAATCCGGGCTGTACCGTCAGGACTTCCATCATCGATAACCAAGATGTTGAACTCCTTTTCTAAGCTGAAGACAGCTCGGATAATTTTCTCTATATTTTCCTTCTCGTTGTAAGTAGGAATGATAACAATACTATCGCTTGCCATATATTCTGATGATCACTAATCTGCTTATAGGGATAAACAAAGATAATTATTTTTTTCTGATTATTGATCAGGGTTTTCTACAAAACCTTGATATTTACTATCGAGCCCGGACATAACGACTTTATATGCCTCGTCCATAAGTTGTTTTTCGAATTCTACACCCTTTCCCTTGATAGGAATAGGCTTGTGAATAGTTAATGTAAGACGATGCCACCGTGGAAATTTCCAGTCGTTGGTGCGTGACATTACATCGAAAGAGCCGTTAATGGTGAGTGGACAAACCGGAAGTTCTATCTCGTCGGCCAGCATGAAAGCTCCTCTACGGAATACGCCCATATGCCCGGTAAAGCTCCTTGCTCCTTCGGGGAAGATAACGACCGACATTCCTTCGCGCAGAATGTTGCGGGCATTGTCGTAAGTCTGCTTTATTTTGCTGGCTCCGCTCTTATCTACAAAGATGTGGTGAGCGCTGGCACAAGCCTTGCCAATAAAGGGGATTTTGCGTAATCCCTTTTTCATCATCCATTTAAAGTTACGACCAAGAAAGCCGTAGATAAGGAAGATATCGAATGCTCCTTGATGATTGCTTACAAAAATATAGCTCTGATCAGGCTGAAGATTCTCTCTGCCTTTCACCTTTACGGGCAGGAAGAGCAGGTAGCAGGTAAGCCTTGACCACCATTTGCCGGGATAATATCCCCAGAAATGGCCATTGCCCAGTGTGCATCCTACTATGGTGATGATGGCTGTCAGCAGTGAAGCGATGAGGAAAATGGGTAGAAAAACAAACAATGTATAAACGCAGTAAATGAATCTTATCATAGTAAATATAACTTTTAAGGTGTCATTTTTTATGTAATGTTATTACCGTTACCTCGTTAGGCATGTTGATCCGTAATGGAACAAGCCCACCCAGCCCTGCTGTAACATATAGGTAACGTCCTGCTTGTTCGTAAAGTCCTAGGTCCTCATGTCCCATTAAGTTGGTGGGCCGAATACCTAAGAACTGCATTTGACCGCCATGTGTATGCCCGCTGAGGGTGAGCCGGGCGCTGGTCTTGGGCAGAACATTCTTCCTCCATGCGGCTGGCTCATGCTGCAATAGAATGGAAAAAGCTCCTTGTTTTATTCCTTTGGTGGCCTTTTGATAATTAACAGGGATAGGTCCCGGCTCCTTTCCGTCATCTTCTGTTCCTATTATATATAAGGTGTCGGTCTTACTTTCTGCTGAGGCACTCTGCTTCTTTGTAATCGTTATATGCTCATTCTCGAGTAACTTCCAGTGTAAATCGTTCTTAATAATCGTCCTTAGCTCCTCTGTCTGTCTCGTTTTCTGTTCTTCTGTGGCATGTAGCAAGTAGGCAGCATAATCATGATTACCACGGATGGCCACTACCGAAGGGAGCTGTTTGTTGAGTAAGGGAACGAAAGGTTTCACCTCTTTAGCTTTTACATTTTCTAAATCTCCTGTAAACAGGATAATGTCAGCATGTTGTTTGTTGATGCTGTCGAGCTCTTGCAACAGGATTTTTCGGCGCCATCCGGTGAAAGTTCCTATATGCATGTCTGAAATATGAACAATCTTATAACCGTTGAAGGCAATAGGAAGGTCTTTGAAATAAAGATCTACATGTTTTACACATATTTGTTTGAAACCAATAAAGAAACCATAAAGGTAGGTAATGATGGCTATTAAGCCAAGAAAAATACCGGCTATATGCCCCCAGTTGCGGTTGGTCCGGATAAGAAAGAGTCTGACAAGGCTACCTATAAGGGAGCAGATGGCAAAAATACCCTTCGGAATTACCAATATTCCGAAAAGGATGAGATACGTGTTTTGCCAGAAAAGATTATCGGGAGCAAAGTCGGGTAAGGATGCAAGAATAACGGTATAGATAACCATCAGTGTGCAGGGTACCCACCATAGCAATCTTTTCGCAAGCGGTAAGGGGTACCGTTTGCGGAAGTAATGTACATCGACATACAAGTCGGACAATACCATTAATATCAAAAGAAAAATAACAATACGATGTATCATTTTCTTATCACGCGTGTTTGTAGAAATTTGCGTACACTGTCTGCCGGCATGTTTCTGCGTCTTGCATAATCATTTAGCTGGTCTTCCCCTATTTTCCCCAAGTCGAAATAGAAACATTTCGGATGGGCGAACATCAGTCCTGAAACGCTGGCGTGGGGTATCATCATGCCATTTTCGGTAAGTTCTATTCCTATAGCCGACATATCTACCAGCTCCGCAATGAGGAAGTTCATGCTCGTGTCGGGTAAGGAAGGGTAGCCTATGGCAGGACGAATACCCTGATACTTCTCTTGCAGGAGCTCTTCCATAGTGAGCTGCTCGTCGGGAGCATATCCCCAGTGGTGCTTACGGATATCTTCATGGAGCCTTTCGGCTGTAGCTTCAGCTAATCTGTCGGCCAATGTCTGAGCCAACATCTCTGTGTAGGGGTCTCCTTTATAATCGTTTACCAAGGCCTGATTGACAGAAGTAGCAAAGATACCAAGCGTGTCTTTGATACCGGAAGACAAAGGACGAAGGAAATCCGACAAGCAGACATTGGGACTGCCATCGCTTTTTTCCTTTTGTTGCCTTAGCAGTGGGAGCCGGGTATTCCCGATAACAATATCGTCACCATCGCCATTGGCATCGTAAAGCGAGAAGACACCTTGCGTATGATACTTGCCGTTCATTTCACGCAGAAGCTTCAAGGCATCGGCTTTCAGCTCGGCTTTAGCACCATCGGCCTTCCCGTTCATGCTCCATGCATAAAAGAAATACATCCAGTTTATGTAGGGCTGTAGCTCGTTGACGGTATATGTTATAACCTTGTTTTTTATCATATTGATACCTTATCCTCTGAATGTGAGTTGTTCTCCCCGATACGAGGGACTTAATATTCCCTTGTTCAAAAGGTGATGACCATTGCAAAAGGTATGTTCTACCCTCCATTGAAAGGTATGTCCCTGCAGAGGCGACCATTTGCATTTGCTTTGTATGATGTCTTCACTCACCGTCCAGCCATCTGTTTTACGAACAATAGCAATATCGGCCTTATAGCCTTTACGAATGAAGCCGCGCCCATTAATGCTGAATAGGCGTGCCGGGTTGTGCGCCATCAGCTCTGTTATCCTTTCCATGGAGAGGATACCGGCATCCATAAGTTCCAGCATGGCCACCAATGAGAACTGTATCATGGGCAAACCCGATGCTGCTTTGGCGCATCCACCTTGCTTTTGTGAGAGCAGGTGGGGGGCATGGTCGGTACCTACGGCTGCTATCCTCCCATCCGACAGTGCCTTTCTTAGTGCATCCCGATCGGCAATGGTCTTTACGGCCGGATTACATTTTATGAGTGCTTTCTTGAGAGGATAATCTTCTTCCGAAAAGATAAGATGCGGAATAACGGCCTCCAAGGTAATGAGCTGGTTGTCTTTGGGGAGCATGTCCAACTCCTCTTTCGTGGTAATATGGGCGATATGCAGCCGTGTATGGTGCTGAAGAGCCAACTTGATGGCGAGCTTTGAGGATGCGATGCAAGCCTCCCTGCTTCTGATTTTATCATGATAGATAATGGCAGGGTCATCGCCATAGAGTGCTTTATACGCTCTCATGTTCTCATTGATGATTTGCGTATCCTCGCAATGTGTCATGACAGGCAGCCCCAATGCTGCGGCCGAAGTGAATATTTCATCGAGAACGGTAGCCTTATCTACAAGCATATTCCCCGTAGAAGCACCCATAAAGAGCTTAATCCCGGGAATAAGATGGCGGTCGAGTGTTGAGAATACTGCCGTATTATGATTCGTCGCACCAACGAAGAATCCATAGTTGATATGGCTTTTTTCTTTGGCCAATGCCCTTTTTGCGTTTAAAGCCTCTTGCGAGGTGGTGGTGGGAACGGTATTCGGCATCTCTAAGTAGGATGTTACGCCCCCATAGGCCGCAGCCCTGCTCTCGCTTTCAATATCGGCTTTATCGGTTAATCCTGGTTCTCTGAAGTGCACGTGCTCATCGATAATACCAGGTAAAACAAAACATCCCGTAGCATCTATAATCTCATCATAGATGTTACGGGTGTACTGATTAGCCTTATATATATTGCTTATTCTATCATCTTCTATCTCAAGGTCGCCCACAAACGAGTGTCCTTCATTGACGATAGTTCCACCTTTGATAAGTATTGCTGACACAAGAGTTTGTTTTTTATAGGGTTGGATAGCCCTTACTGATTTGTATTGGTCGAGTCGCCCGCCATTTCATTCGGAGTAGGAGGAGCGATCGTTGGGTCGGCTCCCATAGCAGGAACAGGATTGGAAGACTCTGCCGTACCATTCATCTCTTTCTGGCTCTGTATGAAGTTGGAGTAGAAGGCCTTGATGTCGGGGTTGTTCTTAAACTGGTCTGTAGCCTTCGACATAATGTATTCTACCCACGAAGGTAACTGATTGATGGCATTTGCGTACATATACTCATCCATCCAGATAGGATAAGCGTTGGGCGTTGTGTCATAAGAGATGCGTGTAATGAAAATCCAAGGGCCTAACACGTTATCGAAGTTGTCCACAATGTATTTCGTAAAGAGCCTGTCTCCCTTGGCATAAACTCCTAAAGCCTTCTTTATCAGTCGGGCATTAACCGTACTTTCATCCTGCCCGTTAAGGATAGCTGCGCTTTCCTCATGGTCGAGTTCGCCGTATTCATTCCTGATTTGGTTAAATTGTTTCCAGAAACCGTTTAGCTGTTCGTTCAGCGGAGTTCCGCTAACACTCTGTTGTACGTTATCCAGACGTACGGTAATATTACCTTTTTCTAATACGACAGGCATACCAAGATTTTCATCATCCATGAAAATTTGCCCCACTCTGACGGAGTCGATAGGGCCTTGAAAGGTAAATTGGCCATGAACAACATCGCAAGAGTCTATCGCCTGCAATGAATCAGCCTTTACAACTTTCAAATAAAGTTTTCGCCCATCTAAGCTCGATACATTCGAGGTTCCCTCTATATTGTAGGAGTCTGTGCAAGATGCGAGGCAAATGATAGCTAATAATAAGTAGAATATTTGATTCATAGATAATTGTTTTCTATCCGCAAAAGTACGATGAATATATTAGGATGCGAAAATTTTTCATTCAATTTAAAATGAATAATTTGCTTTTAGGTTTTTTTATATGCTTAATTGCGGCCTCGTTCCAGCTCATTGCCAATACGTAAGGTGGTATAAACCAATAGCAGGGCGCCGATAAGCATCAGGATTACCCAATTATTCTGGAATACTCTTATATAAAGCATGTAGTTACCTATGTGGTTTACGAAGTAGAGCATGATAAAATGATAACTGTTTTCTATCATGAAAACCCCTGATAAAACAAGGCAAATACACGCAATGATATTGTACTTGCGAAGCCTGCGGATCGTAATGCTTGCATCGGGGTACTTCTGTTTAACCTGCCCATAGAGCACCAGTAAGGCGCCTGCAAACATTATCCAGCAGGCAATGGGCTGGATTAAGAACAGGGAATAGCAGATTCCTCCGATGATGATTGCGAAGAAACCGATGTTCAGGCAATATCGTTCAAAGATAGAAAGGTCTTTCATTCTGGCGATTATTTCCGGTTACTGTTAGGGGAATGTTCTTCGTCGCTTAGTACAAAAATGTCCTCATTGTCGGCTTTCATAAAGTAACGTTCCCGTGCAATGCGCGCTATAGCCTTGGGATCTCGTTTCATGGCGCGTAATTGCTTGGTATCATTCTCGTACCGATCGTTATACTCTTTCACCTCTTTCTTCAAGTCTTCTATCTGATAATAATAGCTGAAGAGCTTGATAAAGCTATTCTCATCGATTAATCCTACAACAAGGAAACCGACAACGAGAACAATAGAGTATTTGAATCGACTGATAAACCCGATTATGTTCTTAGAAATTCTATCCACGTTCTATTCTTAAATCTTTTCTGCAAAAGTACTTAAAAGATTTCACATTAATTATATGTACGATTCTATTTTGGGGTAATTAACAATTCTGTAGTCCATCTGTTTTCTCTATCTTATAACTAATCGATGTTTTTATTTTCTCTTGTCATACGGAAGTAGAATTGTAACAACTTATTAGTCAGTCGGTTATATAGATGATTTTAACAGAGGTATGACAGTATTTTACTGTCATTTGGCTCCTTCCCGCCTATGGCAAACAATCTGAATCCATTAAGTTTTCACCTTCTTGCCACAGCTAAAGAGGATTATGAATTATAGAGATGCTTCTGTTTAAAAGGGTGTGGGTTACCGACACATACGGTGTTGGGTGCAAACACATGTGGTGTTGGTTAATTACTCGGCCTGTTGCTTGCATTTTCCTTTTAGAACACAGGGCTTAACAGGCGCATGATAGATTCCCAAAGTCTTTGGAGGAAGGGGAGACGATAGCGGTAGTTGGCTTCTTCCAGCGTGATGGCATGGTCTTGATCGTGTAGGAAAATCTCTTTTACTTGTTTGGCAACCTTCTCGTCATAAAAGAAAGCATTGGCTTCGAAATTCTCTTCAAACGATCGGAAATCGATGTTGGTAGAGCCAATGGTGGCCAAAGAATCGTCGGTAACGAGCAGTTTGGAGTGGTTAAATCCCGCTTTATAGAAATAAACGCTTACCCCTGCTTTCACCACTTCGAGAACATACGAGCGTGAGGCCCATTCTACAATCTTGGCATCTGAGCTGTAAGGGAGCATCAGCCGGATATCGACGCCCGACACTGCAGCCGTCCGCATGGCAAATAATACAGGCTCGGTGGGCAGGAAATAAGGTGTTTCCATATATACGTAGCGTTTGGCATCTAAGAGAATACGCACGTAGCCTTGCTCCATTTCGGGGTATTTACTTGTAGGATTGGAGGTTACAATCTGAATAAGGGAATTGTTGTTGAGGATAGTTTCTATCTTATAGTATTTACGATTGTTTATCAGTTCGCGCGCTACAAAGTACCAGTCCATAAAAAAGGCACGTTGCAATCCCATTACGGCATTGCCGGTAATTTTGGCATGTGTATCTCTCCACGGTTGTTTCCTCGTGCCTTTTATATAGCGCAGCGCGATGTTCATACCACCTATAAAGCCCACTTTCCCGTCTATAATACACAGCTTACGGTGGTTACGATAGTTCACTTTGCTGGTTAAAATAGGGAAATGAACAGGAATAAAGGCATATATCTGAATACCGCTCCTCTTCATTCTGTTGAAAAATTCATTCTTTGTTTTCCAAGACCCTACATCATCATAGATAACTCTTACCTCTACACCTTGCCTTGCCTTATCGATAAGCGCATCGGCAATCAGGCTTCCCAAGGCATCGTCGTCGAAGATGTAAGAGTCCAAGTGAATACTCTCTTGTGCTTTCCCTATCTCCTTTAACAGGCTGAGGAAGAATTCATATCCGGAGATATACAGCTCTGTTTCATTGTCCTTGAAGGGTAAAGCCAAACTCTGATTCATGAAGAGGTTAATTAACACTTGATGCTGCTGCGATGGATGGAGGTCCTGTTGTTCTACAAACTCCAACATCGAACGCTTGGTAAGCTGGTTAAGCGTATGCTCCCATATTTTCCTTTCCTTGCGGGTGTCCTGCCCAAAGATGATGTAAAGGATGAGCCCTCCTACAGGAATGAGGGCAAGCACCAGTACCCATGCCATCGTTTTGGCAGGCTGACGATTGTCTAAAATTACCCTCATAATGGTTAATGCAATTATAAGGATGTAGAGCGTTGCGATAATCCAGTGTATATATACCATTATTCTTTCGTGTTGTTTTTGTCCTTGGGCGGGTCGTGCTGTGCCGAATCATCAGTAGAGCCGCCTTTATCCTCTTCTTGGTCAGGTATAAGTGGATTATACTTCGTATGCTCGACCGTATCTTCTTTAGCCTTTTCCGTCTCGAAACGTTGCTGTAGCTGCTCTATCAGGGGGAGGTTGTCCGTGTCGTATTTTCGGAGGTAATCGAGGTGGGATATAACTCTCCGCCAATCTTTTTCCTCGATAAGGATGAGTGTTTTGTGGCGCAGGAGGAAATTCTGAAACCGGAAAAGCTCATCAGGAAGAGGCTTTTCCTCATCGCTGTTATCGCTAAAGGTGCGTATCTCCTCGATTAGCCCATCTATAATATTCTTGGAACTCCCATCATGAAGCGCCATCAGGCAGTTGATGTAAGCCGTCAGATGCTTTGTGTTACGGTTAGGCAGCGTGGTGTGAAGATAGTATAAAGCTTTCTCCATCTGTCCTAATTCCATATAGCAAAAGCCTATGTGGTAGGCTACTTCTATGAGCAGATCGTAGTTATGCTGACTTGATTTCGTAAAGCTCCCGGTGAGCATTTTATAGCTGTTCTTGAGCGATAAGGCTGCCTCGGCGTATCGCTTTTCTAAGAAAAGCCGTTTGCCGCGATAAATATGTATGCCTAATAAAGGATTGTTTACATAGGCTATCATGGCTTCCTCTTCGGTAAGCTCGTTCTCCTTGCCGTTCTCCAGCTTGCTTTTTGCTTCTTTCCAGAAGTACAGGAACTCGTCGTGCAACTGTTTGTCATTCCTTAAGTCATACGCTATCAGTACGGTTTGGGTTTGTCCTGTCAGCATATTGTCTTTTGCGGTGCGGGCCGGTTGTAAGGATAAAGGCATCAGGGTAGCCGTAACCCGATAGTAGATGGCGCTTGGCGTTACCCCGTCTTGGTGTAGAAAGAAAACGGCGTGGCGGTCGGTTTCAGGTATGGTATCCGATTGGAAGGTAAGGTCGAGCAAAGCTGTCTTGCCTATTGTCGGGTGCTCTGTGCCTATCATCAGATTGGCCAAGGTAAACGCTCTTATTTGCTTTTCATCGGTAATGGATACCTTTTCTTCAGTAATGACAGACAGGCTGACTGGGCTGAAAGCATGAATATCCAATATCTCTTCCATCCATTGTTGAAGCGTAAAGGTAGTATCTTTTGTTTCTCTCCAGTCTTTTGCTTTCTCATCCAGCTCCTTCTCCTGTTCACGAAGCAGGAATATTTCCCGCTCCCCTTCGTACCGGGTACGCTCCAAGTCGTTTAACAGATTCTTTTTGGTCGCTTCCATTACCTCTTCCGCCTTCGAAACCAGCACCCTTTGCCAGTAGAAAGAGCGCATTAAGGCCTGCTGAAGCAGAAAGCGGGCATTTTCCTCGTTGAGGAACAAGCTATGAAGATAATGGAAGTTGATGCAGTTCTCGTCGGCGTCAATCGAGTAAACCATTCTTCCCCCTTCGGTATTGATGCTGATGTCGTTGCAAATTTGCCGTGCTTCCCCTAAGTAGGGAGTAGGGACAGAATAGATGTTGAAAAAGGCCAGTTCGATATAAGGGGTCTTCGGGAAGATCTGTATGCGGAAGTAGCCCGACTGATAGGAGAAAGAAAGGGTATATCCCCCCTCTGCCTCTACGGTCTTTACATCGCAGTTAAGTTTTTTAAGTGTCCTAACTATCAGGTTAAGAGACTCTCGAGCAGTAGGTACCTTGAACTCATCCTGCCTGTTGTTATTTCTAAAAAACTTACCAAATATACCCATTATATTATTACGTCATTTCCTAATTTCTGTGCCAAAATATTTCTTAGTTGTATTGTTTTCTGGAGTTCTTTCAAGGTTTCTATCTTTTCTTGCGCAGTTTGTTTTGTTTTTATTTCGTTTTGGAGAACCTTTATACGATTGTTTATGTAGTCCTTTCTGAAGTCTAATATCAGGTGTTGGACGGTATCTGACAAGTAAGATTCGCTCTCCTTTATCTGTAAGCTCTCTGAAAGGTGGAACTTCTCGATGCTCAGCTGTGTAGCTGTTTCCGATATATTTATGTCAGGGTGATGGTTAAAATAATCTTCTGCCACGAATCCTTCCTCGCCACTATGTTCTACAGCTTCACGGAGGATGGTGTTGTAAAGTGGGTTTGAGAAGAGCAAATCATCCTGTGCTAAATCGTAAGCAATGATTTGCGCAACGGTTAAATCTATCTGTTCGCCCGTTTCCTGATTCTCGATATTGTGCAAAATAATCTTCTCCCCGTGTTTGATGACCATCTGAATTAACATCGTTTCCACGCTGCCGGCAACCATGCCGGGCTTCAGGCTTGCGCTGCTGACAGTATTGGAAACCGTAGGACGGGCTTTCTCCGGAGTTTCCTGTCCTACTGGCTGTGTGGAAGTTGCCCCGGCCAATTTGGCCTTGTTCTGCCTATCGGTATAAATAAACTTGTTCATTTGCCGAATCAGGGTAGCCTCCGGTACGCCGGTTCTGTTTACACATTCGCGGATGTAGGTATCGCGAAGGATAGGATCCTTTATCACCGAGATGCTCTCGACGATCGAATTGATAGCCTGTGAGCGTTTGATAGGGTCGGTAACCCCTTTTAAAAGAAGATTAATCTTAAAGACGATAAAGTCGTTTTGGTTTTCCTCTATATACTTTACAAGCTCTTCGGCGCTGTACATTCGTGAGAATTCGTCGGGGTCTTTGCCGTCGGGCAGCAGGAGTACCTTAACATTCATGCCCTCTGAAAGCAGCATGTCTGTACCGCGCAGCGCTGCGTGCCGGCCGGCCTCATCGCCATCATAGAGCAAAACGATGTTGGACGTGAAGCGGTGCAAAATACGGATTTGATATACAGAAAGGGCTGTTCCGCTATTGGCCACTACGTTTTCGATGCCCGCCTGATGCATGGCTATTACGTCGGTGTAGCCCTCGACCATATAAACGAGGTCCTTTTTGGCAATGGCTTTCTTGGCTTGGAAGATGCCATAAAGTTCATGATCCTTATGATAAATATCACTATCCGGAGAGTTTACATACTTCTGGCTGACACCCTTTGTCCTTGAATCGAGCAATCTGCCGCCGAAAGCCGTAACCTTTCCGCTTACACTGATCCATGGAAAGATAACGCGCCCGTTGTATCGATCAACCAGTTCGCCGTTGTTTCGCTCGTAACAAAGTCCCGTCTTGGTGAGGAATTCTTTTTTATATCCGGCCGATAGAGCAGCTTTCGAGACTGCTGTATTCGATGCCGGGGCATATCCTAATTGAAATTTCCTGATGATATCATCCCTGAAACCACGGCTACGAAAATACTGTAAGCCTATGGCTTTTCCATCGGTGGTATTCTGAAGGATGTTCTGGAAGTACTGACTGGCCCATTCGTTTACGATAAACATCGACTCTCTTTCGCTGGCCTGCAGTTTCTCTTCCGTGGTAAGCTCACGCTCTTGTACTTCTATGTTGTATTTTTTCGCAAGCCATTTCAAGGCGTCCCAATAGCTCATCTGCTCATAGTCCATTACGAACTTTACCGCATTTCCTGCCTTTCCACACGAAAAGCATTTATAAACGCCCCTTACAGGGCTTACAGAAAACGATGGCGTAGAATCGTCGTGGAAGGGACATAGGCCTTTATAGCTTGTTCCTGCCTTACGTAAAGAAATGAAATCGCTCACCACATCCACGATATTGGTGGCGTCCATAATCTTATCTACCGTCTGTCTGTCTATCATATTCTATTCCTTTTCTATTCTTTCTATAGGTATTTCAGGATCGTATGTTGTGTGCTCTGTGGCTGAATGATCGCTCGGCAAGATTTCTCCTAAAGGGTAGGGATACCCTTTGGGTTGTTTGTGCAGCAAACGGAGCATGATATCGGCCGTATTGTCGGGCGCAATCTCATTCCCTAAGCGTGCTTTTACCATTTCGTATTCCTTTAGCATCTTCTCTCTTTCAGCCTGTCCCGGAAGAATATGGTAAAGATAATTAGCAATGTGGTACACCCTGAATCGTTCGGCAAACAGCTCTTGTACCACTTCTTTGTTGGCAATAAGGTTTACCAACGAAATATATTTTACCTTGAGAATATGGTTGAATGCCCAACGAATCAACTTGGGCAGCGGTGTTTTGTAACATACTACCTGTGGTACATTGAAGAGCGCTGTTTCCAGTGTAGCAGTACCACTTGTTACCAAAGCCACGGTGGCATGTGATAAAAGCTCATAGGTCTGCTTGCGGATAAGTTTCACCGTATCATCCTTTATATACTCTTTGTAATAGCCATCCTTTATGGAAGGAGCCCCTGCAATGACCATTTGATAATCCTTAAAATGGCGGGCAGCCTCTATCATGGCGGGCAGGTTGTCTTTTATTTCTTGCTTTCTGCTTCCCGCCAGCAAGGCGATAATCGGTTTTTCGGATAGGGAGTTGCGCTCACAGAAAGTATCTTTTGGCTCATTGTAGAAAGCTCTGAAGTTATTAATTTCCTCTACGGTAGGGTTCCCTACATAATGAATTTTGTAATGGTGTTTTTGTTCGAAGAACGGAACTTCGAAGGGAAGGATGGAAAATAGCTCGTTCACATCCCGCTTGATGTTCTTAATGCGCCACTCTTTCCATGCCCATATCTTTGGCGAAATATAGTAATATATGGGGATTTGCGAATGTTTGTGAATGTATTTAGCAATGCTTAGATTGAAGCCCGGATAATCGACGAGTATTAAGCAATCGGGCTTCCACTGTAGAATATCCTTTTTACACATCTTCATGTTTTTCAGAATAACAGGAAGATGGAGCAGAACAGGAACAAAACCCATGTAAGCCAAGTGGCGATAATGCTTTACACACGTCCCCCCGGCGACCTTCATCATATCGCCGCCGAAGAAACGAAACTCTGCCTCAGAGTCTCTTTCCTTGAGTGAACGCATCAGTCGTGAGGCATGTAAGTCGCCCGAGGCCTCTCCTACAATAAGATAGTATTTCATATTCCTCCTGCTTTAATCGTTTCTGTTTTGCTTTATTCTGTTGTTCCTTATAGCTCTTCCAACCACTGCAAGGCATCGAAAGCTTCGTAGGCTGTAACATCAACTTTGGTTGGTGTTACGGCTATGTAGCCATTTTCCAAAGCCCAGCGATCGTTGTCGGTGGCCGTAGGCTCGTCGTCTTTATATTTTCCTACTACCCAATAGTAGTTGAAACCTCTTGGATGTTGTCTTTTTTCAATTTCATTAATCCAGCTTCCACGCCCCATTCTGCAAACCTTGATGCCTTTAAAGTCGTTGGCTTTCGGAAAGTTCACGTTCAGGCAGGTATCGGTAGGCAATCCGTCGGCCAGTACTTTTTTGACGATTTTGCGTACATAGCCGCGCAAACCGCTCAAGTCGGCCTTCGTATCGTAGTCGCAGCTGGAGAAGGCGATGGAAGGGATATGCTTCAAACAACCTTCTATGGCTACTCCTACTGTTCCGCTGTAATGATTATTTACAGTAGAGTTGTCGCCATGATTAATACCGCTTAGTATCAAATCCGGCACTCTGTCGGGAGTAATCTGCGACATCGCTATCTTAACACAGTCGATAGGAGTGCCCGAACAGGCCCATGTTTGACAGCCCGGTATATTGTCTTTTTGTGATAATCTTAAGTAATCTATGGCCGAAAAAGCTCTGGAATATCCGGAACGTCCTTCGGTGGGGGCGCAGACGATAATGTCTGCTATATCGGTTAGAAATGAAGCCAATGTCCGGATACCATTTGCTTTGTAGCCATCGTCGTTTGATATAAGAAATAATGGTTTCTTAAAATTCATGATTTTCCCTTTGTTTTGACTGCAAATGTACGAAAAAAGCTTTATAATACATTTGAGTTAATGCAAATTTATGTATCTTTGCGAACTGAATATACTTATTGGATGAGGAATAAAATGGGAAAAATAATAGCACTGGCAAACCAAAAGGGTGGCGTGGGCAAGACGACCACCACTATTAACTTGGCTGCATCCTTGGCTACGCTCGAGAAGAATGTTCTGGTCATTGATGCCGACCCGCAGGCAAATGCCTCCAGTGGTCTGGGTGTAGATATAAAGGAAGTAGATAGCTCTATTTATGAATGTATCATCAACGGTATCGATATTCGCGAAGCCATCTACACCACCGATATCGAAGGGCTCGACATTGTGCCCAGCCATATCGACTTGGTAGGTGCCGAGATTGAAATGCTGAAGCTCGAAGGTCGTGAGAAAGTGCTCGGCAAATTGCTTGCTCCTATCCGCAATGAGTACGATTATATTCTTATCGACTGCAGTCCTTCATTGGGATTGATTACGGTGAATGCACTGACAGCGGCCGACTCTGTGATTATCCCAGTACAGTGCGAATACTTTGCTTTGGAAGGTATCAGCAAGCTACTGAATACCATTAAGATTATCAAAAGCAAGCTGAATCCGAAACTTGAGATAGAAGGTTTTTTGCTTACAATGTACGATAGTCGCCTTCGCTTGGCTCGACAGATTTACGATGAGGTGAAACGACACTTCCAAGAGCTTGTCTTTAAGTCGGTTATCCAGCGTAATGTGAAACTGTCGGAGAGTCCGAGCCACGGCTTGCCGGTTATCCTTTATGACGCGGAATCTACCGGAGCGAAAAACCATTTAGGTTTGGCGAAAGAGATTATCGAGAAGAATTCGAAATAAGATTCAACTCTTTTTATAACAACCTTTCTACATTAGACGAACAGTAAAAACAAAAATGGCAGTACACAAGAAATACAATGGTCATGGCAAAACGAATGCATTGGGTCGTGGACTGGATGCGTTAATCTCGACCGAGCCTGTAAGTACGCAGGGAAGCTCAACAATAAACGAGGTTGAAATAAGTCTGATAGAGGCCAACCCTAACCAGCCTCGTCGTGAGTTCGACGCTGAAGCCTTGCAGGAATTGGCTAACAGTATTCAGGAGTTGGGTATTGTTCAGCCTATCACCCTTCGTAAAACCGATGATAACAAGTACCAGATTATTGCCGGAGAGCGTCGTTGGAGAGCCTCACAGCTGGCAGGTCTTACCACGATTCCTGCCTATATTCGTACCATCAAGGATGAGAATGTCATGGAACTTGCCCTTGTGGAGAATATTCAACGCGAAGATCTGAATGCCATTGAGATAGCCTTAGCCTACGAACATCTTCTGGAAAAGAGTGGAATGACACAGGAACGGGTGTCGGAGCGGGTAGGAAAAAGCCGTGCTGCCATAGCCAATTATCTGCGTTTGCTGAAACTTCCGGCAGAGGTACAGATGTCGTTGCAAAAGAAAGAAATAGATATGGGACATGCCCGTGCCTTACTTTCGCTCGACAGTCCTTCAATGCAGCTGAAGCTGTTTCGTGAAATAAGGAAGAACGAATACAGCGTTAGAAAAGTGGAGGAGCTCTGCCAGCAGATAAAGAATGGAGAAGATTTCAGTACGGCCAAGAAGAATGTAAAGAAAGGATCAAGTCTTCCACAGGAGTTCGATGAGCTAAAGAAGCGTCTCTCTACATTCTTCAATGCCAAGGTGCAGATGAGTTGTAATTCAAATGGGAAAGGAAAAATAAGTATTCCTTTTGCTTCGGAGGAAGAACTTGTTCATATCATGGAGGTGATGGATAAACTGAAGGAGAACTAACCTTTGCCATGCACATAAATTTAAAATACGATATATGGTTTCGATCAGTATAAAGAAGTTTCAATCGGCAGCAAAGAAAGTTTTATTACTGGCAGGATTGCTCTTGCTTTCTGTCCGCATAAATGCGCAGATAGGGAAAGATACCGTAAAGGTTATTTATCCGGATGGCTCTGTTGCTGTAGAGAAAGTTGGGACTGCGAAACCATACGAAAGTATAGATTCCACCCTTTTTACCCCTGACGATTTGTCGCTTCAGCCACAATCGAAGCGACAACAAGCAAAATTTCAGAAGAAAGAAGGGCGCGACTGGGCAAAATGGAAACCCAATCCCAAGCGTGCCCTGTGGTTAGCTTTGGTATTGCCGGGAGCAGGACAGATTTATAACCGTAAGTATTGGAAGCTGCCGATTATCTATGGAGGCTTTGTTGGCTGTATTTATGCAATGTCATGGAATAACCAAATGTACCACGATTATGCCCAAGCCTATAAGGATATCATGGATAGCGACCCCAATACACACAGCTACGACCAGTTCCTACATTTAGGAGCGACGATTACTTCTGCCAACGAGGCACAATATCAAACGTTGTTCAAAAAGCGTAAAGACAAGTATCGTCGTTGGAGAGATATGAGCGTTTTCGCCACTATAGCCGTTTATGCGCTGTCGGTTATCGATGCGTATGTCGATGCGTCATTATCAGACTTTGACATATCCGACGATCTTTCATTGCATGTAGCCCCTACAGTTATCAACGATAAGTCGTGGGTAACCCCGAACAATCCCTTTAAGTCGTCGGCAGTGGGTGTGGGGTGCAGTTTAAATTTTTAGGAAACGATGGAATAAGAGAGTTTTAATATCATAAGGGATATCCCTTGAAATGATGTTAGGCTCTCTTTATTTGTTAATATACAATAGTATGATTAATAGATTGTTTTTTGCCGGTTGGGCATTGTTTGTAGGGACTGTATCTCTTCAAGCACAGCGAGAAACCGTTATAGATAATCATGGAAACAGAATAGAGGTGGCCATTCCGGAAGCAGGAGAGATTACCACTGTGGCAAGTAGTGTCGCTACTGTCGGTGCCCCTTACTATCTTTCAGATGGAAGCAATGCTTATATGGGTGTCGATGCAACCGATGACTATACATTGGTGGATATCGAGGATGTGAATGTCAGCCGTCGGTTGTCGCAGTTGTCGGGAAGTATCAATATGACCTACAATGCAGAAATACAGAAATACATCAACCGTTATGTCCGTGCCGGTAGGCAATCTACTTGCTATCTCCTCTCACGAGCCGAGTACTACAACCCTTTTTTTGAAGAAGCCTTACAGAAATTCGGACTTCCGCAGGAGCTGAAGTATCTTCCTGTTATAGAGTCGGGTCTGAATCCCAATGCTATTTCGCGTGTAGGAGCAGCCGGCCTGTGGCAGTTTATGAGTACAACGGGTCGCCAGTATGATTTGAGAATAGACAGTTATGTGGATGAACGGCGCGACCCTGAGAAATCGTCTGTTGCCGCTGCAAGGTTTTTAAGCGATCTATACAACAGATTTGGCGATTGGACACTGGCACTTGCGGCTTATAATTGCGGCCCTACACGTGTGAGCAATGCCATAAAGCAAGCTGGTGGAGCATCCGATTTCTGGAAAGTCTATCGCTATCTTCCCCGTGAAACACGAGGCTATGTTCCTGCCTTCATAGCTGCCAATTATGTTATGAACTACTATGGCGACTATGATATCGTACCCACTTCCACAGGATTACCCGAACGGAGCGACGTTGTTCAGCTCGATAGAGACGTACCCTTTGAGCGTATTGCCGATATAATAGGCACTGAAGTGCAGAACATTAAAAACCTGAATCCGCAGTATCTGCAGGGAATAGTCAAGACAACCGACGGCATTGCCCTGTTACGACTGTCGAAAGAGGATGCAGAACGCTTCTTCCGGAACAGGCATAAGCTGGACGATAATGCGGTTGTAGGCACAACTATGCTTTCTACAGCGGCTACCGCAGCCCTTTCGGCTCCTTCGCATGACCCCAGTACAAACGGTCATTATAGAACTTTGTCAGGTATGGACGAGTCGGGCTTGATGCGCTAAATGGATGGGAAAGATGGAAGTTGAACAAAAACTAAAGTAATGATGACCTATGACAAATGACTTAAAGAATACCGAAGATAAAGAGCGGATGCAGAATAAAATGGTGGATGATGCCTTCCAACATCTGCTGGATACCTATCTTGCATCCCGACATCGTAAGAAAGTAGATATTATTACAAAGGCTTTTAACTTTGCAAGGCAGGCCCACAAAGGGGTGCTCCGACTTTCGCAAGAGCCGTATATCATGCACCCTATTGCCGTGGCGCAGATAGCCTGCGAGGAAATAGGGCTTGGCTCAACCAGTATTTGCGCTGCTTTGCTGCATGATGTAGTTGAAGATACCGACTATACCGTCGAGGATATTGAGAACATTTTTGGAAAGAAGATCGCGCAAATTGTAGATGGTTTAACAAAAATTTCCGGTGGAATTTTTGGAGAACACGCTTCGGCACAGGCCGAGAACTTCAAGAAATTACTGCTGACGATGAGCGACGATATCCGCGTTATCCTCATTAAAATCTGCGACCGCCTGCACAATATGCGCACGCTCGACGCACAACCACCCAACAAGCAGTATAAAATAGCCGGCGAAACATTGTATATCTATGCTCCGATTGCCAACCGACTGGGGCTGAATAAGATTAAAACGGAGCTGGAAGATCTTAGTTTCCGCTATGAACACCCGGAGGTATATGCCTCTATTCAGGAGAAAATTGCCTCTACACAGGAGCAGCGCGATAAGCTCTTCGACCTCTTTACAGCGCCCATAAGGGCCGAACTCGACAAGATGGGGTTCAAATATGAGATTAAGGCACGTGTGAAAAGTCCTTATTCCATTTGGAACAAGATGCAGAGCAAGCATGTTACCTTCGAGGAAATCTACGATATTCTGGCAGTTCGTATCATCTATAAGCCTAATAAGAAGGAAGATGAAATCAACGATTGCTTCCAGATTTATGTGGCCATCAGCAAGCTCTATAAGAGCCACCCCGACCGTTTGCGCGACTGGGTAAATCATCCCAAGGCCAACGGCTATCAGGCTCTGCATGTTACGTTGATGTCGAATCAGGGCAGATGGATAGAAGTTCAGATACGCTCCGAGCGTATGAACGATATTGCCGAACAAGGTTTTGCGGCACACTGGACTTACAAGGACGGCACGGAGATTACCGAAGACGAGGGCGAATTGAACGAATGGCTGCGGACAATCAAGGAAATTCTCGACGATCCACAGCCCGATGCCATGGACTTTCTTGATGTGGTTAAGCTGAATCTCTTTGCCTCTGAGATATTTATCTTTACACCGAAAGGAGAAATAAAGACGATGCCGGCAGGGTGTACGGCCCTCGACTTCGCCTTCCAAATCCATACTTTCTTGGGCAGTCATTGTATAGGAGCAAAGGTAAACCATAAGTTGGTGCCTTTGAGTCATAAGCTGCAGAGTGGCGATCAGGTGGAAATCCTTACCTCACTGTCGCAACATGTCGATCCTTCTTGGATATCTATCGTATCTACTGCCAAGGCACGTGGTAAGATACAGGCTTTGTTACGCCGTGAAAACCGCGAAATTCAGAAGAAGGGAGAGGAGACTCTTGCCGCTTGGCTGAAGACCAATGAGCTGGAGATGACTACGTCGGTACTCAATAAACTGTGCGATTACCACTCATTGGCGAAGCATGAAGACCTCTTCTTGGCCATAGGCCGTAAAACGGTTATCCTCGGTGATAACGATATCGATAAACTGATTGGGAAGGAAAAATCGGAAAAGAAACTCCTGTCCGGAGGCTGGCGCCGTTATGTTCCGTCGTTCTTGAGCGGAACGAAGGGGAAAGGAAATGGCGAGGAAGAGAAAACTCTGTCTAAAGGGCAGGGATTGGTTGTTGTGGGACAGGGCTTTAACAAGAAAATACCTGTTATCATTAACGAGGATAATATCAATCGTTTCATTTTCCCATCCTGTTGTCGTCCCATTCCCGGCGACGATACTTTAGGTTATATCGATAACCATAACCATATTGAAATCCATAGGCGCTCATGTCCTGTCGCAGCCAAACTCAAGGCTGTGTATGGCCCAAGAATATTGGATGTGAAATGGGATATGCACGGGCAGCTCTTCTTTAATGCGACGATAGAGATAGGCGGTGTCGATCGTCCTAATATGCTCTTGGATGTATCGAAGGTTGTCTCTGCCCAGTTGGGCATCAATATTCACAAGATAACCATTTCCAGCGATAATGGTATTTTCGACGGAACGCTTGAGTTGCGTGTGCACGATCGTAAGGAAGTAAGCATTATTATGGAGAAACTTCGTGAGATAAGCGATATGCAGGAGGTAAGGGAAATATTGTGAGACAGCCTGTTTGTTTACACAATTTGTCATTGAATACTAAGTACGGAGGAATGTGTTAGATCGGCGATGTCAGTATTCCTTTGGGGGTACGGCCGTTGTGTATCAAGTGTTTTGGATGTAAATGTTTTTCTTCTTTCTGTTTTTCTGCAGAGTGCAGGATACGCCTTTTGTAATCGCTTGTTGCACAAAGGGTTAGGAAAATGGCCTCTTTAGCCTTCTAAAATGGTACAGATTACTGCGTAAAAGAGGCCTGTTTTGTACGTAAAAGGGCATAGATAGCGTCGCTATCTATGCCCTTTTACGTTATTGTTGTTTTTCTGTAAAAATATTTCGGACACCTTTCTTGGAATGGAAGGTTATTGCCCTGTAGGAGATAGGGAAGGTATCGGACAGTACAAATCTGGAAGTTTTACACCAATCCGTCAAGCTGTGTCTTGAGTTCCTTAAGCTGATCGCGCACCGACATAAGGGTTTCCATTATCTTTTGGCTCTTATCGGCACCGCTACGATTCTCCTGTATCATCTTTCGAGCTGCCGCAATCTTAAAGCCACGTACCTTTACAAGGTTGTAAATAACCTTGATTTGCTCAATATCTTTATCGGTATATTGCCGCACACGGTTGCCCGTTGTCTTGGGACGGAGGTGTGGAAACTCGGTTTCCCAGTATCTTAAAAGACTCTCTGAAACTCCCATTTGGCTGGCAACTTCCTTGATGGAATAATATAATTTACGTGATTTTTCTACCATTTGCTTTTTGTTTTTGTCAGGATATGTGTTTTCGGCTTGCAGAATATCCCTTTTAAAGTATTCTTATCTTCAAGGATGTTTTTGTGTATTCAGCAGCCTATTTTTTGCAAAAATACTGAAAAGTCAGTACCTTTGCAATAGTTTTGGTTGAAAATTAAGAATTAAAAAATAAAATAAAGATGATGACAGCTAATGAAATCCGCGACTCGTATAAAAAGTTTTTTGAGTCGAAAGGACATGTTATCGTACCATCTGCCCCGATGGTAATTAAGGATGACCCTACACTGATGTTCACCAATGCGGGTATGAACCAGTGGAAGGATATTATTCTTGGCACGAAAGATCCGGAGCCTCGTCGTCGTACCGACTCACAGAAGTGCCTTCGTGTGAGCGGTAAGCACAACGACTTGGACGAGGTAGGACATGATACATATCACCATACGATGTTCGAGATGCTTGGCAACTGGAGCTTTGGCGATTACTTTAAGGAGAAGGCTATCGATTATGCGTGGGAGTATTTGGTAGATGTTCTGCACTTAGACCCTAAGAATTTGTACGTTACGGTATTCGAGGGCAGCAAGGAAGAAGGTATTCCTCGCGACGACGAGGCTGCCGGCTATTGGGCGAAGCATTTACCGGCCGACCATATCATCGACGGTAACAAGCACGACAACTTCTGGGAAATGGGCGATACGGGCCCTTGTGGTCCTTGCTCTGAAATCCATATCGATTCTCGTCCGGAGAACGAACGCAATGGTGTTTCCGGTCGTGAGCTTGTAAACAAGGACGATCCTCAGGTTATTGAGATATGGAACATCGTGTTCATGCAGTTCAATCGTAAGTCGGATGGCTCATTGGAACCATTGGCCATGAATGTAATCGATACCGGTATGGGCTTCGAGCGTTTGGTGCGTATGCTTCAGGGCAAGCATTCCAACTACGATACCGACATCTTCCAGCCCATCATTAAGGAAATAGAACAGCTTAGCGGGTTTAAATATGGCTTTACAACACCTACCGGTACCGATGGTGAATGTAAGAATGAACAGGAGAAGATTGATGTGGCGATGCGTGTTATTGCCGACCATCTTCGCGCTGTAGCTTTCTCTATTGCCGATGGTCAGCTGCCCGGTAATGCAAAGGCGGGCTATGTTATCCGTCGTATCTTGCGCCGTGCCGTGCGTTATGCCTATACTTTCCTCAACCAAAAGGAGGCGTTCATGTATAAGTTGCTGCCTACTTTCGTTGGCGAAATGGGAGGAGCTTATCCGGAACTGGCAGCACAGCAGGAGCTGATAGCCCGTGTTATCAAAGAGGAGGAAGACTCGTTCCTGCGCACATTGGAGAAGGGTATCTCCCTGCTGAATGGCGCTATGGATGAGTTAAAGGCACATGGCGCGAAGGAACTGGATGGAAAAGAAGCATTCCGATTGTTCGATACCTATGGCTTTCCGTTCGACCTTACCGAGCTGATTTGCCGTGAGAATGGCTTTACAGTAGATGAAAAGCAGTTCGATGCGGAAATGGAACAGCAAAAAACTCGTGCCCGTAACGCTGCACAAGTAGAGAATGGCGACTGGGTTGTAGTAAAAGAAGGTGAGCAAACCTTTGTGGGCTACGATTATACAGAATATGAAACCCGGATTTTGCGCTATCGTAAAGTAACGCAGAAGAAGAGCAGTTTCTACGAAGTAGTGCTGTCCACAACTCCTTTCTATGGCGAGATGGGTGGTCAGGTAGGTGATCAAGGTGTTCTTGTAAGCGAGAACGAAACGATTACGGTGCTTGATACCAAGCGTGAGAACAACCAAAGCATCCATATAGTGAAAGAACTTCCAAAGAATATTGAGGCAAGTTTCATGGCTTGTGTCGATGTGGATAAGCGTAATGCTTCGGCAGCTAACCACACAGCCACGCACTTATTGGACTACGCTTTGAAGCAGGTGCTTGGCGAACATGCCGAGCAGAAAGGCTCTTATGTGAGTCCTAACACGTTACGTTTCGATGTTTCGCACTTCCAGAAGATTACCGACGAGGAGCTACGGCAGGTAGAACGCCTTGTAAACCGACTTATTCGTGAGGATTATCCGCTTGATGAGCACAGAGAAACACCAATGGAAGAGGCGAAGAAAATGGGGGCTGTGGCTCTCTTTGGTGAGAAATACGGCGACAAGGTACGTGTCGTTCGCTTCGGACCGAGCTGTGAATTTTGCGGTGGTATTCATGCTTCTTCTACAGGCCGTATAGGTTTCTTTAAAATAGTCGGCGAGAGTAGTGTTGCTGCAGGTGTTCGCCGTATAGAAGCCATAACCGGTGAAACAAGCGAAGAAGCTATCTACAATATAGAAGATACGCTTCGTGACCTGAAAGCAATGTTCAATAATGCAAAAGACCTAAAGGCTGTTTTGACAAAATTTGTTGAAGAACACGATTCTTTGAAGAAGGAGATGGAGAGCGTAAGACAGCAGGCAGTGTCTCGTATTGTTAAGACTTTGATAGAGCGTGTAGAGAATAGAAACGGTATTAATGTGGTAAAATCTGTCCTTACTGTTGGTGGTGCGTCAGCTAAAGATATAGCGTTTAAGGTACGTGAGGCTTTTCCTGAAAAGCTTGTTTGTGTATTAGGTTCGGTGCCTGATAATCGTCCGCAGCTCACAATTATGCTGAGTGATGACATGGTTAAGGAAGCCGGACTCAACGCAGGTAAGATAATTCGCGAAGCAGCAAAACTTATTCAAGGTGGTGGCGGTGGTCAGCCACACTACGCGCAGGCCGGTGGCAAGAATGCGGAAGGCATTCATGCTGCAGTGGAAAAGGCCATTGAACTGATGAATATTTAAGAATAGAATTACAATAAAACAGCCCGCTACTTATGAAAAGCAGCGGGCTGTTTGCGTTTTATAGGCTGTGCGGAATAGGACAATGGACTGTAGGCTGTGTCCAGTAGGGTTGGTTTACCGTAAACTTGTCATGGATGCACACATCGTTTCGAACTGTTCCTTGTTAATTTTCTTCCCTCTGAGCGAGCGTACACGGGGCATCGAGGCAAAGAAACTATCGGTGCTCTTGTACCAGCTGTAGGACTTTATACCTCGTGCAGTGGAGAGTTTGAGGGCCAACTGATCGGCATATCGGGGATTAACGGAGGACAGGAAGTGGTGGCCGTCGCTCGTTTCGATGGCCAATACAAGATAAGTTGAGGGAGTGCTCGGGTGGGGAGCTGTCGAAGTAAGCCGTTGTCGGCGTGCCGTTATGGTGATGTGTCTGCCATGTTTGCGGTTAATGGCTTCCATCATTCCCCTAAATACCGTTCCATGAGCCGAAGAATCCCGCAGGCCGGTATAGACGATGGCATAATGAATCATCTCATGAATGATGACATCATCAAGTTCCTTCTGCGGAAGATCGTAGGCTGCGGAAATGGAAATCGTAAAGTCATAGTATTTTATCCGTCCCCATTTCCTTTTTCGTTTATAGGCCATCTGCCCCAATCTTGTTCTTGCATGCGATAGTTTCAGTGTAGGAACGGGCAACTTATCATCAAATATCTGATGATTATATTGCCTGAAAGCATCTGCAAGATAAGGCAGGGTTACAATCATAAGGCTGTAACAGCAGGAGGGTTTATTCCCAAACGAGCTTATTCTCCCGCATCAGTTCTCTTACCATTCTGGCCCATGGCTTCAGGTCGTTGTCGTTCCATTTGCCGTTAGAGGATGCTGTGGGGTAGAGCATGGAGCAGGTTTCGTCCTTGTCAGAGAGCGACCAACAGACGGTACTCAAGTTATATTTGCGCATCAAGTCCTTCCATTTCTCCCATGATTTTTCATCGATGGGGCCGTCGCCGGTAGCCTCCATGCCTGCACACTCGCTGATAAAGATAGGCAAGGCGTTGGGGGTGAGGGTATTTTCTATCCGCTTCATCAAGTCCTCTTTATGGGTGGCAGAATAGAAATGTACGGTGTACATAACATTGCTGACACCTTCTATCGGGCTTGCAGCCACCTTATCGATGTCCTGATCCCAATGTGGGCAACCGCAAAGGATGATGTTGTCGGGGTCGAACTTGCGTATTTCGTCGATAATTGTCTTGTGATACACCTTCAGGCTGTCCCACGAATCGTCAATAGGCTCATTGTATAACTCATAAATCACATGAGGATATTTACCATACTTCTGCGCCATTTTCGAGAAAAAAGCCTTTGCCTCTTCGGTGTGCATCTCGTGAGAATGCCAGTCGATAATGACATAAATGTCATTTTTAATAGCGGCTTCGACAACTGTTTCTACACATTGGGTGGCAAAATCAGGGTTATCCTTATAGGCATTCTTGGGGTCTATTCCCATAGCGGCACGTACCACATCTGCTTTCCAGTCTTTGGCCAGTGTCTTTATCGCCCCTTTCGTATAGAAACGGGGGTGGAAACAGTGCCAGCCTAAGCTCACACCAAGCAGTCGGACAGCCTCTCCTTTTTCGTTTTTTAGTTCGCCGTCTGCACCTACATGTAGCCTTCCATGCTGTTTGACGGGTTTATCAGTCTGATGGTAGAGTGGAGTGCCGGCATAAGTTGTAAGACTAAAAAGAGAAAAAAGTAAACCGATGAGTAGTTTCATATTTGTTATATTTTATGCAAAAAGCCATGCTGCACACGGCAACATGGCTCTGTTATAATGTTCAGAACTGACTTAAAGCGTAAAGATAAACTACGGCTGCGGGGATGGCCAACAGTGAAGAATCGAAGCGATCGAGCATACCTCCATGACCGGGAATAATGTTTCCGCTGTCTTTTATGCCGATGGTGCGCTTGAACAGACTCTCTACAAGGTCGCCCCATGTGCCGAAAACCACGATTACCAGTCCCAGTCCTATCCATTGAGCGATGCTTAAAGTGTGCGGTATATTGCCCTGATTGGCATAATAGCCAATGATTCCTGCCACAATCATGCTAAGGATACCGCCTCCGATACTTCCTTCCCAGCTCTTTCCGGGGCTTATTCTTGGGAATAACTTATGTTTACCAAAGAGTGATCCGGCGCAATAAGCGCCTGTATCGTTGGTCCATAGCAGGATAAAGACACTTAAAGGAAGCAGCATATCATAGGTGGGAGTCCCTGCAGGGGTTGTCTGGAACGCCAGCACATTAATCAAAGAGAGGGGCAGTGCCATATACATTTGCCCGAACATGGTGTAAGCCCAGCTATGAATAGGATTCTCATGCTTTAGGTAGAGCTCGGAAATGAGTAAATAAAGCACCATAAGAATATAAGGAACAAAGACGGCAAAGCCCTGTACCATTCCTATCTGCAATCCTGCAACAGCCAAAAAGAAGTATATTCCGGCAACGGTAGATATAAAGCGGTTTACCTTTACCGCCTTGATGCCATTCACCAAGCCTGTGTATTCCCAAAGGCTAAGGGCGGTAATGATGGCAAATAGTCCTACCATATACTGTGGCTGGAGAAATCCAGTCACCATAATGACAACGAAAAGTGCGCCAAAAATGGCGCGCTTTACCAAGTTAGTTTGTTTATCGGTCATAACGATTATACTTCTGTATTCGTACTGTTCTGTTCGGTTGGTGCAGAGGCGTTGTCCTTATCTGCCTGCTCCGAAGTAGGTGCTGCAGCCTCTTCCTGCTGCGTTTTGAGGGCAGCTTCGTGTTCGGCCTGTGCCTGTTTTACGGCCTCCGGCATATCTTCGAGGGTAGGAACAGCCTTTCCTTCTGCTTCCATAATCTCCTGCGAACGGCTTACCCATGGGCGTTTACCAAAAATTTCCTCTACATCCTCAGCCATAATTACTTCCTTATCGATGAGCAGTTGCGCCAAACGGTTATGTCCTTCCTTGTGTTCGGTAAGGATTTGCTTTGCTCTGGCATACTGTTCGTTAATCATCTTGAGGACTTCTTGGTCTATTAGCTTGGCTGTTGTTTCCGAATAAGGTTTCTGGAAGCCATATTCATCATTGTTATAATAGCATATATTGGGTAAGGCGTCGCTCATTCCGGCGTAGGCAATCATACCAAAAGCGCTCTTGGTGGCACGTTCAAGGTCGTTCATGGCACCTGTTGAAATGTTTCCTGTAAATAGTTCTTCTGCCGCACGACCACCAAGTAGAGAGCACATCTCATCAAGCATCTGCTCTTTTGTAGTGATTGGGCGCTCTTCCGGTAGGTACCAAGCTGCCCCAAGAGCCTGTCCACGTGGTACAATACTTACTTTTATCAATGGGTTTGCATGCTCACAAAACCAACTGATAGTGGCATGGCCGGCCTCATGGAGCGCTATTGTGCGTTTCTCGGCGGCAGTCATAACCTTTGTTTTCTTCTCCAAACCGCCTACAATACGATCTACGGCATCGAGGAAATCCTGTTTTCCTACTTCCGAACGGTTATGACGGGCAGCGATCAAGGCTGCTTCATTACATACATTGGCAATGTCGGCACCGGAGAAACCCGGAGTCTGGCGAGCCAACAGGTCGATGTCGAGTGAGTTGTCGAGCTTCAATCTGCGCATGTGTACCTTGAAAATATCCTTGCGTTCGGGCAGGTCGGGCAGATCGACATGTATCTGTCGGTCGAAACGTCCGGCACGAAGCAGTGCCTTATCAAGCATATCCACACGGTTTGTAGCGGCCATAACGATAACGCCGGAGTTGGTACCGAAGCCGTCCATCTCGGTTAAAAGAGCATTCAAGGTGTTCTCACGTTCATCGTTACCACCCATGGATGGGTTCTTGGAACGTGCACGTCCGACGGCATCGATCTCGTCGATGAAGATAATACAAGGCGCTTTTTCCTTTGCCTGATGGAAGATGTCGCGAACACGACTGGCACCCACACCTACGAACATTTCCACGAAATCTGATCCGCTAACAGAGAAGAACGGTACACCGGCCTCGCCCGCTACAGCCTTGGCCAGCAATGTTTTACCAGTTCCCGGAGGACCGATTAGAAGTGCTCCGGCAGGAATTTTACCACCTAAATTAGTGAATTTAGAAGGGTTTTTAAGGAATTCTACAATCTCCTCGACTTCCTGTTTGGCACCCACCTGACCGGCTACATCCTTAAAGGTAACACCCATCTCGTTTCCTTTTTCATAGAGCTTGGCTTTCGACTTTCCTACGCTGAAGACTCCACCGCCTCCGCCCATGCCGCTTCCGCCGCTCATTTTGCGCATGAGGAAGATCCAGATGAGGATAAAGATAATCCATGGTATGAAGCCCGTAAGTATGTCGATAAACACGTTGCCGGTCTTGTTGTCGTAGCTGAAGCCGGCTATTTTACGTGTGCTTACGGCTTTGGTAAGGAATGTTTCCAAGTTATCGATGGAGCCGAACTGCACGGTAATGTATGGATTGTTGCCGGTTTGTTGCGGTCCCTGCTTGAAGATGTCGCGTATATGGTTGGGAACAACATACATTTTCAGGGTGTTGTCCGACTTGTTGATTACTACTCTGGAGGCATATCCTTTCTGTACATAGCTTTGAAAGGTAGTGTAATCCTTCTCTGTACTTACGCTGGAAGACAGAAATCCATTATCTCCTTCCGAAAAGAGCACTAATCCTAAGATGATAATAACGAGAACATACAGCCAAGTCATATTGAACTTTGGCATCTTAGGCTTGTTCTGATTGTTTTTCGAGTTGTCTTTGCTCATGTATATTTAAACAGTTTGTAAGGTTGAGGCAAGTATTCTTTACCCTTGTAGTCTTAATCAATATCTGGAATAGTTGTCAGCTTGGCATCTTCCCAAAGGTGTTCCAAGTCGTAGAAAGCACGTGTTTCCGGCAGGAATATATGTACCATTACATCTACATAGTCTAATGCCACCCATTGGTTATTGCCTAATCCGACGCAACTTACCGGCTTTTCTCCGGTTGTTTCGCGGACGTAATCGCCTATCGATTCAGCTATTGCTTCTACTTGTGTAGGAGAATTGCCTTGACAAATAATAAAGTTACGGCAAATAGAGCCGTCTATCTCTGATAGGTCTGCAATTACTATGCCACTGCCTTTTTTGTCTTGAATTCCTTTGGTGATAAGTTCTACTAACTTTTTTATTTCTTCCATCTATATATTTATAATGTGTAATTATGGTCGGCAAAGATAGTATAAAAGCCAATAAGTACAAAAAAAATTCATTTTATTTTGTACTTATTGCAGAATACTACGCTTGTTATCGTATTCTTTCTTACTTGTTTTGTCTCGGATCTCCGTTTTTGAGGGATAAGGCAAATTATTTGATTGCCAGAATCTTTCAAGGATGCAGTAGAGAATCTTACTTTTTTAGCTCTACCTTGCCAGAGAAGAAGTCTGCTGTACGCCCCCCACGTCCCTTTACGGAATCAGCATAGCTCATATAAACGTCGATGTTTTTCGCTTTTAAGTCAAGTATCTGGCTTACGGTTGTTCCGTCTTCCTCTATCCAGTTTAGGAAAAACTTACTACCATCGATACGCTTGTATGATAAATCTTCTGTACCTTCTTGTACATTCCCTTCCTTGTCGGTTGTTTGCCAATGTAGTTGCGTCTCGGAAAGATATTTCACTTTCGCCGTCATAGTGGGATAAGTCAGCACAACTTCTTTGCCTATAATGTTCAATTCTTTGCCGGATGTACCGTTGTTAGATGGCTTTGATTGGCAGCCCGCCAATGCAAGCAGAGAAATGGAAATGGCACTCAATAAGATTTTTTTCATGTTGCTAATAGTTATTTGATAAGGAGAATCGAATATTTTAAAGTCGGTGAATGGGCCTTTAACACTTATTGCTTGCCTCTCCTTTACCAAGCAAAAGTTACAGAAAGCACCCGAAAAGCAAAATTATAAAATTATTTTATATGGTAAGAATAGTTTCTCTGTGTTTTTGCAGTTTGGGTAAAAGAGGATTGTACCCTATAAAGAAAGAGATTGAATATTTTAGAAAAAAAGGTAAAAAGAGGATAATTACAGAAATATTTGTTAATTTTGCACTTATATATGAGTTATACAATTAAATGGTAATTGGTAGATAGCAATGAAAATGTTAGCAATAAGGTGATTTTTGTATAACCTTAAAGGAGTAAATTATTAATATGAAACTATTAAAACAAATTCTGACGGCAGGGCTATTCATGTTGCCTTTGTATCCGTTAGCGATGAGCGCACAAGATGATATAGAGTTTTCGCCCGATTGTCCGGGGGCAACAACGGGACCGGATATTATGCCACAATGGAGTGTTGATTGGGAAACAGGCTTTGCGCATGAGTGGAATCGAAGAAATGGAGCACATGAACGCACGTGGACAGTAAATACTTCTACTTTTCGTTTAGGACTTACTCCTAATGCTGAATTACGTCTTCAATTAGATGAAAGCGTTACATCTACACACGAAAAGAACTATGGGGGGATCTCTAATGTATCTATTGGAACTAAGATAAAAGTGTTTGATGGAGCAAAAGGGTTACCGAAAATCGCCTTTCTCGGTACGCTACTTCTCCCGGGTGGTAGCCATTCACATTATCTACCACAGCATGTTGGCATACAGACTCATTTATTATTTGAAAATGAACTTAGCGATTTTTTAAGCTTAGGGTATGATATAGGAGCTGAATGGAGTGGCGACACGGACAATCCTGATGTGTTTTTTTGGAGCTTGTTTGAACTTCCAACCAATTGATAAACTAAGTTTCTTTGTAGAAAGTTACAATCGTTATAATTCGCAGAAGCAGGACGATTGGGCAAAAGTTGGTCATAGTAGTCACTTTAATTTTATGAGCGAGATAGGTGTCGCTTATATGGTTTCGCCGCGCTTACAGTTGAATATGTATGGTGACATTAATCTTAACGAACCTTCAAAATACGCTAATATAGGTTTTGGACTCGCTTGGCTACTTCATTAAAGAGAGCACAATAGGGTACTATAGAAAAGATTTGAGAGTATGTTTTTTCGCTATTAACCCCGTAGCAAAACAGCCCTTATAATGCGAAGGATAAAACTTTTCTCGAAAAAAGACAGAGTTTTTTTTGCGATTTAAATAAAAACTTGTACCTTTGCATTCACAATTAAGCCAATGAGCTGATTGATATTGGGATATGGTGTAATGGTAACACTACAGATTCTGGTCCTGTCATTCCTGGTTCGAATCCGGGTATCCCAACAAAAGAAAAGAGCAATTACGATAAAGTAGTTGCTCTTTTTTATTGTTTACATTGGGTGTTTATACCTGATGTAACTATAAAATGGTTGGATATTATATAAATGTAATAATCCAACCAATATTCCGGAGGGGTAATATTTACCTGATAAGGAGTTAATATCCCGGATTCTGAGGAGTAATTCCCAAGTCCTCACCACTCAATCCGGTAGGGATAGGCTGACGATAGAATTTTCCTTTTATGTTATTGTATTTGGCATGAAGGTGCTTATTGATTTTTGCAAAGAAAGCAGATACCTTGTTTCCATCGGCTCCAATGTTGCCTTCCTTGGCATAGCTGTCATCAAAGTGCTTGTAATTCTTTACTCGTTGTATTGTTTTTATAAGGTCTTTCCAACGGTATAGATTTAAGAGATGCTTCTGCTCGTAGCCGAATTCATAGCCCCATTCAGCTTTAATGTCATCTAAGGAGGGGTTGGCTATGGCATGGTTGTTATTTCCGAAGGCACGCGCACGAATCTGATTGAGTGGCTCGGCAGCCTCAGTTCTGCGCCCAAGTTGTACCAAAGCCTCTGCCTTGATAAGCAATACCTCTGCAAAACGTATTTCAATACGATCTACATCGTTTAGCTTTATTTCTTCATTCACACTGTTTGTCCATGACTCATCTACAGCCTTACCTAATATAGGAGTATAGATAGGCGAGATATAGGTGTATGTACTATCATCTTCTGGATTGTAAATGCGTGTTTTGTAAGTCTTGTCACGACGGATAGAATCGTCAGGCTCTTTTGCCAACCATTCCGTATAAAGGTCGTCATCGGCTACTTCTAAATGGTTATCTGTTTGCTGTTGAAAAGGGAAAGTCCATCCGCAATGAGTCTGGTGGTTACCTTGTGCATCACTAGCATCTCCATCATGGCGTATGGTAAATATATGTTCAGGAGCTTTGCTTTCGTTACTGCGTCCAAAAAGATTACGGAAATCCGGAATAAGAGCATAATGCCCACTATTAATTACCTTATTTGCATATATTACAGCCTGTTCTAATTTCTCGGAATCTGTACGGAATTCCGGGTCAGTTCGGCTGTTCTGAATAGCTGAAACTTCTTGTTGAGTGAGAGGTTTATCCCCCCAAACAAGATAAGCACGTGCCAAAAGAGCATCTGCCACACCCTTGCTGGGGTTTATTGGACTGGCATCGTACTCTGGAAGGAGGTTTTCGGCATCTTTTAAATCAGCTATGATTTGTCCAAAAACCTCATCAATACTGTTGCGAGAACGATTTAATTGGTCGTTTTCTGTAATTACCGGAACCTCTCCCCATAGCTGAACAAGATAGAGATAGGCTAAGCCACGAAGTAGTTTAGCTTTTCCAATAGCTTTATTCTTGGCATCCTGTGAGACATTCTCTGATGCAGAGATATTGAGAATAGCGTCGTTATCGCTGGTAATCGACTGATATAATTTATTGAATACCTTTACTTGATACCAAGTGTCGGGCTGTTGTTCCAATCTGCTGTTCACCGGTCCGGGTTGTTCTTCTGTACCTTCAAAGGAGATTACACGGTCGGTATTGTTTTCTATAATAAATGAAAATGATGAACTTAATGGTTGCAAATAACTGTAAGCACCATTTACAAGTGCTGCAGCTTCCGCATCACTCTTAACTAAATCTTCTGCTGTAATAATGTTGCCACCGGTATTGTTAGCTACATTGTCAGAGCAAGATACCAGTCCAAGCGTAGCGAAAAATGCAGGAAAGATAATTTTTCTGTATGTCCTCATATTGTAATGGGTTTATGAATGAATAATGATAATGAATTTATTGCCGGTCATAGAAAGCTTTCAATGAAAGCTTTCACTTTATTGTTAAGTTCTGTTGATGCTGCTTCCTCTTATTAGAAGTTTACATCAATACCGAAAACAAAGGAGCGGGCTGAAGGGTATGCTCCATTATCTGTACCACTTGCCACTTCCGGATCATAACCTTTATAAGGGGTAATTGTAAAAAGGTTGCTTGCAGTAAAGAATAATCTTACAGACAGAGGAAAAGAACGAGGGTGCACACGATAACCTAAAGTCAGATTCTTTAGCTTTAGATAAGATGCGCTTTCCACATAGCGACTATCAATATAAGACATGCTTCTGCTTGATGTATAGTAATCGGTCAGTACATTATAGGCATCTGTAGCATATTCAAGATTACGTCGCAAACTGTTGAATAATTTATTTCCTGCACTCCCTTGAAAACTGATACTGGCATCGAAATCGTTCCATTGCAGATTGGAAGAGAGCCCGTAGGTAAACTTTGGTTGCACGCTACCGAGTACTACACGGTCGTTTCCATTGATGATATTATTGTTATCCTGATCTATAAAAAGTTCTTCACCATTTGCACTAATGCCCTTGAATACCAGTCCATAGAAACTACCAAGAGCTTCACCTTTTCGTAAAACAGTCTCGTTTTGGTTTCCCTGAATGATATTATTCGATGAACCCATGTTGGTGATGCGGTTTCTGTTGAAAGCAATATTGCCTGTTACGTTCCAATCTACCTTGCGTTTATGGATTAAAACACCGTTAATCGAGATTTCAATGCCCTTGTTTACAACATTTCCTACATTCTGTAACTGTTTGTTTACACCGGAGAAGCTGCTACCAATAGGTACTAACAGCAATAGGTTGGAGGTTTTCTTATAGTACGCATCAAATGCAATATTAAGTCTATTGTTAAGTAATCCTGCATCAAAACCGATATTACCCGATGTTGTTGTTTCCCATTTTAGATTGGGGTTATCAAGATTTTTCTTGGTGTAGCTGGACGATCCATTGTATCTACTTGCAGCATAAGCCTGTGCATATTCGTAATCACCTATCTCCTGATTGCCTACAGAGCCTACAGAAGCACGTAGTTTTAAGGTATTTAAAATCTTGTTTTGATGAAAGAAAGCTTCCTTATCGATATTCCAAGAAATGCCGATAGATGGGAAATACCCCCATTCGTTACCGGAAGAGAAGCGAGAAGACTTGTCTGCACGGAAAGTTGCAGTGATATTATAACGATCAAGTAGTGTATAGTTTACACGAGCAATAAGGCTCTGAAGAGTACTATTACTATTTCCTGAAGCAGGAGGATAGATGTAAGAAGCATCTGCCAAATTGTTTTGCTTTAGGGTTTCATTGGTAAAATGAGATGCTAAAATACTGTTATAGTTGGTCGTTGAACGCTGGTGAGTATAACCGGCGAGCGCATCTATTTGATGAATGCCGAACTTATGATTGTAGTTTAACGTGTATTCTTGCTGCCAAATTTCATTTTGTTTGTTACCGATACCCCCGATACCATTGTTGGCTAATCCCAATGCGGTGTACGAAGGCGAAAAATAGTTTTGTGTGATATGTTCACGATTTAAGCCCAATGCAGCTTTTGCCGTAAAGTCATGCCAGCGGTATTGCAGGTAAAAGTTCGATATAAGATAGTTATTAATGCTCTCTGCTACACTATTACGGAGATCGCTTACAGGATTAGCAGTCTTATCTCCAATGGCAAAATAAGCATATTCGTATGGATTTTTATAGTTGTAACTACCGTCAGTATTATAGACAGGAACGACTGGTGGCATGAACAATGCATATACCAAGCTGTTGGTTATGCCAGCAGAGTAGGGGGAAGAGTTATATGCAACGCTCTCTGTTGTGCTTAATCCACGTTGTGTACTTTTGCCAAATGAAGCGTTAACACCTAATATTAAGTTATGCGCCAATTCATAATCGCTGTTGATATGAAAATTATATCGGCGGAAACCAGAGTTGATTACTACACCGTTTTGGTCTATATAGTTGGCACTAACGGCATAGTGAATCTTCTCGCTACCGCCACTTACAGAGAATTCATGGCTTTGACGAGTACCCGTTTGCAGTACGGCATCTTGCCAATCGGTACCCTTTCCAAGTGCTTCTATCTGTTCATCGGTGTAGCCTCCTTTATTAAAGAAATGTTCTTTTTGTAGTTTGGCCCAGTCGCGAGCACTTAGCAGGTCGAGTTTTTTGGTAATGGCATCGAAGCCAATTGTGTAGCGATAGTTAATAGATGTTTTACCAGTTTTACCCTTTTTGGTTGTTACAATGATGACACCATTGGCTCCACGTGAGCCATAGATAGCAGTTGCAGAAACATCTTTTAATACCTCTACCGACTCGATATCCGATGGATTGATGCTTGCCAAAGGGTTAAGACTGCTTTCCAATGCCCCTAAACCGGTTTTTGACGCAGCTGCATCCTTGTAATAGATAAAGCCATCAATGACATAAAGAGGCTCATTGCTGGCATTAACAGAGTTGCCTCCACGAATACGAACTTGACTTGCAGCGCCGGGCTGACCTGAAGTTGCCGTGATATTAAGCCCGGCTACCTTGCCTCCCAGTGCCTCATCGAATGTGGGAGTAACTGCTTTTGCAAAGACATCTGCCTTAATGCTTGCAACACTTCCCGTTAGTTGAGTGCGTTCTTGTTTACCATAACCGACAACAACAACCTCGTTTAGATGATTGAAGTCTTCTGAGAGCTCCAGTGTTACAGGCTCATCCGTAACCTCATAGAGCTCCACTTCGGTAGATTTATAGCCGGTGAAATTAACGATAAGTGTACTTGGAGTGTGCTTAACATTGATAGAAAACTTGCCATCTATATCGGTGATGGCACCTGTTGTTGTCGTCTTACCATCCTTGATACTGACAGCGGCACCGACGATAGGCTCTTGTGTGTTTGCATCTATTACTGTTCCGTTAAGCGTTTGGGCATTGATGGCAGAGCTCAATGCTAACAGTAGCATTAGGAAAATATAGCGAATATTATCTGTTGGTATATTTTTCTTCATATAGATATTATCTTTTGTGTGAGAAAAGCTTGTTAGCTCATGTAATAAAAGAGGGATGTTATTTATATACATCCTCTTTTTATTATATTTATTTCAATGCTGTATAATTTTCGCTATTGCGTAGATAACCATATTGCCCAAGGTACTGTTGCCCATCCTTTTCCACCCATTGTACAAACTGATGTATAGCATCGTTATCGGTACGGATAGTTATACTACCTATTGCCACACCTGTCTGTCGGTTCTGTGCAAGATAAGCAGTGAGTGTATCAAGGTTTGTTATAGCACTTATCTCTTCTTCGCTTACTCGTCCGTTGTTATCAAGATCTATTGGCAATACAGTAATACCTTGTACCGGCTGGCGACTGTCAATGTCATATACCAGATTAGCTACGTTGAAAGAAACGGCATCTAAGTGGTTACGTACTGTTGTATTGATGTTCTCCTCACGACCAAGAATCTTCTTACCACGTATCTTTGCAGGCTCTGTATTAAGTCTTTCTGCAAAGAGACGAGCTGTAGCATTCTTACTATTAGCAAGCGAATAAACGGTTCCGGGCAATGGCTTTTCTCCTTGTTCTTGATTATCAAGCTGCTGTTCATAGGTGGGAGCTACATAAAGCTGCTGTTCTATCTTCGTTGTTAATCCTTTCTTTATTTTTTTATTTTGTAAAAGTGTGTTGCCGGAATTGACAATGGGCAGCACAATGATGCGCCCTAATGAGTAAGGATAGGTCTCATTGGCAATTTCTATAGACGCATCTGCCTGCCCATTGTTTACGATGCTCAGGTGGAAATCGGGTTGTTCCTTGCTATACTCGTTTGCCAGTCGTTCGAGAAGTGGTCGGGTATAGGAAGCCTGATTGATATTAATACTTACGTTTTGTGCCTGTATAGCCTGAAAACTTAGAATTGAAAATACACTCGAAATGATATAATACTTGTTCATGTTTACTTGATTTAAATATTAAATAAGGGCGATCCAATATCGCGTCCGATAATTTTAAAGAGCGTACATAGCCGAAATCCTTCGGTTTGTGTACTTGGATAAAGTCTAAAACGTTGCCGATTGGCAACACATTCGTTTGTATTCAATTCTTTTTATCATACTTCTCAGTTTATAACAATTATTTCGTTGATTGATGGTGCAAAGGTACGGTAGTCTTAAAAAATGTACAATCACACATCAAGGGTATATTTACCTACCATAAACGTGGGGTAGAACTACCATGAATGTGGTATGTCTCATTTTATTTCTAATTGTTTTTGAGCTTAATTTTGTGTTTTCTCCGGCTACTATTTCTCTCCTATTTAAAAAAAGATTAACTTTGCGTTTATATGAAAAAGTTATTTGCATTATTATTAAGTATGTTAGGATTTGGACTTAACACATCGGCACAGTCAGGCTATAAGAATATGGATGTAGCAGATTTTGCGCGATATATAGCATCCGATTCTGTGCAATTAGTAGATGTTCGTACACCGGAAGAGTACGAAGAAGGTCATCTTTTAAGGGCTATGTTGATAAATGTGCAGGACTCAACCTTTCTAACCCAAGCAAAAGCAAAGCTGGATAAAGCAAAACCTGTGGCACTATATTGTCGTTCAGGCAAGCGTTCTTCTATGGCTTCGATGCTGTTAAGTAAGGAGGGCTATGAAGTTATTAACATGAAAGGTGGCATCTTAGTTTGGATTGAGGAGCACCAACCCATAGTAAAATAGTGAACTTCATTCTTTTCTCTTTATTATGTAGATGTGGCTCCTTTATTCGGATATAAAGAAGTTTCATCTACCATGATAATGGTATTTTTACTGCTTTTCAAAGCGTTGAAGATATTTTCTTGAAATAGAACTCTGTCTTTTTCGATATTTAATAGTACATTTGTCCCAATAAAATAAATTATTAAACAGATGAAAGTATTGAGTTTTTTATTTCCAAATAAGTTCGATAGTAATAAGATATCGTTCTTGTTGTTAGTAGTAAGAGTAGTCTTTGGTTTATTCTTGGCACATCATGGTTTACAAAAACTAATGGGTTTCGATGCGATGGCAAGTAGTTTTGCCGATCCGTTCGGTATTGGTAGCGAAGCCTCTTTGGCTATGGCTATCTTCGGAGAGCTTGTATGTAGCTTAGGCTTTGTGTTTGGTTTCCTAACCCGTTTGGCATTAATTCCAATGATTATTACCATGGTAGTGGCTATAGCAACAGCTCATGGCGGGTCAATCACCGAAGGCGAGTTGGCTTTCCTATATTTGGTGGTATTCGTATTGTCATGGTTTGCCGGTCCGGGCAAGATTTCTGTCGATGCCCTGATTGGCAGAAAACTGAAGAAAGATTAATGTTATATCCGTTTTATACGGGTATTTTATCATAGAGAGAAAGACGATTTTCGGTATATGAAGTCATACCGGGAATCGTCTTTTTTTTGTTTTTTATGAAAGGGGAAGTGTGCGTGATTCGGTTTCCTATGTTATTCCCAGCATTCCAACTCTTCCTCTATCTCCGGCATCTGTGAACGATGGAACTCCGGATCCCTGATGCCGGCGCGTTTCTGGGCCATGTAATCGTCTAATAGAAAAAACACATGCTTGCCCAAATAGACAATGGCTATGAGGTTTACAATGGTAACCAAGGCCATGAAAAGGTCGCCGATACTCCATACAAGGTCGAGACTGGCCACAGCGCCGAACATCACCATGATGGCACCCGTAAGAATACGCAAGCCTATCAGTGCGCTTTTGCTGTTGGTAAGGAACTTGAGGTTGGCCTCGCCATAGTAGTAGTTTCCCACAATACTGCTGAAAGCAAAGAGGAAGATAGCGATGGCAACGAAGATAGGACCGGCATTGCCTATCTCCTCCTGAAGCGCGTTTTGGGTTAGTACGATACCATTGTCGCTATTGGTGGTGTAGATACCGCTGATGATAATGATGAAAGCGGTGCAGCTGCATATCAGCAAAGTATCTGTAAAAACACCCAGCGACTGGATGAGTCCCTGCTTGACAGGATGCGAAGTACTGGCTGTCGCTGCTACATTAGGGGCAGAGCCCTCGCCCGCTTCATTGCTGAATAGTCCGCGTTTGATACCGTTCATCATTGTTATGCCCAGTGTTCCACCGGCAAATTGTTCTATACCAAAAGCGTTGGCAAGGATGATATGGAACACATGCGGAATTTCCCTGAAGTTAAGAAGAATAATGACGATTGCCAAAAGAATATAGCCTATGGCCATGGCTGGAACGAGAATGCTGCTTACTTTGGCAATGCGGTGGATGCCGCCGAAGATGATTCCGGTAGAAAGCACCACGAGAACAATGCCCATGAGGGTAGGAGGAATACCGAAAGCCTTGTCCATCGCCCCAACAATGGTGTTGCTTTGTACCGATATATAGGCAGCGCAGAAGGTGAGTGTTATGAGAATGGCAAAGAGATTAGCCATTTTTCTGTTGTGCATTCCATGCCATATATAGTAAGCCGGCCCGCCTACATACGACCCAGTCTCACGGTGTTTGTAAAGCTGCGCAAGGGTAGATTCTATGAATGCGGTGGCAGCTCCCAACAGCGCTATTATCCACATCCAGAACACCGCGCCCGGTCCGCCCACGGCAATGGCACTTGCCACGCCAGCAAGATTGCCCGTTCCCACCCGGGAGGCGATAGAAACGGCGAAGGCCTGAAACGACGATATATGCTTTCCCTCATCTGCCTTGTTGGAAGAATCGCCCAATAAACGAATCATTTCGCCTAACAATCTTATCTGTACAAACTTTGTCCTGAAGCTGAACCAGAGCGCACAGCCAATGAGGGCTGCAACCAATATGTAGCTCCAAATAAAGTTGTTTACTGCAAGGATTTGTGTATTTAACCAGCCACTTGCCGAAAAAAATCCGTTCATATACTATAGTTTTGGTGATTTTTACAAAGATAAGAAAATTAGATAGTAACGACTCATCTGCCTGCGATAAAGATATCTAATATAGATGTATTCTTAATATAAATCATTAACTTTGCAATTCGTAAGAAAATCGATATGGCAAGAAAAAAGAAAACAGTAATCGACAATATCAAAGAATTCATCATAATAACTCTTTCTATGGTTGTTGGAAGTTTAGGATGGTGTGCTTTCCTGCTTCCGCATAAGATAACAATAGGTGGTATTCCGGGTATATCTTCTTTATTGTATTGGGCATTTGGCATTCCTGTTCAATATATGTTTTTTGGAATCAATGCCCTTCTGCTCTGTATGGCATTGAGAGTCTTAGGCTGGAAATTCTGTTTTCGCACTATCTATGCAGTAATAGTGTTTACTATAATAACCTCCTTTTTTCAGTCGCTTTTTGCCGGCCATCCTCTTTTTGTCGATGAGCCTTTCCTCTCATGTGTGCTGGGAGGCGTTCTTTTAGGGGTTGGAATGGGCTTTGCCTTGCTGTATAACGCCAGCTCGGGTGGTTCCGACTTGGTGGCGGCTATCGTGCATAAGTATAGGGATGTATCCTTGGGACGGGTAGTATTGGTGTGCGATTTGTGTATCGTAACCTCCAGCTATCTTGTGCTTCGTAATTGGGAACACGTCATTTATGGGTATATCGTTCTGTTTGTGTTGAGCTATTGTGTCGATTATGTTATCAACGGTCGTCGTGGCTCGGTACAGTTTTTTATTATTTCGTCCCAATGGGAAAGGATAGGCGTGGCTATTAACAACGAAGTGCCACGTGGCTGCACGGTGATAGATGCCAAAGGCTTTTATACCGGTAAGCGTGTGGGAATGCTGTTTGTGATAGCTCATCGCACGGAAGCACGCCTTATTTATCAGATTATCGACGAGATTGATTCTTCGGCCTTTGTGTCGCAAGGCTCGGTAAATGGTGTTTATGGCATGGGATTTGACAGAATGAAAGTAGGACGTCGTAAGAAAATGGCGGTAGAGGGCTTCTCTCTCGAAGGAGAGTATGCTGCCAACGAAAAGAAAAAGGAATAGCATGAATATAGAAGAATTAAAGAATAAGCGCATTGCGGTATTGCTGTCGGGAGGTGTCGATAGCTCTGTTGTCGTTTATGAGTTTGCACGATTAGGTCTGCGTCCCGATTGCTTTTACATCAAGATTGGACCGGAGGAGGCCGAAGAGTGGGACTGTAATTCGGAAGAGGACTTGGAAATGGCAACGGCTGTTACCCGCCGTTATGGCTGTAAGCTGGAAGTAATAGACTGCCATCGGGAGTATTGGAGTCAGGTAACGAAATACACTATGGATAAGGTGAAGGCCGGCTTTACTCCCAATCCCGATGTAATGTGCAACCGATTGATTAAGTTTGGCGCTTTTCATGAGAAGATGGGACACCTGTACGACCTGATAGCGACAGGGCATTATGCGCAAACCAAGATAATCGATGGCAAGAAATGGCTTTGTACCAGCCCCGATCCGGTAAAAGACCAGACCGACTTTCTTGCGCAAATCTACGATTGGCAACTCCAAAAAGCCATTTTCCCGATAGGCCATTACGAGAAGAACGAGGTGCGCGAGATAGCCGAACGCGAGCATCTTATCAATGCTAAGCGAAAGGACTCGCAGGGTATCTGCTTCTTGGGCAATATCGATTACAATGAATATGTGCGCCGATATTTGGGCGAAAATCCGGGCGATATCGTAGAACTTGAAACGGGAAAGGAAATAGGAAAGCACAAAGGACTGTGGTTTCATACCATAGGCCAGCGAAAAGGTCTTGGTCTTGGAGGTGGCCCTTGGTTTGTTATTAAGAAGGATGTCGAAAAGAATATCCTGTATGTCAGTCATGGGTACGACCCGGAGGACGCCTATAAAAAAGATTTTAAGGTGCACGACCTGCACTGGCTTACTGAGGCTCCCCGCCCCGAAGAAGTGCCGACAGCGGCTTTGTCGGGTGCGGAACAAGCTGCGGTTACCATTCCGATTACCTTTAAGATACGGCACACACCGGAGTATCATGAAGGGCTTTTAGAGCTGATTCCGGGCAAGAAGGGCGATAATTTCTCGGAGGGAAGCACTGCCATTGTGCATTCGAAGGACAAAATACATGGGGTAGCACCCGGCCAGTTCTGCGTTCTTTATGACGAGAAACATGACCGTTGCTACGGCTCCGGCGAGATAACCCTGTGAAATGCCGGGGTGATGCACGTACGCATGTCCGATGATTGCATGGTAAAAGAGCATGTATTGCATCACAAAAGGCCATGTATTGCATCACAAAAGGCCATATATTGCAATACAAAAAGATATGTTTTACAAAGAAAATGACTATACCTAAATTTACTTCACACTTTTTTGTTTATTGTTACTGAATTGGTTTACACATTTTTTACTTGCTTCCTGAACAGCTTTACACCCCCATGGAAACTTTACTGATTCGCTTTACATAGTCATAAACTTTGACAA
>JBHAEI010000029.1:0-23013 GCA_041855505.1 Prevotella sp.
AATACAGAAAATTTCTATTAAATTTGTATTAATCATAGGAGTGGGGATTTTTCGTTAATCTATTGATTATCAGCTATAAAGATACGAAAATCATCTCACTCCTACAACTTTTTAGACACTTTTCTTATACCGAACTCGGGTGTGAGAATGTATTTTGCGTACTCACCCACTTCTGCATATTGCCGTCAAACATGCGCATGTAAGACAAATTTCCTGTGCGATTGGTAAGAAGTCCGTTAGGGATATCCTCCGGAGTCCATGCCCCATACATGTTGGCCTGTGCATTATCATTGAGGTTATTCACATTGGCAAAGCCAAAGAGTATCTCCTTCTGCGAGTTTTTCATGGCAAAGGCCTTAGTCCGATAGCGACCATTACTGCCTACGCCGGCTTCTATATTTCCTAATATCGTCGTATTATATTCTTTCTTCAGCTTTACATCCATCACATAGGTTTCATCTCCCATGTTTCTTCCCATCACCCGAGAGGCTTCTCCTTGCTTATGATATACCTTCAGTTTGTTGATGGTGTAAGCCGGAAGATTCTCCAAAGCCATCTTTGCATTTCCGCTAAAAAAATCTCTTCCATTCAACAATAAACTCTGTATCAGCTTTCCATTGACAAAAATTTGGCCCTCCTTTGTAAGTCTCGCACCCGGCAGTCGGGCTATCAGCGCATCGAGCATACTGCCTTCAGCCAGATTAAACGCATCTGCATTATATACGATGGTGTCTCCACGCATCACCATCTTTATCTTTGTAGCCCTGACAACCACCTCCGATAGCTCGTGCTGCACGTATCGAGCCATTAAAATTTTCTTGACATTCAGCACCGTTTCCCTGTTACTTCGGAGCTCAAAGTCCGCATAAGTATCCTCATATCCTTCCTTAACAGCCTTGATAATATAATGTCCTTTGTGGCGAATTCTATCCTTAAACTCATAGATGGCTATCTGTCCCTGCCCCGTCCAGTCGTCCATTACCTCGGCTGTTACAGTATCTATAACGGTACTATCGCTATTCAGAAGATAGACCTTGGCTGCTATCGCATCACCATTTACCACATCCGCAATGCTTCCATGCACGGTATGATTATATTCTTGTGCAGAAATACCACCTATACCCAAGAGAACACAAAGGATTACAAGCGCTGTTTTAGCTGCATTTGATGGAGGACAATCACATAAGTTCATCGTTATATTCTTTTTAAAGGCTACTTAATATTGTTAGTAAAAGTGTTTGACTTTTATATTAATGCTGCAAATATAATAAAAAAGTCCAACAAAATTTTATTACCAAAAGAAAATAAAAAATGCGCAGCTTCACGAAAACATAATACCTATATCAGAAAACATAACTATCCATCTCACACTTAATATTCATTACAATTATATCGGATTTATATTGCTGCCCGATAAAGCTTTTAGGAACAGCAATAAAAGCAATCATAACGCTACCTTAAATGATAACATGACAACAAACAAAGGAAAAATTAAATTCTTAGTAATACATGGTCTTTTGTTCGGTAATATGTGGCCTTTTTCCTTATAATACATGCTCTTTTACACAGTAATACATGGCCTTTTACATAACTATTTGCGCTCGCTACATTAAAAAAGTTGCGGAAGTTGTCGATAATACCGGCATGCTTAAACAAAAAATAGTCATTGCTTCGGCTTTCGCGCCAGAGCAATGACTATTCTTATTACGAGCCTATAGGCTTAGTATGAGCGGGCAATGATTACACGATACTTAGCCGGCTTACCGCTTACCATATCGACACCCGGTGTCTGCTCGAACATATAAGGCACACAACGGATCGTAGCCTGTGTGTCTTCTTTTATCTTCGCCTCAGTTTCTTCCGTTCCATCCCAGTGGCAAAGGAAGAAACCACCATCCTTAACCTTCTCTTTGAACTCTTCGTAATCCTCACATTCATAGATATGAGCATCACGATAATCCTTGGCTTTCTTAAAGATGTTAGCCTGAATATCGTCGAGCAGGCGCTCTACACGCTCGGCGATACCGTCGAAGCTGACGCTTTCTTTCTCCAAAGTATCACGCCTCATTACCTCGATGGTGTTATTCTCAAGGTCCTTGCCACCCATTACCAAGCGTACGGGAACACCCTTCAGTTCGTAATCGGCAAACTTAAATCCGGGACGTTTATTATCGCTATCATCGAACTTAACTGTAATTCCTGCCTTACGAAGCCTATCAATAAGCGGTTGCAGTTTCTCTGAAATCTGCTTGAGCTGCTCTTCTCCCTTGAAGATAGGAACGATAACAACCTGCAATGGAGCAATTTTCGGCGGAAGTACCAAACCGTTATCATCCGAGTGGGTCATAATCAGCGCGCCTATCAAGCGGGTACTGACACCCCAAGAGGTGGCCCATACATACTCCGGCTTGTTCTCCTTATTAAGGAATGTTACGTCGAACGACTTGGCAAAGTTCTGTCCCAAGAAGTGGGATGTACCGCTCTGCAGAGCCTTTCCATCCTGCATCATCGCCTCGATGGTATAGGTATCGAGTGCTCCCGCAAAGCGTTCGGTCTCGCTCTTTACGCCCTGAACCACGGGAACTGCCAACCACTGCTCGGCAAAGTCGGCATACACCTTCAGCATGGTTTGTGCTTCCTTCTCGGCTTCCTCGCGTGTGGCATGAGCAGTATGCCCTTCCTGCCACAGGAACTCAGAGGTACGAAGGAAAGGACGGGTACGCATTTCCCAGCGCATTACGTTACACCACTGATTACACATTAATGGTAAGTCGCGCCAAGAGTGAATCCAGTTCTTATAAGTATTCCAGATAATCGTTTCGGAAGTTGGGCGAATAATCAGCTCTTCCTCCAACTTAGCACTGGGATCTACCTCTACAGCTTTACCATTCTCGCTCGTCTTTAAACGGTAGTGGGTTACTACGGCAGCCTCTTTGGCAAAGCCTTCTACGTGTTCGGCTTCTTTCGAAAGGAAACTTTTGGGAATAAGAAGGGGGAAATAAGCATTCTGTACGCCCGTTTCCTTAAACATCTTATCTAGCTGTGCCTGAATTTTCTCCCAGATAGCATAGCCATAAGGCTTAATCACCATACATCCGCGTACGGCCGATTGCTCTGCAAGCTCTGCCTTAACTACCAAATCGTTGTACCACTGAGAGTAGTTCTCCGCTCTCTTGGTAAGCTGTTTTAGTTCTTTTGCCATATCGTTTTTTATTGTATTCTTTATCGATAGGGGAAATCCTTTACACTTTAGGCTTTTCCCTTTTGCTTGATTTATTATAACAAGTATCTTTGTGCAAAATTACAAAAAAATGTCGGTATTGAGAGCAACATACTATATTTTGTTTTAACTTTGCATCTCGGCAAGGTGGAGCAAACAAGCAAACGCTTTTCATTTCACCGCTGAAATAAAATAAGAAAACGATAAAAACATAGAAATTATGAAGAATGTAAAGATGATGGCAGCAGGTATGTGCGTCCTCGCTGTAGCAAGTTGTAATACAAAGCAAGGTACAGGAACCCTAATCGGCGGCGGTGCAGGTGCTGTTGTGGGTGGTATTCTTGGTCAGGTAATCGGTCATAATGGTAAGAGTACGGCTATTGGTGCCGCCATTGGTGGTGCTATTGGCGCAGGCGCAGGTGCCTTGATTGGTCACCACATGGATAAGGTGGCCCGTGAGGTTGCGGCTCAAGTCCCTAATGCCAATGTAGAGAAGGTTACCGATGCCAATGGTCTTGAGTGTGTAAAAGTTACATTCGATTCCGGTATTCTATTTCCTCTAAATAGTTACACATTGAATGCCTCATCTAAGAAGGAATTGGCTAACTTTGCAAAGGTTATGAAGCGTAATGATGATTGCGACGTGGCTATTCAGGGTTATACCGATGCTTCCGGTAACGACAACATCAACTTACCTTTGTCTCAAAATCGTGCGAACGCTGTTTCTTCTTACCTCCGCCAGAATGGAGTCTCTTCTTCACAGATCCGTTCTGTCGAAGGATTTGGCAGCGCCAACCCCATCGAGAATAAGACTATCAGTCAGAAGAACCGTCGTGTAGAGGTTTATATGTATGCTTCCGAGGACATGATTCGTGAAGCTAACAACGGAACACTGAAGTAAATCGTTAATATTTCATTCCTACACAATGCACTGTCAGAGTCTTCTGGCAGTGCATTCTTTTATCCTACACATTTTTATTACCTTTGCCTTATCAAACCTTATCAAACAGGTAATAAACATTATACATGCTATACAAAGATTTTGGAACTTGGCTTCGCGAGCAGTTTCCCTATAAAGTACAAAAGATTTCGATTGATGCCGGATTTACATGCCCCAACAGGGACGGAAGCATTGGGCGGGGCGGGTGCATATATTGCAATAACGAGAGTTTTAACCCCGGCTATTGCACTGAGAAAGGCAAGTCGGTTACGCAGCAGTTGGAGGAAGGAAAGGATTTCTTTTCGCAGAAATATCCCGACATGAAGTATCTGGCTTACTTTCAGGCCTACACCAATACGTATGGAAACATACGCCATTTAATCGCTTTATACGAAGAAGCTCTGCAGGTGAAAGAAGTTGTAGGGCTTGTGATTGGAACACGACCCGATTGTGTTTCGGAAGAATTGCTGGATTATTTTACAGAACTCAACAAGCGCACTTTCCTGCTGATAGAATATGGAGTGGAAACCTGTAACAACAAGACACTGGCTTTCATCAACCGAGGACACACCTTTGAATGTTCAAAAGAGATGATTCTTCGCACGGCAAAAAGGGGAATAAAGGTAGGTGCACACATCATTTTAGGTTTACCCGGAGAGGACAGAGCAGAAAGCCTACGACAAGCACCAATTATCTCCTCCCTGCCTCTTACTACGTTAAAGATTCATCAGATGCAGATTATCAGGGGGACAAAACTCGCCAAGATTTACCAAGAAACACCATTCCATCTATACTCCGTGGATGAATATATCGAACTCGTAGCCAACTATATAGCCTTACTTCGCAAGGACTTGGTCTTGGAGAGATTCGTTAGCCAAAGCCCTCCCGATTTACTGATAGCTCCCCAATGGGGACTAAAGAACTATGAATTTACCAATAAGTTCAACCAATATCTAAGAGCCATCCAATCAAAGAAGTAAAAGAAAGTGCCGGTACGAAATGAGAATCCGAAGGATTGTGATACAATACACAACCTAAAGCAAATACTACAAAACAAGAATAAATTAAGGGAATCTTTCAAACTCTTCTATAATCTCTTATTACTGCATTACTATTACAGTTCCACTGCAGTCCTTTTACAGTTCTGATGCAATTACTTTACAGTATTACTGCACAGCCCATTGCAGTACAATAGAGCTATAAGCTAAATATTACGAAACTATAAGCTAAGTAAAGCAAGACTATAAGCCAAGTGCGGTGAGGCTATTAGTTGGGCAAAGAGAGAAAATAAGCTCAATACAGAGAAAGTACCGACTAAGTGCAAAAAGTAGTAAAACAAGTATTGAGAAACTATAAACCCAAGTACAGAGAAACTATAAAACAAGTGCAGAGAAACTATAAAACAAGTGCAGAGAAATAAGGGTATAAAAAAGTCCTAACACACAGGTTGTGTGATAGGACTTCCTTTTGTGTGGTAGGACTTCCTTGATATCATCAAAGAGAGTTAATTATCCGAAGTTATCGTACATAATAGCATCCTGATCAACACCAAGACTATCAAGATAATCGGTAACTGTCTTAATAAGCATCGGAGGACCACACAAGTAATACTCACAATCCTCCGGAGCTTCATGTTTACTTAAATACTCATCACGGATACAATTCACAGCAAAGCCCTCATAATACTTTACTCCGGCCTCATCGGCTACAGGGTCCTTACGGTCGAGTGATAAGTGGAAATGGAAGTTGGGAAATTCCTTTTCCAGTTCCCAGAAGTCTTCCAAGAAGAATGCTTCGCCCAGTGCTCGCGCTCCATAAAAGAAGTGCATCTCACGATCGGTGGTATGCAGTGTCTTTGTCATGTGCATAATCTGGGCACGCAAAGGAGCCATACCGGCACCACCACCAATCCATATCATTTCCTTGCCGGAGGTAAAGTTAGGATGGAAGTCGCCATACGGACCGCTCATCATTACCTTATCGCCCGGTTTCAGGCTGAAGATGTACGAAGAGCCGATACCTGTCGGCACATTCTGGAACCCTACTTGCGGACGGGGCAGAAATGGAGTTGTAGCAATACGCACGGTAAGGGTGATAATATCGCCCTCTGCCGGATAATTCGCCATAGAATAAGCACGAACAGTATCGGACGGGTTGTGTGCCTTTAAGGACAGAATATTGAACTGTTTCCATGTTCCGATATATTCTTCCCCTATCAAGTCCTTATCGAAATCCTTGTCATAATCGATGCACTCATAAGCAGGAATCTTGATCTGTGCGTAAGAACCGGGAACAAAATCCATATGTTCGCCGGGAGGAAGAGCTACCTTAAACTCCTTAATAAAACTGGAAACGTTCTTATTCGAAATAACCGTACATTCCCATTCCTTTACTCCCAATACAGCTTCCGGAACCTTAATGGAGATATCGCCTTTTACCTTAGCCTGACAGCCCAGTCGCCAATGGTCTTTTATTTCCTTACGGGTGAAGTGCGGAGTTTCTGAGTCCAGAATTTCACCTCCTCCTTCTACAACCTGACACTTACACTGGCCACAGCTGGCCTTACCACCACACGCAGAGGGGAGGTAAACACCATTCTCATTCAATGTAGCCATGATAGAACCGCCTTGCTCTACCTCCAGCTTCTTATCTCCGTTAATCGTAATTGTAACCTTACCGCTGGGACTTAGATATTTCTTTGCTACAAGCAATAGAATAACCAATGCCAATATGATGATAAGGAAAACAACAATACTTGTTGATATAAATTCCATTTCTTTCTTTTAGATGTTAATACCCGAAAAACACATCATTGCAATCGCCATCAAACCTACAGTAATAAAGGTGATACCCAGCCCCTGCAATGGCTTTGGCACGTCAGAATATTCCAGCTTCTCACGAATGGCCCCCATAAGGACTATGGCGAATGTCCAACCCAAACCTGAACCTAAACCATAGACAAGCGCATCCCATACAGAGCCTATATACTGGCTGCTGGATGGATCAAGCCCTATACGCTGCTGCATGAAAAGCGACGCGCCCATAATAGCACAGTTTACAGCTATCAAAGGCAGGAAGATACCCAATGCGCCATAAAGTGATGGAGAGTATTTCTCGACTGCCATCTCTACAATTTGAACAATACCGGCAATCACAGCAATAAACAGAATGAAGCTGAGATATGTTAAATCGATTCCTTCTGCCAAACAATCAGGCCCTAAAACCTTTGTCAGCAACAAATAGTTTACCGGTGTAGTTACCAACAAAACGAAGGTTACGGCTGCTCCCAAGCCCAAGGATGTCTTTACATTCTTTGATACCGCAAGGAACGAGCACATTCCAAGAAAGAATGCAAATATCATGTTGTCCACAAAAATGGACCTAAAGAATAAACTAAATAAATGTTCCATAATTACTTCTTGTCATCTTTAACGAAATATGCTCTATGCACCCAAATGACACAACCAAGCAGAATTAAGGCCATAGCAGGCATGGTCATCATGCCATTATTCATATAGCCTGCCGCATAAGCGCTATCGGGAATAATCTGAAAACCTAATAAAGAGCCACGCCCAAAGAACTCACGGATGGCTCCAACGATGATGAGAATGAGAGCATAGCCAAGACCATTGCCAAGACCATCGAGGAAACTTGGCCACGGCTTATTCGTCATGGCAAATGCCTCCAAACGTCCCATTAAGATACAATTGGTAATAATCAGACCGACATAAACCGATAGCTGAACACTGACATCGTAAGCTACAGCCTTTAAGACCTGACTTACAATCGTTACCAAAGCAGCCACAACTACCAACTGAACAATAATACGAATACGGTTAGGAATTGTATTACGGATGATAGAAATCGTTACATTAGAGAATGCGGTGATGATCGTTACAGCCAAACCCATCACGATTGCCGGCTTCAACTGGGAAGTAACAGCAAGTGCAGAACAAATACCAAGAACCTGAACCATAATAGGGTTATCCAAGTTCAATGGATTGATAAACACTTCTCTATTTTCTTTTGAAAATAAACTCATTTTACCTTATATTATTATGATCCTACTATTATTTTTTCTTCAAGAACTGTACGTAGGGCTGAAGACCTCCCCTATCGGACTGAAACATCTCTGTTACACCATTACTGGTAAGCGTTGCGCCGGTAATGGCATCGACCTGAGTAGAAGCATCGGAGATTTTCTTCATCACAGAGAGTGCTATCTTTGAGTCTGACTCCTTAGAAAAGAGGTGTTTACCCTTGAACTTTGCCTGCCAAGAGGCATTGTCCTTTATCTCGGCTCCCAAACCGGCTGTTTCGCTCTCATGGTTAAAATAGGCGCCAAACACGGTAGATTTATCGGCATTCAAAGCTATAAAACCATTGATAGGCCCCCAAAGTCCGTTACCATAAACAGGAATAACATACTTGGTTTCACCATCCACCTTGCAAACAAACAAAGCCAGTTTGCCCTCTTTGGCATCCTTGCTATTAAGTTTAAAACCGGTATTTGTACCTCCCTGCTCGCCTTTCTTTGTTATATTGCCTTTCGCATCAATAATATCGTCAGACAATACAATCTCCTTCCATAGCTTTGTGGCCTGCGGATTGGTCATGTTACGATCCTGATTTAAAGCAAAAAGTATCTGCTTCTGCTGGTCGAGCAACACATTAGCATCCTGTGCCGGTTTCAATGCCTGAAATACAAAGGCCAGTAGGAATGCTACGATTACCACAAGGACAGCAGAATAAATAATAGTATAAGAATTACTACTTGTTTTCATCTTCTATCCTCCTTTACTTTTTATTAGCACGCTTTAAGCGCTTGCTGATGTTAGACTGTACAACACAATAGTCGATAAGTGGTGCACAGAGGTTACCAAATAAGATTGCAAGCATCATTCCTTCTGGATAACCTGCGTTCTTTACACGAATAATTACGGCCATGGCTCCAATGATAAGTCCATAGAACCACTTACCTGTCTCTGTTCTGGCAGAGGTAACAGGGTCGGTTGCCATAAATACTGCGCCAAAACAGAAGCCGCCAAGGAGCAGATGCTCATACCAAGACAGTGGAGAAGAGCCTGTAGCATGGAAGAAAGCACCCATTACAGCACCACCGATAAATACGCTCAACATTGTTTTCCAACTGGCAATCTTAGTCCAAAGAAGGATAACAGCACCAATAGCAATGGCAATAACTGATGTTTCGCCTACAGAGCCCGGCATTAAACCTACTATCATATCGCAGACAGAGGTGTTTACCTCTGCTCCCTGTGCTATCTCTCCCAGTGGGGTTGCCATAGTAAAGCTGTCGGGCAAAGTATATCCTAAACCAAATAAGGAATCTTTACTTACCCAAATAGTATCACCCGTCATACGGTTAGGATAAGAGAAGAATAATATGGCACGAACAAGAAGTGCAATATTGAATATATTCATACCTGTACCGCCAAAAATCTCTTTACCCAAGATAACGGCTATAACAACGGCTATAGCCAAAGTCCACAAAGGAATTGTTACGGGAACGATCAGCGGGATAAGCATACCTGATACCAAGTAGCCTTCCTGAATTTCCTCACCTTTCCACTGCGCCCAAGCAAACTCTACACCAAGACCGACAATGTAAGATACTAAAATATTAGGCAGCAAGGCCAGAAAACCATAGGCAAACATTCCACCGAAGGTGGTTTCTGCGAGCTTTCCTGCTGCCAAGGCATTCTGATATCCTATATTATACATACCAAAGAGTAAGGCTGGAATCAGTGCAATCACCACAAAGCTCATGATACGTTTAGAATCGATGGCATCGTGGATAGATGTTCCGCTCTTAGACGTCTCATGAGGGACATATAAGAATGTATCCAACCCATCAAAGACACTTCTGAAAGCGTGTAGCTTTCCCCCTTCTTCAAAATTGGGGCGAAGCTTATCAAGATAATTTCTTAAACTCATATTGTATTTTTATAGTTTTATATGGAAGGCTCCATATTAAGCATTTTCTTTACGAAGCGTATTAAGCCCTTCGCGTACAATTCGTTGCAAAGGTAACTTGGAACTATCTACAAATTCGGCCAAAGCAAAATCTTCCGGACTTACTTCATAAATACCTAACTGCTCCTGCTTATCAATGTTACCGGCTATAATAGCTTTAATAAGGTACTCTCCATAGATATCCATAGGAAGAACAGCGTCGTATTCTCCGCTCATAATCATATGGCGCTCACCACCTTTTATGCGCGCATCCAAGTCGTATTCCTTCTTCTTCCCGAATAGCCAAGAGAAATAACTGCGCGAAGTAGAGAACTCTTTGAAACGTGGCATTATCCAACCGGCCAATTCATCCACATCGTCGCCTTCCGGAATGGCTGTAATCTCCGAGATATGAGCTCCTAACACATCGCCTTGAGAAACAACAGTTCCCGTAAGAGGATTTCCGTTCAAGATACGAGTATTGCGATTATCTTCTACATTATCGCCCAAGATATCAGCAACGGGAGTACCTACCAACGCGTCTATGTACCCCTGTTTCTTCATCTGTGAGCCGGCAATGGCTATTTTACGGGTAAGATTAACCTTACCGGTATTGAACAATCGGCCAATAAAAAGTACGACTGTAGGCTCAACGGTCCACACCAATTCTCCCTTATTAACAGGGTCGATTCGATTAACTTGCACACCTACATTGCCAGCCGGGCAGGGACCATCAAACACATTTACTTCTACATCCTTTGCATTCAACAGAGCATCTGCTGTTTGGTTGGCTCCGACACCGAGATATACCTTGGCGATTTTAGACAATGCCGATAACCCTATTTGGAAGTCTGCTTCCTGACCTTTTAACTCATATTCAAAGTCGCCCTGCAAAGGTTTATCCCTCAAAGCAGAGACAAAGATAGCCTTAGGAACTTCTGTCGTAGCTACACTTATTGCATAAGGAAGCTGATTAATAAAGCCAAACAGCCCAGCCGACAAGAGGCTTTTCGTTACATCTTCTGCCGACATAACTTTAACGTCCTTCACTCCATAATCCACAAACTGCTGTTCAGCATCTGCCTTTACGATAACCTGAAGGACTTTTCGTCGTGCTCCTCGAAGAATACCTGTAACAGTTCCACTGACAGGCGAAGCAAAACCTATCTCCGGACATGCCTTGTTTACGAATAAAGACTGACCCGTTAGGACATGGTCGCCTTCTTTAACGACAACCTTGGGAACTACACCAACGAAGTTTTCCGGAGATAAAGCATACTCACCGGAGTCTTTCTTCGCCAATGTCAGTTCCTGTAAAGGTGCACGTCCTTTTAGATTGATGTCTAAGCCCTTCCGTAACTTAATTACATTAGCCATAATAAATTTATAAATTGAATTGTATAATCATATTGTTTTGAGACATGCAAATGTACCAATTTTTGAGTATATTAGGAAAATTTTGCCCTGTATTTTGGGCATAATATCTTATTTTTACCGTTATTTGGGAAAAAATCCCCCACAGGAATATATAATGAAACATACTAATTAACAAACATTTTTATTACTGTCATTTTTAACATTTCGCATAAAAGTTTGTATATGAGACAGTTATAGTTACATTTTAAATGATGGAATGACGGCAAAAACAGAAAGTTGCAGAATGGAACACAGCAGGAAGTTGATGGAAAGTTACCGTCATACCATCAGCTATATTATCACGCCAAAACCTTGTCCGGCAGCTGTTTACGCAAATTGTTAAAAATGACAGCAAAGAAAAGAAAAATAAAATTCTTTGTAATATATGCCCTTTCACGCTGCTATACATGCTCTTTTACACAGTAATACATGACCTTTTGCTTCAGAATACATGCCCTTTTAAGCTACGCCCCCAAGTGTATAAAAATTTTATCAGATGTAATCATAATATGAATATTATTGCAAATACTTGATTTATAAGTATAAAAACATAAAATATTCTTATTATCACCTACTATTTATAGCGTTTCTTATTCCGAATTGGGATATTTTTTAGTAGCTTTGCAGCCACTTTGGAGAGAATAAGAAACTTATTAAAGTACACTATACAAACTATCATCGTAGTTTATATAGCAGGCGTTATACTGCTGCAACTTCCAGTAGTACAGAGTTTCATTGGCAGAAAATTAGCCAATGGAATCAGCGATGAAATCGGCTCTAAAGTAGAAATAGGAAAAGTTAATCTGGGTTTTCTTAATAGAATGGTTGTGGATAATCTTACCATCTACGATCAGAATAATAAAAAAATGTTGGCCGCAACACGTGTCGCTGCCAACATTGAGCTCATGCCTCTCATACAAGACGGTAAAATTTCCATATCATCAGCACAGCTATTTGGCTTAAAGGCCAATTTATATAAAGCTAATGCTTCATCAAAAACCAACTTCCAGTTTGCCCTTGACTCCCTTGCCTCAAAGGATAAGACAAAGAAAAGCGAGCTGGATTTATCCATAAGAAGCTTGGTAATAAGAAATGGATCTGTTAGGTATAACCAACTGGATGAGCCTGCCACCGTTGGAAGATTTTCTTTAAAACATCTTGGTTTAGATAAGCTGTCAGGGCATATTGTTCTGAAACATGCAACCAATAATGAACTTACTTTGGAAATAAGAACTTTGAGCTTCATTGAAGGATCCGGCTTTCAACTCAACAAATTACGTCTTAATGTTGAGAAAGTAAATAATAACATTAAGGTTTCGAAAATAAATATAATCACACCCAATAGTAAAATTAAGAATGCTTTCATAAAGGCCTACTATCAACTAAAAAATGGCGCCATAGATAAAAGTTCTCTCCGGATTAATTCACAGATTGAAAAAGCTAATATTTACGGGGCGGATTTTAAGGCTTTTATACCTGCATTGGCGAAGGTTAAGCAAATAATTACACTGTCGGAGGCTGCCGATATCAAGAATAACAACATTAACATTCATCACCTAAACATCAGTACTTCAGATCAATCGGTAACCATTAAGGCGACAGGAAAAGTTAATATTGCGCAAAAGATTCCTTATGTAGCCTTAAAGTTCAGTCCTTTAAAAACAACGACAGAGGCATTACAAAACATTGAAGAAATATTCAACACCAAGATTCCCTACCAACTGAAGAACTTAGGCCGTCTGTCTTACATCGGGAACATTGAAACCAATAAAAATAAAATATATTCCAAAGGTATGCTTCAAAGTGATGCCGGCAACGCCCGCCTTAACTTTGCACTCAACAAGCATCACTTTTCTTTGGACTTGAATACTCCACTTTTGAATGTCGGCAAAATCACCGGTAATACCCAACTGGGATTTATTACAACCGATTTAAAGGCTTCGGGTACGACGGATCTCAACGAGATTAAGATAAATTCATCTACCCCACGATTTGATTTTAATAAATATTCATACCGAAATATTCACATAGATGGCACATATAGTAATGATGCCTTCCTTGGAACGGTAGGACTTAATGACCCTAACGGCCAACTTTCTTTTGTCGGAAAAGTTGCCAATATCAAAAAATTCATTAGCAAGAAAGACAAACTTTTCGTTGATGCAAGAGTAAACACACAGGGGCTGAACCTCGCAAAGCTAAAACTTACAGAGGCCCTCGGCAACAAAACGATTGCGTTTAATTCCGACATTACAGGCTCTGCATCATCCCTTGAAGATATAAACGGAGTTATAAACCTTAACACGGCTTCCATCATCGGAGACGGAAAGATACTAAATATCAATAAACTCTTGGTAAAATCCCGGAGTGGTATTTTAAGTAAATCATTAGATATCGATAGCGATTTAGGTACTGTTCACCTTGGCGGAATTTACAGCTACGAAACTTTGGCTTCCGGTTTCAAGAATATTGTTCATCATTATTTGCCAAGCCTGTCGGCACAAGGCTTTGCATACACTCCTCACCACAGGAAGAATGACTTTGTTTTCCATATAAAAGTAACTGATTTTAATGTATTAAAAGATTACGTAAATTTACCCCTTACTCTCAAAACGCCACTATCTGTATCCGGAACATTAAATGAAAGAGTCAATGCTTTAAGTTTAGCAATAGACTCGAAGAATATTGCTTATGCAGGCACAGAGCTAAAAGACCTTAATATTTTAATCAATACTGACAGCCGAAAACTTACTGCCACCATCAATGGCGAGTATGTAAACAGTAATCAGCAACGGGTGATTATCAACTCTATTGCCGATATAAGCAACAATAATATCAACTCCAATATCAACTTTTTTGCGCCGGGCAGAACTCCGCTTAAAGGAAGAATAAATAGTATCATCAACCTTTCCAACCGAGAAAAAGGGCTTGTTACGAAGGTACATTTCGAGCCATCTACGATTTCCATCGATACCATTAATCTTCAAGTACAGCCTTCCGATTTACAATATGAGAGGAGAAATCTGACGATTAACCATTTTGAAATATCGAATAAAACTCAGCATATTACTTTAAATGGCACAACATCAGGTAATAGTGAAGATTCTATTATGGTACACCTCAAAGATATAGATGTCCCATATATCATGGATTTAGTAAACTTTCATCCTGTAGATTTCGGTGGTTTTGCTTCAGGAACAGCATCGGTAAAATCGGCTTTCACCAACCCGAGTATCAAAGCACATCTACAAGTGAAGGACTTTACATTCCAAAATGGTGCAATGGGAAACCTTAATACACGTGTTTTGTTCAATAACAAAGAAGGAGTTGTGTACATCAATGGCAGAACAACTGCTACAGAGGATTCATATACCGATATAAAAGGATATGTTGATATCAAAAATAATTTCATCAACTTGCCAATTTATCCACACAAAACAAAAATCTACTTCTTAGAAAGTTTCTGCGAGTCGTTTATGGATAACATTGAAGGGGAAACAACAGGCTGGCTAAAAGTAATAGGACCACTCAATAAAATTAATCTTGAAGGCGATGTTACAGCCAATGGAAGTATGTACATAAAACCTATTGGAACAAGGTATCAGATGCTGAATGCACATGTAAGAATGATTCCTAATCAAATTATTTTCGAGAAAGATACAATTAAAGATTACCAAGGAAATTATGGTATTGTAAGCGGTGGACTATCTCATAACAATTTAAAAAATCTCGCCTACAATATCAATATCGATGCCCACAATCTCCTTTCATACAACTTCCCTAAACAACTAAACAAGGAGTCATTTTGGGGTATTGTATATGGCACAGGCTCATGCAATATTATAGGGAAATCCGGAGAAACTACATTGAACGTTAGTCTTACTCCCAACAGAAATTCCCATATCGTATATGATGCTGCCTTAACCAGTTCTATCGACGAAAGTTCTTTTATCAGATGGAAGGATAGTAAAAGTAAGAGAGATTCTGTGCTGATTCCTGAGGTACAAACAGACTCTATCCCAACTGAGCTTCAAACAAGGAATAGGCTGAAAGACATCGTTTTCCGCGACTTTGATATTCCCAGTGATCTCCACATGAACTTCGATTTCCGAGTAAATCCGAATCTGACATTGGAAGTTATATTGGACGATGCTACCAAAGATAATATCACCTTAAATGGATTTGGGGGCATCCGCGCTACCTATTATAACAAAGGCGCCTTCCAAATGTTTGGTAACTTCTTGGTAGAACAAGGCTTATATAACCTTACCATTCAGAATATCATTAAGAAACAATTCACTTTCCAGCAAGGCTCTACTATAGCTTTCGGTGGTGATCCCTTCAATGCTGCCTTGAATTTAAAAGGTGTATATACGCTTAACTCTGTACCACTAAGCGACTTACAGCTGGGGCAATCATTTGCTGCCAATAACACAAAAGTGAATTGTTTATTGGATATTACGGGAACACCGGCAGCTCCAAGTGTAACCTTTGGAATAGATCTTCCTAACCTTTCTTCCGATGCACAGCAAATGGTACACTCATTATTAAACTCTGAACAGGACTTAAACCAACAAGCACTGTATCTTCTGGCTATAGGAAGATTCTATCCGCAGGGCAATAATAACTCCCAACAGGAAAATACTTCTCAAAGCAGTACTTCGCTCGCCATGCAGAGTTTGCTATCAGGAACGTTATCACAACAGATTAACACCGTTCTTTCAAACGTCATCAAGACCAACAACTGGAACTTCGGAGCCAATATCGCTACCGGCAATGAAGGATTCGAAAATGCGGAATATGAAGGTATTTTCTCCGGAAGTTTACTGAATAACAGGTTACTTTTTAATGGTGAAGTTGGCTATCGAGACAATGTAACCACAAATAACTCCTCCTTTATCGGGGATTTCGATTTACGTTATCTCATCAAGAGAAACGGAAACATAGCATTACATTTCTATAATAAAACCAACGACCGTTACTTTACTCGTAACTCACTTACAACACAAGGAATTGGAATCATCCTCAAGAAAGATTTCGATAGATTAAGCGATATTTTCCGCAGCAGTAGCAAAAAACGCAAGAAAGCCACCAAAAAATCCAAGTAAGTTGCTTGTATTCAATTAATTATTTGTACCTTTGCCGCCGGTTTAGGATTATTGTATCCCGACCAATAGAGAATTATTACACATAAAGTCAAACTTTATTAATTATTTAACTATTTAATTTTTATGGCAAATTTTCAAGACGTCAAGCCTTTAGACGACTTCAACTGGGAAGAGTTCGAGAATGGCTCAAACGTAGAAGCAAGTAAGGATGACCTTACCAAGGCTTACGACGAAACTCTAAACAAGATTCAGGAACATCAAGTAGTAGAAGGTACTGTAATCTCTGTTGACAAAAAAGAGGTTGTAGTTAATATCGGCTACAAGAGTGATGGTATTATTCCTGCATCTGAGTTCCGTTATAATGCAGATCTAAAGGCTGGCGACAAGGTAGAAGTCTATGTTGAAAACCAGGAAGACAAGCGTGGTCAGTTAGTTCTTTCTCACAAGAAAGCTCGTCTTCAGAAAAGCTGGGAAGATATCAACAAGGCCCTTGAGGACAATGAAATTATTCAGGGTTATATCAAGAGCCGTACCAAGGGCGGTATGATTGTTGATGTATTCGGCATCGAGGCATTCCTACCGGGTAGCCAGATCGACGTTCACCCTATACGTGACTACGACGTATTCGTAGGAAAGACAATGGAATTCAAGGTTGTTAAGATTAACCAGGAGTTCCGCAATGTTGTTGTTTCTCATAAGGCTCTCATTGAAGCGGAGTTGGAAGCACAGCGCAAGGAAATTATTTCTCACTTGGAGAAAGGACAAATTCTTGAAGGAACTGTTAAGAACATTACATCTTATGGTGTATTCATCGACCTTGGAGGTGTTGATGGTCTTATCCACATTACCGACCTGTCTTGGGGCCGTGTAAGCGATCCGCACGAGGTTGTAACACTTGATGAGAAGATTAAGGTTGTTATCCTCGACTTCGATGAGGAGAAGAAGCGCATCGCTTTAGGTTTGAAGCAGCTTACTCCACACCCATGGGATGCGCTTGATCCAAACCTGAAGGTTGGCGATCATGTCAAAGGTAAGGTTGTCGTTATGGCCGACTACGGTGCATTCGTTGAAATTCAGCCGGGAGTAGAAGGTCTGATTCACGTATCAGAAATGAGCTGGAGCCAGCACTTACGTTCTGCTCAGGAGTTCATGAAGGTAGGCGATGAAGTAGAAGCTGTTATCTTGACACTCGACCGCGACGAGCGTAAGATGTCTCTTGGTATCAAGCAATTAAAGGAAGATCCATGGGAATCTATTGAAACTAAGTACCCTGTAGGTTCTAAGCATGTAGCCAAAGTTCGCAACTTCACAAACTTCGGTATCTTCGTAGAGTTGGAAGAGGGTGTTGATGGCCTTATCCACATCAGCGACCTATCATGGACCAAGAAGGTTAAACACCCATCAGAGTTCACTTCACAGGGTGCAGAAATCGAGGTTGTCGTTCTTGAAATCGACAAGGAAAACCGCCGTCTAAGTTTAGGCCACAAGCAGCTCGAGTCTAATCCGTGGGACGAGTACGAAGCAATCTACACTCCGGGATCAATCCACGAAGGTAAGATTACAGAGTCGATGGACAAAGGTGCTGTTATCGCCTTGAATGAAGGTGGCGAAGGTTTTGCTACTCCAAAGCACCTCGTAAAGCAGGATGGTTCTCAGGCACAGCTTGGCGAAGAGCTTCCATTTATGGTAATTGAGTTCGTTAAGGAAACAAAGCGTATCATCCTTTCTCACTCTCGTACATTCGAGGAAGTTAAGGAAGAGCCACGTCGCCCACGCAACAACGCGAGAAAACAGGAATCTGCTGCTCAAATCAACAATGTAGCAGCCGGAACTTCACTGGGCGATCTCGATGTACTTGCAGACCTCAAGAAGAAGATGGAAGGAAAATAATCCTATCCTTATTCTCTTTTGATACATATAAGAGTGCTAAGCAATAGCTGCTTAGCACTCTTTTTTGTATATATTATTACTCGACAATCTTTGCTGAAGTAGTATTAGCAGTGGAATCTATGGGTTTCTTTCTTACATGTCATCCAACAATATTATATAAAAAAAGAGTTCTCTTTCCCTTTTCGAAAAAATTGAAAAGAAAGATTGCTGTTCCTATAGCTACTTCATTATTTCAGCTAATTAACTTTAATTCATTTGGTTACATCATACCTAATATATATATTTGCAGGAAAGAAAGAGCATATACATTCGAAATAAGGAAAAAGATATGAGAAAAATTGCAATAATTCTTTTATCTACAACCGGTATCTTGCTTCATGCACAGACTGATAATAGAACAGCAGGCAACGACTCTACGGTCATTGCTCCAATCAATAGTCCAAACCTACAGGGCAGAGAAGCTACCAAGGAAGAAAAAGAATACGCTAAACAATTAGCTAAGGAGAGGGAGCAACAAAAGCAGATAGATTATAATCTACCAACTATTGATCATAACAGTCAGGCCATAACCAGCACCAATCTCTATGCCCCTGCCTTCTATGAGTATGGCTTATGGCGTCTCCATCCGGGATTAAACATCAATCTCAATGCTTCTGTTTTTGCCAATTTGGGAAAAGGCTATAACCATGGAGTGGGTTTTTCACAAGACGTATCGGCCATTTATGTACAAAATCTATCATCCAAACTCACGCTGGCCGTAGGAGGTTATATAAATCATTTAACTTATAAGGGTGATAATTTCTATACAGGTGGCATCAATGCACTGATTGGATATAGAATAAATGAGCACTGGAGTGCCTATGCTTTCGTACAAAAAGCCATTTCATCCAATAACACTGACCGACTTTTCGGCTTCCGTTCACCTTATATAGGCAGCTACGGGGGATATGGATTCGGTCCTTACGGATATGGATTCGGCGGGATGGCTTTGGGATATGGTATGATGGATACCCGCTTTATGGATCGCATAGGCGGAGGTGTTACTTATCAGTGGGGGAAATATAACCAGAACGCAATCTCTGTAAGCGTTGAGTATGACCGCCTTCCCAACCATCGAGATACTTTCTATGATACCCAACGATATTCTTACCCATCAAGACCTTAAAAGAAAGAAAATACATAAACAATAACGCTTCTGTTCAAAAAAATGAGAAGCGTTATTGTTTTATCATCCATACAAGAATAAAATCTCTCGCAAGCAGTTTGTTATACGGGTAACTTTCTGACGATTTTAAATTGTGAATAATATCGGATTCTATATCCACTTTCATTTCCTCATAAGCTAAATGCTGCGAAGAGCAAAGCTTATACAAACTTTCCTTTGCACACCATGCAATTAACCTTGATTCTGTATCAGTCAGTTTCTCATCACTTCGCAGGAATCTGGATGCTATTCTATTGACACGCTCACTTCGGAACTCAATATCAACACCTACCTCATAGTTATCAGAAACCATTACCGCTGCCCATCCTCGTGTGTGCGTAATACTTATATTATATCCGGCAATAAAAGGCTTTCCATCTTTATTATGCACTATATCATCAGGAATATTCAGAACATTCTTAACCAGATAGTTGATTGCTTCGCACTCTCTTTCCCGGCCACTTCCTTCAAACGGAACAACACATAGTCGTACCCCTTCCGGGACTTGTTCTACAAAAAAGGTCTTATGCTTGTTCTGTTTCATCATTAGACAGAATCCGTACCTTTATTTTACTAATGCGCCTACCATCTATCTCAAGCACCTCAAAGGAGAAGTTTCTAAAGCGTATTTTCTCATGAACAACCGGAAAGTCGCCTTTTATCTCTAACAGTAATCCCGCAAGGGAATCGGCCTCGCCCTCCACTTCCGTAAATTCATCATCATCCAGTTTGAGGATTTTGGTAAAATCACTAAGAAGCGTCTTACCCTCAAATATATAAGTATTCTCTCCTATATAGGTATAAACCTTTTTCTCCTCATCAAATTCATCATTAATCTCCCCTACTATCTCCTCAAGAATATCTTCAAGAGTAACAATACCACTCGTACCCCCAAACTCATCTACAACAATAGAGATATGTACTTTATTTTCTTGAAAATCTTTCAGCAAATCATCGATTTTCTTGGTTTCCGGAACGAAATATGGCGGACGAATTAATGACTGCCAACGGAAATTAGTCGGTTTAGACAGATGAGGTAATAAATCCTTTATATAGAGTACACCTTTTATATTATCGACACTATCCTGATAAACCGGTATTCTCGAGTAATTATTATCAACTATACACTTCAGCACCTCTGCATAGCCGGAATGAATATCCAAAGCAACAATATCCTGACGTGTTGTCATAATCTCTTTTGCCGTCTCATCACCAAACCTGATAATACCTTTCAAAAGATTCTGCTCATCTTTAATCTCTGCCTTATCTGTCAGGTCAAGAGCCTGCTCCAAATCATCCATCGACAGCTGATGGCTTTCTTTCTCTATCACTTTTTCAGCAAAAGCACTACTACGGAGTAGGATATTCTCTATAGGCCAGAACAATTTCCTAAGAAAAAGAACAGGGCGCACAGCCTTTCTACAAAAAGCCAGCGGGTCTTTCCTACCATATACTTTTGGAATAATCTCACCAAACAGCAAGAGCACAAAGGTTAGCAATACGGTTACACACAACAATTCCAACCATTCTTCCTTAAACACAAACAACTTTCCAAAGATAAAGTTACACAGCATAATGATGGTAACATTCACAAGATTGTTTGTTATAAGAATGGTTGCCAAAGTACGCTCGCTATCCTCACGCAACATCTGAATATATTCATCGACAGATTGCTTTTCCGGTTCCAGCTGATCAATATCCTGCGGGCTCAAACTAAAGAATGCTATTTCCGAGCCACTCGCAAAGCCGGAGCACAGCAATAGTACTATTGCCAATACTAAAGCAAACACAATATCAGGAGTAACACTATGTACTTCGACATAAGAGGAAATGGCAAGTAATAATTGTAACATTAGAATGGTGCTTTAGACAAGTCTTCCAACTCTTCATGCTCTTGGGTATTCTGCTGAACAGAGCCGGAAGAACTCTGTTGCCGCGAAGCAGATAGCCACTCAAGGTTATCGGCATACACCTCCGTAACATAACGGCGCATACCCTTTTTATCATCATAGGAACGATAACGGATTCTACCCTCAATATAAATCTTATCTCCCTTATGAATATATTTCTCGGTATATTTAGCCAGACCTTTGAACAGAACTATATTGTGCCAATCCGTATGATCCGGCACCTGCGTACCATTAGGGAGCGTATAGCCCCTTTCTGTTGTTGCCAAGGGAAAGGAAGCCATACATTCATCCGCCTCATAATAACGGATATCCGGCTCTTTTCCTACATACCCTATCAACATTACCTTGTTCATGCTTATATAATCATTAGTGATTGTAAAACACCTACTATAAAAGACAAGATAGATACAGGCAGAAGACTACTTCCACCTGCCAAGGTATTTAAATTTGAAGTTCTTTCCTTTTGCAGAAGGGAATTGGCTTCTATCATCCACTCTGGTACGGAGATAATCTACAATTCGCTGATAACAGTCGTAACCCGACACAGCTTTGCAGCGAGCTACATATAAAGTGTCTCTATACTCATGCTTCCCTGTGGTAGGAATCATTACCACGCGCTTAAAGTTCAGTTCGCCTTCATACCATCCTTCTCTCTCAAAAGACAGGTGCTGGATGGCCATACTGTCCTTTTTTTGTACAGAGCCGGAAGCCGGATGGATGGCTCTCTTATTCTTGAAGTCATCCATTGTTTCTGCCTCTGTCTTTATAATAATGAAGTAAACACGAGGCCTGACCTTATAGCGCTTTGGATAAAAAATATCATTCGTTGCATAGGCCCGAATGTCAGCTTCTAAATCCGGTGTTATTTGAATGTCTGAAATTTGACTAAGGAAATCTAATGCCTGATCTGCATTATGCACCAAAACTTCACTATCAAAATATCTGATATATAAATTCATAAAGAAAGATAATGATGTATTTTCCGAGAAAGAAAAAAGAGCGGCAAACGAGACTCGAACTCGCGACCCCGACCTTGGCAAGGTCGTGCTCTACCAACTGAGCTATTGCCGCATTATATATAAAGTAAGTAAAATCGAACTTACAATGCGTATGTGAAGAGGAGGAGACTCGAACTCCCACGAAACAATTTTCACTACCCCCTCAAAGTAGCGCGTCTACCAATTCCGCCACCTCTCCAACATATAATTGTATTCTGAACAAACCAATAGGAATTTATATTTCTATAATGCCCAAGTGGCGGAATTGGTAGACGCGCACGTTTCAGGTGCGTGTGTCGCAAGACGTGCAGGTTCGAGTCCTGTTTTGGGCACTATTTGTTCAGAATACAATTA
>JBHAEI010000030.1:0-12717 GCA_041855505.1 Prevotella sp.
GCTCCAGAGAGCACTGCTTTATCCCTATCTCATCTGCTGTCAGAACGCTGTATATGGCCGGAATTGAGCCGAAGTAATAGTTCTTCCGTCCCTGTATCAAATGCACGTGTATAACCTTTGTCATTTTTTTTATCCTTTAAGTATTGTTTTCGGCTGCAAATATACAAAATAATTACTATATACGATATTTTGAGCATATAAAAATAAAATCCACCCACAAAAAAGAGGCTTCCGCCCCCCATGTCTTTTTAGGTTACCGTTATCATTTTCCCGACGTCAGGAAGATAATAGTACCCCATTTTAGCCCTCTTTTTTGCGCTCTGTGCCCTTTCAAACACACTATGCCAACATCTATCCATTTGTGCCCGAAAAAGCCCTCAAATCGCCCTCTTTTGCGTTCCGTGTAACATTATCCCTTCAAACACTGTTCAAACAGCCCCCGAATGTAACGCAAATGTAAAGCCGATGTAACATTTCGTTTTGTCGCCGTACATCATCATCTATCTACCTAACCATCTGATTTACAAAGTATATCACGCATTTACGCTTCATCTTGTTTTCTCACATTTCGTTTTACCCCCCTTATATAGGTTCGACTTTGCGGTAAAATAAAAGCAGGAATCGGATATTCGATTTCTGCTTTTGTTTTTAGTATTCTGTTTTATCGTCCTTCTCCTGCCATAGGTCGAAGGCCTTTATAGCCTCGCTTTGCAGCAGGATTTCGGATGGTTTCTTGCGATACTGTGGTTGCAGGGGTATCTCCTGATAAATAAAATCGTCGTCGAAGCCGATGTCGGCAGCATCTTTGCGGTCGTTGGCATAGTAGATTTTATCGAGATGTGCCCAATAAATAGCCCCTAAACACATGGGGCAAGGCTCGCAAGAGGTGTAGATTTCGCATCCGGAGAGGTCGAATGTGCCCAACTTCCGGCATGCAATGCGGATGGTAGATACCTCGGCGTGGGCGGTAGGGTCGGTGTCGAGCGTTACCCGATTACTCCCTTCTGCCACGATTTCGCCATTACGGGCAATGACAGCGCCGAACGGGCCACCACCATTTTTCACACTATCGATGGAGAGCTCAATGGCCCTGCGCATTAATTCTTCTTTCGTCATTGTTTTTATAGTTGTTTAATTTAAGGATAATTATTTCGTAAGTTTTTGTTATTTTTCGGTTTTACCCTTGTTTATTTCCTGCCGATAAAGTCGGTCGAACACTTTTCGCAGATCCTCCTCGTGGTCTATTGTCTTGTAAATAATATCGAGGTTATGGGCATTGGGCGAGTTGGGCACCCATAGCTTGATGTAGCCTGTACGGCTGTACTTCTCCTGCATGTGTTCTTTGAAACGTTCCCACATCTGCTCTTTATTCTTTTCGGGATAGTTCTCGATGCCGTATTGAATAGCTCGAAGGAAGACAATCTCCGGCTCAAGGTCGCGATCGGCCTCGGCAACTATCTTCCCATAGATGCTTCTTGGGCTGCGAGAGGACGAGGCGCGATGGTCTTCCACAGCCTCCTTCATTATCTTTATCTGCTCCGGTGTAAACCATTTCTTCAGTCGGGCATCGGCAGCCAGTATCTTCCCGCTCGTGATATGGTGAATGGCACGGGGGCCTTCCATGCCTAAGTCGTGATAGGCGGCAATGACATACACCATATTGGGGTCGGCACCTGTTATCGAAGCCAACTTCATGGCATTGGCAATGACACGCTGAACGTGGACGAGTCCGTGCGACTTTCCAAAGCTGTTATAGCGGGGAAGAATTTGTTGTTCCACAAACTCTACGATGTCGAGACTTGCTGTTCCTTGCATGTTTTGGTTTAAAAAAGTGTAGAAAGAATGGTTAAAACGGTAAGAACACCATATAAAAGGATGTTGCGGGCCGTCATGCCCAGTATCTTGTTCAGTTCCTTTCCGCGCTTGATGGCCACCATCTTACGGCGTGCCAGCATGTTGAGGACGGCATAACCTATCACCAGAACAACTCCGAACGTCTGACTGACTTTGCTGTTTGGCTCTACGACACACCACCAAGTGATGAGCACACCGATATATCCCAGTAGGGAATAAAGAGCTTCGGACGCCTTTTCGCCTATCCTCACGACGAGCGTTATCTTGCCGTCGCGGCGGTCGTTATCCCTGTCCCGATAGTTGTTTACTATTAATAAGGTGTCGATTATCAGTCCGCAGGCCACCGAAACCCAGAATACTTTGGCGGGAATATCCCATAGCGTATGGCGGAGGACAGTATTGTTAATAGTCTCAGGGGTACATACATAGTAGGTAAGGCATACCGGAACGATACCGAAAAAAACGAGAACAAGCACGTCGCCCAGCCCCATGTACGACAACTTTGTAGTGTATAGGAAGCAGAAGAGGATGCAGAGTGCCCCGACGATTATCATTTCCCATCCGCCAAAAGTGATGAGGGGCAAGCCGCAGAGTGCCCCGATGATGGTGGTAACGATGATACCTCGCTTCATGGCCGGCATTGTAATCCAGCCTTCAGAGCAAGCTCTTTTAGGACCGAGACGGGTCGCGCTGTCGTCGTTTCCTTTCAAACAGTCGAAGTAGTCGTTCACAAAGTTGGCATCAATCTGCATCACAAAGGCAAAAAGCAGGCACAATATAGCTGCTGCCCAGTTCATTCCTACTCCATCAACATGGATGCTTAAGCCTTCGACGTGGACGTATGCCAGTGCCATACCTATCATAACAGGCACGGCTGCGCCCGATAATGTCTTGGGACGGGCTGCCAATATCCATGCTTGTAAGGAGTTTTGCTTCATTCTATTGTTTGTCTTCATCTCGCTTTAAATACTTTCTACTCTTCGGATAGCTTACTTTAGTTGAAGAAAGTCCAGCTTATTCCGAAGCGGAAGATACGTGAGTTGAGCGGGTAATGAGGCACAAACAGATAGTCGCCACTTGACCCTTGGTTTACGTGTGAGTACATAACGAAGAAGCGGGTGTGCTGAAGATGGAAGTTGGCGTACGCATCTATCACCGGATAACCGCCCACCTTTGTACGGCTTGTGGCTGTTTCCTGAATGCCAAAGGTGCCTAATCCCGGAATATACTCCGGTGCATAGTAGCTTGTAAAGTAGCGCATGTCGGCACCGAAGTCGCATTTCAGTACACGGGCAATCTTGAAACGGATGTATAAGTTGGTATAGGCATTGAAGGCGGGAACGGGCAATACCTCCTGATTGCTCGATTTCTGATAAGTAAGAACATTATCCAAATGGAAGATACCTGCATGGAGATTTTGTGCCAGTTGGGCGGTAATTACGTGGATAGGGCTGCTTTTCTGTTGTGGAGTAACGTTATAATTTTTGATAAGGTAGTCGTTTCCGCTCGCTATACGGTCGTTCTGAATACCAAAATAAGTATAGTTCTTTAGCAGGTCGTAGGCAAAGCGCAATTTCGTTTCCGTCTTCTTAATAGCTAAGACGCCCATAATGCGTGAGTGAGTTATCTTATCGAAGCTGTTGTTCCACTGGAAATGCTTGCTTGTAAACTCGTTGTAGAATACCGAAGGCTTATCACTGTGCAGGAAAGCCGAGCCTACTAATTGTGCAGTATCGCCCAACAAGGGGAAATTAAGGTCTATCTGTCCGTCGAGATGGAACTGTCCGGCAAGCGGACCGGTTACCCATGTTTCGCCGGTGGCATTGTAATGGAGTGCTTTTCCTGACTGTTTCAACAGCTGTGCACCGATAGAAATATTGTTCTGATTGAATTTGTGATAGCCGTTCAGCAGCGAAACAGCTCCTGAGGCATCGTAAGTAGGTATTTCGAAATGGCGAATTTCATGCGAAGCAAACACCTTCAGCCCTGCTTTTGCCCACTTATTGAAGCCTTCCAGCAGTGCGATGGCAAAGGTATTGCGCAACGACCAGTGGCGAACACGGTCGCGGATGGTATCGTTGGCAGCCGTCCCGTAGTTGTAATAGTTGTTCAGATAATAACCGGAAGGGGTTTGATAAGCCTGATAGATGCGGCGATAGTTATCGAACTGTACGGTATGAATGAAGCTGGTAACCGGCACATACTCTCTCTTCATCCACTGGTTGAGGGTGTCTTTCTGCTCTCCGGCAGGATATTTTAGCTGTGCCATCTGGGTAGAGTCCTGCATGTTTACCTGAATACGTCCATTGCCGTCCGGTGTACCGACTACTGCTTGCCCGTTTGGAACGTCTCCTGCAATCCTTGCATTGTCCGGTCTGCCCGAAGGACGGTGCTCCTTATCGTAAGCCTCTTCGTCGAATTCCTCCCCGTTTGCCTTTGCTTGGCGGCGCGCCTTGTCCTTTGCACGTTGCTCGGCCTGTGCTTGTTCCGACTTGATGGCAAACTTACGTGCCTCTATTTCCTCCTTGGTCATAGGTACTTTACGGTAGAAACCTAAGCTGTAACGGTGGTTGAAAAAGATGTGTTGATTATCGTTTCTGTTCCAGTTTTGCTGTAAAGTAACGGGAATTTCGTTCTCGGAATAGCTGTCGCTGAACATTTCGGGGTGGGTGATGTAGGCATCATTGGCAATACCTCCGTTCTCCGAAACCTTCTGATGGTTCAGCGCAAAGAGTAAATAGGCATTGTAGCGAGGCCCCAGATAAGAGCCCCACATACTGTAATTGAAGTGGGATGTACTTTGATTAGAGTAGTAACCCCGCCCATAGAGATAGTCGAACTTAAAGCCGAAGCCCCATTCCTTGCCGGCATTGGCTGCAAATAAAGCCTTAAAATGGTCTTGCCCGTTGCTGCGATTGCCCGAGCTATAGTAGCTGAGGTTGGTGATGGGCGATAGGGTAGAGGTGAAATGCGTTTTATCGACAGGTATGTTGAACATGTCGTATGGGTCGATAAAGAAGAATTCCGATGGAGTTTGCCTATCAATAAAGATTCTATTATAGCGGGGAGAGCCAAGATTTCCCAGTGTGTTGTATTCTCCATGGACACCTGTCGATAGGTTGGTGTTCATGAACATATAACTGACAGTGTCGGGCTCGGCAGCTTTTTTGTCGCCGAAACGGCTGTCGATGGTCCACACTTTCAGTCCTCTTGGAATTTCCTTGTGCTGGCTCTGAATAGAATCCGATGTTCTTAATGTACGGTTATCCTGATAGCCGTCGGCTGTAAACCGACCGTTATCGGTAGTATTGTTGTAGCTCTGTGCCATGATATCCGAAAGACTTACAAGGCAGAGAGCTATTAAAGTGAGTATTTTCTTCATGCTGTGGTCTCGTTGGAGCATACTATTTCATCATGCGGAGTACCGTTTCTATAATCTTGATAGCCATGGAAACCAAGATGATATAAATACCGATATTCTGGTTTTCGGCAAATACATATACAAAAACGCCCACAAGAGCCCCTAACATAAAGATGCCATTGAGCCATTGTCGGATAGAGAAAAATTTACCTTTGTCGTTTATCGGACGCATTCTATGGTCGGGACGACGAAGTGAACTACGATTGTTTTCCATTTAAAAAGGGAATACTTTCTTTTATAATCGATGTTATTGAACTCAAAGAAGGACTGCTTACTTGCGGGAAATGGTTACATTACTACCCTGAAGAGTATTCATAAGACCTTGGAAAATCTGGTCTTTGCGATCGATGGTAGCACGGCGGAACTTACCCGAAATAGGGTAAAGGCGCGTGCCTTTCTTATTGATCGCTTTCTCGTTGCTGATCCAGTTCTCGGCTGTAAAGTTGCTGGTATTGTCCTGAACGGTGTAGTTGTAAGTAAGACGACTCATCGTCAGCGTAACCGTTCCATCAGTACAGTGTGCTTCCAGCGCGTAGTTGAACTTGGTATAGTCGAGCGAAATAAAACTGGCAGTGAAGATTAGCTTCTCGTGAATGGATGCAATGATGCTGTGTTCGCTCTCATTGACAAGGATAACCTTACTCTCCGGCAGCTGGTTTTTCTCTTGGGTAAGGAGGTTAAGGAAGTTAAGCGTCTTGTTGTACAGCTCGGTTGCCGATGCCCCCGGCACGTTAAACGTTTCGCTCCACTGTATCTTTCCATTCACTTCCGGGACAGCTTCAGGGCTGAGATATTTGCTTACGTTATTAGAAGTCGTTTTGATATTGGTGGTAACAGGTGCCGGCTTTGCAGGATTGGCAGGTGCTGTCCAGCCATTTTCCTTGGTGTAGATGGCAGGATTATCACTGATAGCCTGTGCTTCTTTATTGAGTCGCTCTGTTTCTGCCTTGGTTGCTTCTATCTGTCGCCTGATTTGTTCCGCCTTGACAGCCGCTTCCGCATTGGCTTTGGCCTTGGCGTCGGCCTCTGCTTTGGCCTTCGCTTCAGCAGCTTGTTTAGCCTGTGCAGCAGCCTGTTTGGCTTTTTCAAGGGCAGCTTTCGCCTCTTCCAACTGGCGTTGTGCCTTCTCCAGTTCCTGTTGCGGGGTTAGTGTAGTCTGTGCAAAGCCCATCATTGGCATGCACAAAAGCAGAGAAATGAATAGCTTTTTCATATTGTAGTAGTTTTTATAAGCATTGGAATTGTTCAACAAAGATACATAAAATCGTGATAATAGCTTGGTTAATTGTATCTTTTAACGTTTAACGATAAGCTAATGACCAGTTTATTTTAATTCTAATTCCTTTTGTAAGCGAAGGATTTCATCCCGATATTGGGCAGCTTGCAGGAAGTCCAACTCCTTGGCAGCCTGCTTCATGAGCGCAGTGGTATTGGCAATACTCTTCTCAAGTTGGGCTTTCGACATGCTTTGGATAATCGGATCGGCAGCAAAGGCGGCTGTTTCTATAGGCTCGGCATAAGTGGTAGGCATGGCTTTCTTGATGGCTGTGCCCATGGAAGTGGTTGCACTCTCCCCATTTGTTGGCAATGTTCCCTTGATAGCCTTGACAATCTGGGTAGGTGTAATGCCGTTTTCCTCATTGTATTTCAGCTGTTTCATACGCCTGCGAGTTGTCTCATCGATGGTTTTCTGCATGCTTTCGGTAATACTGTCGGCATACATAATTACCTTTCCGTTTACGTTTCGGGCAGCACGTCCGGCGGTCTGGGTCAGACTTCGATGGCTTCTTAGGAAACCTTCCTTGTCTGCATCGAGGATGGCAACGAGCGATACCTCGGGAATATCCAAGCCTTCACGCAACAGGTTTACACCCACAAGGACGTCGTAAAGCCCGGCACGGAGGTCGTTGATAATCTTTACCCGATCCAGACCGGCAATATCGCTGTGGATATAGGCTGTGCGGATGTCGTGATTAAGGAGGTATTCCGACAGTTCCTCCGCCATTCTCTTGGTAAGGGTGGTAACAAGTACACGCTCTTCCTTCTCTGCCCGGATGATGATTTCGTTCATCAAGTCGTCGATTTGGTTTTCGGAAGGACGTACTTCTATCTCCGGATCGAGTAAACCTGTGGGTCGAATGAGCTGTTCCACAACCACTCCTTCGGCTTCGTTCAGCTCATAATCGGCCGGCGTTGCCGACACATAGATAATCTGGTGTACAAGATTATGGAACTCTTCAAACTTCAACGGTCGGTTATCCAAGGCTGCAGGGAGTCGGAATCCGTACTCTACGAGGTTGGTTTTTCGGGCACGGTCGCCTCCGTACATGGCCGAAATCTGTGGGACGCTGACGTGGCTTTCGTCTATAACAACGAGGTAATCGTCCGGGAAAAAGTCCAATAGGCAGTAAGGACGGTCGCCCGTACTGCGTCCATCGAAGTACCTTGAGTAGTTTTCTATGCCCGAGCAATGCCCCAGTTCCTTGATCATTTCAATGTCATATTCCACACGTTCCTTGATACGTTGTGCTTTAATGGTATCGCCTATTTCATTGAAGTAATCCTCCTGAATTACCAAATCGTCCTGTATCTGTCGGATGGCATGCTCCGTTTGTTCCTTGGAGGTAACGAAAAGGTTGGCAGGATACAGCTCGTAAGTGCCGAAAGTCGCGATACGATGGAAGTTGATGTTATCGACTTCTTCTATAGAATCTATTTCATCATCCCACCATGTAATGCGCAAAATATTGTCGCTATAGGCCATGGCAATATCCACCGTATCGCCCTTTACCCGGAAATTGCCGCGCTGCAGGTCGATATCGTTGCGTATATAGAGCGAATCTACCAGCTTTCTTAGAAACTCATTACGGTCGATGGTCTGTCCTTTTTTAATCTTGATAACGCTTTCCTTCATGGCAGCAGGGCCTCCCATACCGTAGATGCAAGAAACGGAAGATACGATGATGACATCCTTTCTGCCTGACAGCAGGGAAGAAACAGCCGACAATCGGAGCTTATCGATCTCATCGTTTATCGCCAAATCCTTCTCAATATAGGTATCGGTGGTAGGGATATAAGCCTCCGGTTGGTAGTAGTCGTAGTAGGAAACGTAGTATTCCACTGCGTTATTGGGGAAGAAACCTTTCATTTCCTCGTACAACTGAGCCGCCAAAGTTTTGTTATGCGACAGCACCAGCGTTGGTTTATTCACGTTTGCAATGACATTTGCAATGGTGAAAGTCTTGCCGGAGCCTGTTACTCCGAGCAATACCTGTGCGGCATCGCCCCGACGAATGCCATCCGTCAGTTCGCGGATTGCTTCCGGCTGGTCGCCTGTCGGTTTATATTTCGACGTTAAATTGAAATCCATGTTTCCGTAGAAGATGATGTTGTAGGGTATAAAAGATCATGTCTTTCCTGACAAAAGGGCATCTTTTGCCTTGCAAAAGGCCATGTTTTACAAGGTAAAAGGGCATATATAGCGATACAATCTGCCACCTTTTGTTAGACAGAGTGTATTGCTTTGTATAACAGGGGGTTATGTTTATTCTCCCTTGAACTTGTTGAACGTAATGTTCTCGGTCTTGTATTTATCCTTTGGAGCAGGCGATTCTGCCGGGTGTCCCACCACAACAGTTGCCATAGGTACAAGGTTGTCGGGCAAATTCAGGAGCTTGGCTACAGCGTCTTCCCGTTCTTGAACAGGATAGACACCCGTCCATACCGCGCCTAAACCTAAGCCATGGGCAGCCAATAGGATATTTTCGGTAGCTGCAGAGGTATCTTCTATCCACATATCCCGCCCATCATTGTCTAATGCTTTGGTTAAGTCGCCACATACAACGATGGCCAACGGTGCATTGGCAGTCATCTGCCAGTTGCTGAAGGAATTGCCCAAATCCTTCAGAAGCTGCTTGTCGGTAACGACAACAAAGTGCCAAGGCTGCTTGTTTGCGGCACTGGGAGCCGCCATACCTGCACGTAGAAGTTGGTCGATTTGCTCCTTGCTTACGGTATCTTTCGTATAGGCACGGATGCTGGTGCGGGTCATGATGTTGTCTATAACAGCCTGACTGTTGGCACCGGCACCATTCTTAGCACCACTGTGAGGCGCTATTGCCAGCTCATAACTGGTGAATACCAGTGCTATTGCCAGCACTAAGTTAAGAATATTGGATAATTTCATATTACTTTGTGTTTTGTGCAAACTTAAAAAGAGTCCCCGTCGGACATACGAAACGGCAGTAGGGGCGGGGTACGAACACTGCTAAAATGACGAAGATGATGCCCAACGCAATGACAACCCACGATGTCGACTTGAGGATAAAGGCGATAAAAACCTCATAATCCATCCAGTCTGCCCATATTCCTAACAGCATCAGGAGTATTAATACTACCCAGAGTACCTTTCGGAAGCTATCCAGATAGTTAGCTGTTTTCGGACTTATCTTCCATTTATGTTTCTTATTTGTTTTGCCGGCAAGGTCCTGCAACGAGCCACAGGGGCAAATGTGTGCACAATAATAGTTCTTTTTGCCGAATAAAGGATAAATGAAAGCTGTAATCAGCATAAGGATTAACACAATGCTTGCCCATAGGTTAATACCATTGCTAACGGCTCCTACAATCGAAGTGTAAGATATAAACGAGCCTGTCCAAAAGCCAAGAACGGCAACGTTAAGGATCAGTTGGATGGTACGATAGGTTTTATTCTTGGTGAACAGCGGAATGATGGCACCCATGAGTACAACCAGCAGTGCTATTCCTTTGGCCCAATCCATGTCCATTTTCTCCCAAAGCGATGGCTCTTTCACATTCTTTTCGGCATATTGCAGGCCTGCTCTTACATTTCCTAAGATGGCTTTTGAGGAGAATGTAGCCCCACTTACCGCATCAACCTTCATGGCTAAAGCCTCTTTTGGGGTCTTTCCATTCCACTTTGACAGCAAAGTCGATGCTTGTGAGAAGAAGTCAGGGGTTTCAGAGTTCTTTAATGCTTTTATATTTACAATCTTTCCCTCCTTGATACTAATCTCCAAAGGAACCTTTCCGGCAAAACCTATAATGTCTTTGCCCAGTTCCGAGGTGTTTATCACCGTTGTTCCGTCGGCCTTTTTACTCTTAGGATCAATCTTGGATGCTTGGGTTATCTCTACCTTTCGTGGTTTCAGGTCGTGCCCAAATACCTTTCCGTCGCGTCGAATGGAAATCGCTACAATCAGCAGAAAGCATGTTATCAGACTTATTACTTGTACTAACTTATTACTCTTCATCCTTTAAATTTGTTGTCATCTCTCTATTTCAGTGTTCCTATTATCCTTCGTAAGGAGAGAAAATCCCGTGTAAGGGGGAGAAAATTCCATGTAAGAGGGAGAATTTTCCCGCTCTTATAATCACCTGAAAGGTATTCATCTCCTATCGGGCAAGGTGTGCAAAGGTACACATTATTATCTGTAATAACCAAATATCCTATCGTTTAGGATAAATAATTAAAATATTTTAGGGATGAAGATACGTATGTTTCCGTTGCCGGGCAAAAGCCTATAGTATTCGGATATATTCCAAAATATCTGCATAGTACAAATAAGACAGGTAAAGATTGTTTTCCTTTTTAGTTCTCTTTTATGTGTGTCTTTGCAAAAGAATAAAATGTTACTAAAGGCATGGGACGTCAAAAAATTATATAGTTTACTGTCATTCCATTATTAATTTTCCTATTATAACTATCTGTTTACTATTCTGTTACGCGAATAGTTGAAAATGACGGCAAATAAAATAAAAACAAATTTCTGAATATCACGCCCAATTACCTCACGGAATGCTGTATCAAGGCGAGCCATCATAATGCCAGTTTCTTCATCGAGCACTTCACTGCCGAAGAAATTGCCCGCCTGCTGAAGCGCGAAGACCTATCGATTACGGATGTAGCCTATCAGCTGGATTTCAACACCACCAATTACTTCACCCGCTACGTGAAGCGCGTTCTTGGCATGACTCCCAGCCAGTATAAGGCAAAGTTTAGCGTAAAAAAATAGGGAAAATCACCCCATCAGTAATTTGTATACACCTTTCAGTAATTTGTTTAGCGATGGTTCGGTGAAATCGTCGTACCTTTGCAGCCGAGAATAAATAACAGTATTAATAACTTAAAAAAAATTGCGGTTATGAAGAGAACAATTATCATTACGGGTGGTACAACAGGTATCGGTAAGGCTACGGCTTACCAGTTTGCAAAGAACGGTTGGAATGTGGTTATTACAAGTAGAAGTGAAAAGAAGGGTCAGGCATTCGTCGAGGAAGCCAAGAACGAGGGGTTGGATATGACCTTCTTCCAGTTGGATGTGACGAACGAGGAGCAGGTGGCTCAGGTCATCGAGCAGACGGTGGCCAAGTTCGGCAAGCTGGACAGCATTGTCAACAACTCTGGCATCTCGCTGGGTGCCGCACCGCTGGCTGACACCGAGACGGACGAGTTCAAGCAGCAGCTGGACACCAACGTCCTGGGCGTTTATTACGGCATGAAGTATGCCATCCGCGCCATGCTGAAGACGGGCGGTGGCACGATTGTCAATCTGGCATCTATCGCAGGACTCAACGGACTGATTTACACCGCACAATATTGCGCAACTAAGCACGCCGTGGTGGGACTGACCAAGGCTGCTGCCATCGACTACGCCCAGCAAGGTATCCGCATCAACGCCGTTGCTCCCGGTGCCATCAAGACCGACATCCTGAAGCACGCTATCGAGGCTGGGGCTTATGATGAGAAGGGCATTGCTGCCATCCATCCGATGAATCGCATGGGCGAGGTGCAGGACATTGCCCTGGCTATCTATTATCTGGCTAGTCCCGACAACAAATTCCTGACAGGTACCATCCTCAACGTTGACGGCGGTTATAATTGTAGATAATATGGAACTGATTGACTATACCAACAAATGGTTGACTGGCGAAATTCAGGAGGATCTGGCAATGGTTGCAGGAGGCGTGGTATGCCTCCTGCTGGCCCTTGTGGCATGGCGTTGGGGCTCGTCGGAGTCGGCTCGCGCCATCATTCTGCCATTGACGGTGGTGGCGGTAATCTTTATCGGAGGAGGAGCTGCATTAGCCTATAATAATCATCAGCGGAGCAAGCAGTTCGTGGAACAATACCAGGAGTCGCCTGAGAAGTTTCTGGAGAGCGAGAAGGCTCGCGTGGCTGCTTTCATGAAGATCTATCCGCAGACCATCATCGTCTCTGCCGTCATGATGGTCATCGCTGTCTGCGTGTTCACCTTCTGCGATAAGCCCTGGCTCCGAGCATCTGCCCTTGCGCTCATCCTTGTAGCCCTCGCCGCCCTGACAATTGATTTCTTCTCGAAGGAGCGTGGCGTGATTTATCAGCAAGAGTTGGACACCGTGAAGATAGAAAATGTAGGATGATAGTCATTATCTGCGAAAAA
>JBHAEI010000031.1:0-50717 GCA_041855505.1 Prevotella sp.
GGAGAAGGTCCCAAGGGTTGGGCTGTTCGCCCATTAAAGTGGCACGCGAGCTGGGTTCAGAACGTCGTGAGACAGTTCGGTCTCTATCTATCGTGGGCGCAGGAGTTTTGAGCGGTGCCGTCACTAGTACGAGAGGACCGTGATGGACAAACCTCCGGTTTACCGGTTGTGCCGCCAGGTGCACCGCCGGGTATCTGCGTCTGGTATGGATAAGCGCTGAAAGCATCTAAGTGCGAAGCCTTCCGCGAGATGAGAACTCCTTCATAGAGGGTCGTCATAGACGATGACGTTGATAGGGTGCAGGTGTAAAGACGGCGACGTCAAAGCCGAGCACTACTAATTGCCCGAAACTTTCTTCTCAGGTTTTCCCCTGCTGTACTGTTGCTTTTCCCACGCTAAGAGTGGGAAGCAGGGACAGTGATAAGCGGGGAAACCGCCCAAGTGGTTCATTCTTTGAGCTGTGTGTGTGAAATACTGATACAGGTATGGATTTTCTGTGTCTGTATCTGATGATGAATTCAGATTTACCTACGGTTTTGTCTTCAATATGTCTGCCTTATTTCAGGTGGTTATTGCGTCGGGGTTCCACCTCTTCCCATTCCGAACAGAGAAGTTAAGCCCGTTTGCGCCGATGGTACTGCAATGCAATGCGGGAGAGTAGGAGGCCGCCTTTTTTAGAATACGCCATACAGGTGCGAATGAGTCCTGACTGCCAAGATTGGCGGTCGGGACTTTTTCGTTTTTTGGGGTCGCCTTTTTTAGATATACTCGCATAGGATACTGTGAAAGTTATAGAAGCCCTGACTATAGAGATATGGTCAGGGCTTTTTTGTGTTGGTGGGTTCGTTTATAGACATGATTGCTTAATTATGATTAGTATTTAAAGACAGGATTGACATGATTAACAGGATTTATAAGATTAACGTGATTACATGATTGGGCGTAATGGATAGTTGGTAGGCTGAAATCTTTCAAATGTTCATTACGCCATATTTTTATTATCTGCATAATTCATATCTACAATAAAACTCTATGGAAAGATTAAAATGCTAAATCATCTGATGGAAATAGGTTTCATTTTGATTTTTTTTTATTACCTTTGTATCAGTTTTGTGTGTAGTTTGTATTTTTTAAAAGAGATTGTTAGAAAGTAATATTTAATAAGAGATGAGTAAGTACTTACTATTAGTGATGTTTTTAGCTTCCAGTAGCTTATTTCCCCATATTGCATGTGCGCAAGGAAATGTACAGCAGGTGGTGCAGGGCACAGCTAAAAATGCTGTAACAGGTCAAGTTTTAGACGAAGCTGGGCAGCCCCTCTCCGGTGCAATTATTAGAATAGAAGGAGATAAACACTCGGGAGTTGCTTCTGATTTCGATGGTCGGTACAGTATAGAGATGCCGGAGGGTGTATCGGTGAAAATTACTTGTACTTATATTGGTTGCAAGCCATCTACTTTACAAGTTAAGGCAGGTGATAAGGATGTTGTCTTTTATATGGAAGACGATAAGCAGACACTTGGCGAAGTGGTTGTAACTGGTTATCAGCAGATAGACCGTCGTAACCTTACAAGTTCGGTATCGAGTGTAAAGATGACGGATATAGAAAAGGCCGGTATTGCTTCGGTCGATAAAATGCTGGCAGGTCGTATTCCTGATCTTGTGCTGACGAATACGAGTGGAGAAATAAATTCTACCCCGAAAATCCGAATTCGTGGTGTGAGTACGCTGATAGGTAATCGTGAGCCATTATGGGTGGTTGATGGAATCATAGTGAATGATCCTGTAAACCTCACATCAGATGTTTTGAATGATCCTGATTACGTGAATAGAATTGGTAATGCTATTGCTGGTATCAATCCTCAAGACATCGACCGTATTGATGTATTGAAAGATGCTGCAGCTACAGCACTCTACGGAACGCGGGCAGCCAATGGTGTCATTGTTGTAACAACCAAAAAGGGTAGGGCTGGAAAACCTGTTATTTCATATAACTTCACGGGTACTTTCCGACTCCATCCGCGCTATACTGACCGAAAAATAGATTTGATGAATTCAAAGGAGCGTACGGAGGTATCACGGCAGTTGGCCAATAGCCATTATGCTTATCCTTCTAACATGTCGTATGTAGGTTATGAGGATGCTCTGCAGAAATACTATAATGGCGTTTACTCTCGAGAGGAATTTGAGAAAGCTGTAGCAGGATATGAAACAAGAAATACCGACTGGTTTAAATTGCTTACGCATGATTCTTTCTCGCATGATCATTCTGTAAATATATCGGGAGGTGCAGATAAGTTCCGTTATTATGCCTCGTTAGGTTATACCGGCGACGAAGATGTTATTGATAATAATACCAATAAGCGTTATACAGCGGCCACCAACTTGGATTTCACCTTATCTAATAAGGTGCAAGTAAGTTTGAATCTGGGCATGTACACGAATAAAAAACGGTATAGTCAGGATGACATTTCACCGATTGATTATGCTTATAATACCAGTCGTGTAATTCCTGTATATGGCGAGGATGGCAGTTTCTTCTATTATAAAAAGGAATCCACGGGTACGGGTGCTTATGATTTTAATATTTTGAATGAGTTGGATAACAGCTATGTTCATCAGAAAACTACCGGTTTCAAGGCTGCCATCAATCTTCGGTATGCCCCTTACAATTGGCTGAATTTTAACGCTATAGCATCTTACAGTTCTACGCACACAGGTATCGAAAAATGGTATGGTGAGAAAAGTTGGTATGCAGCTTCACTCCGCCAGTCGGAATATGGTGTTCAGGCAGGAGCCAGCAGTGAGATGCCCTTTGGTGGAGAGCTGTCGGAAAATAATATAGATCAGCGCGATTGGACAGTTCGTTTACAAGGAAATCTAAATAAATACTTTGGTAAGGAGAATGCGCATAATATTAATGTGGCACTTGGTGTGGAGGCAAACTCTACACATTATGAAGGAAATAATTACCGGCAGCGTGGTTATTATATAGATCGTGGTAAGAAATTTACCACAACTATACCGAGTACCTATACCTCTTATTTGCAATGGTTAGGACAAAATGTGCCCACGATAACGGATAACCTTACCAATCTTCTTTCGGCTTATGGTACGCTATCGTACAGTTATAAACAATATTTTACGGTGAATGCCAACACACGTTTCGATGGATCTAATCGTTTTGGCGACCGAAGTAACGATAAGATATTGCCTGTATGGTCGGTTTCTGCTGTTACCAACTTAAAGGAAACGGCCAATATCAAAGCTAAATGGCTTGATGCTTTGGCGTGGAAAATATCGTATGGAGGTCAAGGAAATATGCTGGAAGGGCAGACGCCGACACTTACAATTACCAAAGGAGCTTACGATTCCCATTACAGAGAGATGTCTTCGGCGGTAGATAAATTTGCAAATCCGGATTTAAAGTGGGAGAAAACCCATTCTTTTAATACGGGTATAGAGGCAGCTATGCTGAATAATCGTTTAATGTTGTCGCTGGAATATTTCTACAAGCGTACCAATAACGCATTTATGAATAAAACCATATCGGATGTAAATGGTTATTCGCAATATGTGGTGAACTCCGGAATTATAACCAATAAGGGATATAACTTTGCTATAACGGCAACGCCTATTCAGACTCAGGATTGGAATTGGCTTGTGTCAGCATCATTATCGAAAGTAATTAACAAGATGACGACCCTACCGGGAGAAGATGCGTATGAAATTTCTGATTATCTGAATGGAAGTGCCATTATCAGTGGGAAAGCAATAGGCTCTTTTTACTCTTACAAATTTATTGGTCTTAACCCACAGGATGGAGGCCCGATGTTTGATGATTATCAAGATCGTTCGTCAGAATTGGTAGGATTGAACAAGTACCAGACGGCAATGAAGGTGCTGGAATATAGCGGCCGACGTGATCCTGATATAACAGGAAGTCTTAGCTCTACGCTTTCTTACAAGAACTGGCGTTTGGGCATATTTATGGATTATGCGTTGGGGAATAAAGTACGTTTGTTCAGACTTTTCAATCAAGGAACGGGAACTAATCTGGGTCCGGGTTATATTTATCCGGAGTATAACCTTAATCGGGCACTTCTTAATCGTTGGATGAAACCTGGTGATGAGCTTACAACGAATATTCCATCGATTATGAGTTCCAACACTCCTACGTTCTATCAGTACAGTCAGCCGTGGTCGGCAGGCTCTAACTATAAGGGCGTTCAAATAGCCAATAATGTATGGGAAATGTACGATTACAGCAATATACGGGTAGTGAGTGCCGATTATTTGCGTATAGCCATTATTAGTCTTACTTATGAAATACCTATGGCCACAGTGATAAAATGGGGCTTACAGCGTGTAGCTGTTACCCTTACAGGTAATAATCTTTATACTTTTTGTAGCAGTAAGCTGAAAGGACAGACTCCTACCCAGAGCGGATTTGCGGAAGTTCAGCTTGCAGATAATCCTTATTATAATATAGGTGTAAACATTCAATTTTAAGCAATGATACAAAAAATGAAAACAATTAAATATGTTCTTTTCGGAATGACATTGCTCGGTTTGGGAAGTTGCAGCGATTTTCTGGAAGAATATTCACAGGATACCGACTATGTTCGTTCTTGGTCGGACCTTGACGAACTGCTTATTGGCTCGGTTTATCAGCCTATATTTTTAGCAAATAGCTTGGCTGAGGTTGAAGACAACCAGTATTTTATCCATTTTCTTGGCGATGAACTGGATGAGAATACTTCGTCGTACGATGGAGTGTCGTACGAATACGATGGAAAAGAACGTGTATTCGGTTACTATACATGGCAAGCACGTTCAGGACAGAACGATACTTATACCGGCTTCAATACAGAAAACGAAAGTTGGCAAGAATATTATAAACTTATTAATGTTGCTAATAACGTAATTGCCAGTGCGGAAGCACTGGAAGAAAAAACAGAAACCGAGCGTCGAGGCAAACTGAAAGTGGATGGGGAAGCTCGCTTTTTGCGCGGGTATTATTACTTTCAGCTGACCAATATATATGGTAAGCCTTATCAGGAAAGTACAGCTTCTACCGATTTGGCTGTACCTATCAAAACAAAAGAGGAGGTAGAGGACAAAAAATTCAGCCGAAACACGGTACAAGAATGCTATGATTTGATTTTGAGTGATTTGCACACAGCCGAACAAGAACTTACAGCGTATGGTGCCCAAAAAAGTAAGTACCGTGCCGACTCCACGGCTGTGCAATTACTTCTGAGCCGTGTTTATCTTTATATGCAGAATTGGAAGAAAGCTGCCGAGTATGCACAGAAAGTTATCAAGACACATCCTTCGTTGCAAGATTTAAGTAGGCTGTCTGCAACAGATGGTATTATCTCGGCAAATTCTCCGGAGCTTATTTTTACGATGGGTAGCAATTCTGTGATGGAATATACCATAAATAAGTTCAAATCATTTACTATTTCTGATAAGATTTATAATCTTTACTCAGATAATGATTTACGGAAAAAGCAATATATTTGGACGTATGGCTCTTTTCATGGCTATAAAAAATATGCGGCAAACACAGATGCTATAAAGGATGCGCAAGTTAGTGAAACAGATCCCAACTATTATTTTATGGTGTATGCCAACGGAAACCTGAAGCAAACAAATGAAGTTTCGGATAAAAACTATTTAAGAAGTTCGGAAGCTTACTTGAATTTAGCCGAAGCCGAAGCTTGCTTAGGTAATTATTCAGAGGCTCAGAAGGCTGTAAACACGCTTCGAAAAATGCGTTTTGCCGCTGGTACTAACTATGAATTAACATCTACCGGCAATCAGTTTATTAGCGATATTCGCGATGAGAGAGAACGGGAACTGCTTTTGGAAGGACATCGATGGTTTGATTTAAGACGCTATGCTGTAAATGTTGTTTATCCGCAGGCTACCACTATAACCCATCATTATTACTATTATGAGGGACGTGAATCGGCTACGGCTACCTCTCTAAGTACGTTTAAGCTCGTTCCGGGCGATTGGGGGTGGACATTACCGATACCCCAGTCGGTTATTCAGTTTAATGGGATGGAACAGAATGAGCGCGGTGTTCGCACTTACGATTCCCAGTCATTATAAAATAGAAGGATAAAAAAGATGAAACACTATAAGATATTGATAGGTTTGACCTTGCTGGTTATGGCTGTTACCAGTTGTTCAAAGGAAGACGAGCTGTCGCCGAGTGGCAAGGATACCAATTCATTTGAGGTTGCAGCCGATGATAACAGTGCAGAAGCCCGTCTTCGTAGAAACTTTTATAACTCGTATGGCAGCTATTTGCTGTTCAACGATACACTATCGACAGGAGAAAAACTGGAACTGGAATATGTTATGACCTCTTCAGATCATACAGTAGCCTACAGCTATAGCTATCTTCAGAGTTTCGAAGATAAAGAAGTAGCGACCCGTTTTGTAGAGCAAAAGATATTGCCCCATCTTGGCAAGAAGCTCCGTCCTTTTTCCTTCCTGCTGGTTGGAACAATTTCGAAGTGGACGCATGACGGTTATACTTATTCCGATCCTGATGACGGCAATACATCTCCTACATCGGTAGTAGGTCAGCGTGGTATTGCCATTGCTATGGATAATGTCCTCTCACTCGATGAAGCTGGGCAAACGGAATATGCCGAAGGTCTGCTAAGCGACATTCTTGCCAATGCCATTGCCGGACAAACAGGCGAAACGATGGATGCTTTCTATGCTTATAGCAAGAACTATTATGAAGGTTATATGGATAATTACCCGGCAGATGCTGATGAAAATATGCAGTATATGAATGAGGCCGGTTTTATCGTGTCGCATTATGCTTATGGTTTTGAGTTTATAGGGGCCTACCCTTCGAAAGAAGAAGATGTGAAAGGCTTTGTGAAATTAGCACTGAATAGTTCGGCCGATGACGTCGAAAACCAGTATGGAGCTTATCCGGATATTATAGCTAAGTATCGTTTGATAGTTCAGTTATTGGATGATTTAGGTTACGTAAAATAAAAATCAAGGAAGAAATGAAGCATATTATAAGATTATTTTCATTGCTGCTGTTTATGTCAGGGCTGCTATCTTGTAGTCACGATGATAATGGTTCCGTGGTATTGACAGATATTTCACAAAATACCCGTGGGGTTTTCGTTGATGAGCGCGATGGCAATGAGTATCATTATGTTAAGGTAGGTAGCCTTGACTGGATGACCGAAAATAGCAGATATGATACCGGTACTGACGAAACCCGTACAGTTTATGCCACTATGCAGATACCCGGAGATTATGGAGTAACTACCGATGCGCAGACCGTACAGAAGTATGGTTACCTTTATACTTATGAAGGAGCCCAACAAGCAGCCCCGGAAGGTTGGCGCGTGCCTACTGACGAAGATTGGAAAACATTGGAGAAGGCGCTTGGAATGAGTGATGAAGAAGCCGATGCCTTAGAATGGCGAGGGAATGGTCAAAGCCTTGTACTGCATAATGCAGACGGCTTGAATATGCCCTTTGCGGGTTTTTATGATGCCAATTCTACTTCCTTTGGCGGAAAATATTATTATATCGGAGCGATCGGCTATTATTGGAGCTCCACATCTCCATCGGAAGGTTTGGGCTTTATCCGCAAAATAATTTATAATTCTAATCAAGTTTATCGCTACACAACTTTACAGACAAATATGCTGAGCGTACGATTCGTTCGTGATGCAGAGTAAGAAACAATAAAGAATAAATGAAGAAGGTAATTTTAATATGCTTGTTAATTCTTGGTTTATTGCAGGCAAAAGCACAAGATAAAGGCTTTGTAATTCGAGGAACAGTGCCTTCATTACCCGATGGAACTGTTGTTAGTATAGGTTTAGCAGAAGACTCTATTACCGAAGAGGCTGTTGATACGGTGAGATCCGGCAAATTCGAGCTTCGCGGAAAGGTCTCTCATCCTATGCTGGCCATGCTTTCTACAAATAATCTGAGCCTGATAGCGAAGAATAATCTTCCGGAGGATTCCATCCATTGGAACTATATCGACTTGTTTCTGTCGAATGATGAAATAGTAATCGACAGAGAACTCAATGTGCATGGAGGACGTGTTCAGGACGACTTTGTTAGGTTGTGCAGTTTAGGCGACTTCCGTAATGATTCCGTACAGTGGCATTTTATCGAGAGAAATCCCCAGTCTGTCGTATCGGCCTATTTGGTAAATAATATGCTGAAACGTGGTTACAGCCTTAGCTCTGTAGAAGTTGAACGCTTATCAAAAGCGCTGACAGGTGTGCCTGAAGACTCTGTTCGTTGGAACGAATACCAGTGGCGGGTACAAAATGCGAAGCTATCTACAGTAGGCTCACCGCTTATCGACCTTGAGATTACTGATGTAAACAATAAGATAACCCAACTTTCAAAGGTCGTTCCGCATAATAGTAAATTTGTTCTTATCGACTTCTGGGCTTCTTGGTGTGGCCAGTGCCTGATGGCTTTCCCGGAACTGGAGGAACTCGGTAAGAAATATGAAGACGATTTTGTTATTATCGATCTTTCTATCGATACGAAAGAAGATGCGTGGCAACTGTCGATGAAACGGCATCCACAGCCTTGGCCACAGTATCGTACCACGGCAAATGGTTATAAAGATTTATTTAAGAAATATCAAATAGGAAATGGAGTTCCCTACTTTGTAATGATTGCGCCTGATGGAAAGGTGATGAAGTCGCCGAAGAATGTAGAAGAAATACGTGAACTTCTTAAGCTATACCTTCATCGATAAACAGTAATCCATTGGTTGCATGTATAATGAAAAGGCTCAGATTCTCATAAGGGAATTTGAGCCTTTTTCTTGGTAAAGTTAATAGGGATGAGGCATGGATGGAACAATATGTATTACCCTACTTATGTCTGTTGGCCCTTGCCTGACGGTATTTGGCCTTTTGTTTGGCACTACCGGAGCCATGCGCTCCGGTAATGTACTTCTTTTTTTTAGCCTTTGTCTTTACTTTTCCATCGTCCGGTCTTTTTTCAGAAGCCTTTTTGAAGGTCATGCCTCCTTCGATAATCTTGTCAATATCTTCCATTTGTTATGTTTCCGTGTTGGTGATGATTAATGATGGAACAGCCGAACGCCCGTGAAAGCCATGGCGATACCATACTTATCGCAGGTATCGATAACATGGTCGTCGCGAATGCTGCCACCTGCCTGTGCTATAAATTCCACTCCACTCTTATGTGCCCGTTCTATGTTGTCGCCAAATGGGAAGAACGCATCCGAGCCCAGTGCAACCCCTTTGTTCTGTGCAATCCATGCCTTGCGTTCTTCACGGGTGAGGGGAGCGGGCTTCTCTGTAAACAGATGTTGCCAAACACCCTCTTGAAGTACATCCTCGTATTCATCGGAAATATACACATTGATAGTATTATCACGATCGGCACGGCGAATATCTTCTTTGAAAGGAAGACTCATCACTTTCGGACACTGGCGCAGCCACCACTCATCCGCCTTATTACCGGCCAATCGGGTACAATGAATGCGGCTCTGCTGTCCGGCTCCGATACCGATAGCCTGTCCGTCCTTTACGTAACATACGGAATTACTCTGGGTATATTTTAAGGTGATAAGCGAAATGATTAAGTCGCGAATAGCCTCTTTGGGGAAGTCCTTGTTTTGGGTAGGAATATTCTCGAAGAGTGTCGGGTCGTCGAGTTTTATTTCATTCCTGCCCTGCTCGAAGGTTACGCCGAACACCTGCTTGCGTTCGATAGGATCAGGCACATAATTCGGATCTATTTTGATAACGTTGTAAGTACCTTTGCGCTTAGCCTTTAAAATTTCCAATGCTTCGGGAGTATAGTCGGGTGCTATCACGCCATCGCTTACCTCTCGCTTGATAAGTAAGGCTGTAGCTTCGTCGCAAGTGTCGCTTAGTGCGCAGAAGTCGCCATAGGAACACATACGGTCGGCTCCACGTGCACGTGCATAAGCACTGGCCAGTGGAGTTAGCTCGAACTTTACATCATCGACAAAATAAATCTTCTTTAGTGTGTCGCTAAGTGGAAGTCCTACTGCAGCCCCGGCCGGACTGACATGCTTGAACGATGCGGCAGCCGGTAAGCCGGTAGCTGCCTTCAGCTCTTTTACAAGCTGCCAGCTGTTCAAGGCGTCTAAAAGGTTGATATAACCGGGACGACCACTTAATACTTTGATAGGGAGTTCGCCTTCTTCCATGTAGATGCGTGAAGGCTTTTGGTTAGGATTGCATCCGTACTTGAGTGCTAGTTCTTTCATATAACTTATATGGTATATGGTTGGTTTGTATGCTGCTACAAAGTTAATCATTTTCTGCAAATATTTTTTCAGATTGCAAATAAAAGAGCAGAAAACGACAGTCATATCCCCTTTGTTTTGTATCTTTGTTTTATCTATCAAAATAATCATCAATAATTTGAATAAGGAAAATGAAAGTATTACACTCTTTGCAGGCACCGGCAGCCGTTGGTCCCTACAGTCAGGCTATCGAAGCGAACGGTTTGGTTTTTGTTTCAGGCCAGTTACCTATCGACCCATCCACAGCAGCTTTTGCTGAAGGAGGAGTAAAAGAACAGACCCGGCAATCGCTTACCAATTTGAAAAACGTATTGGCTGAGGCTAATCTTGATTTGTCGAATGTGGTAAAAACAACGGTTTTCTTATCCGATATGGATAACTTTGCCGCTATGAACGAGGTGTATGCAGAGTTTTTTAATGCTCCCTATCCTGCTCGTTCGGCCGTTGCCGTGAAAACGTTGCCAAAGAATGCCTTGGTGGAAGTGGAGTGTATTGCCGCCAAATAAGGCATGACGGTAAGGCCGTTTTTCTGTTTTTGCAGGATAAGGAAAAAATAACGATATTGTAGATGGATTTCTTTCTTTTTCATTAACTTTGCTCTTGAATTAGAGAAAGATAAGTTTTAAGAAGAATGAAAGCAAAATTACAGCATCTTACCGCCGGATTGGGTAAGTTTGCTTCGCACACATTGGATGTCCATCAGGATATCCACCTGTTGGCCGGCAAGTTCCATAAGCTCGGAATCAACCTGAGTATGAAATCTATCTACCGTATTTGGGATAGGACACACACGCTCGAGAAACCCTCAAAGAAAACGCTCGACCGTTTGGCATTGCTGGCCGGGTTTCAGAATTGGGCCGATTTGAACACTGCCTTGCATGGAGATAACGATGCCGACTTAAACTTTAAGGATTAGCAGAAGTATCGACAGGCTTGCATTTGGCAACGAAAGAAATATAAAAAAGTCCAAAGTTCTACCTGAACTCTGGACTTTTTATTTTTGGGATTCTTGGATAAGAATTTACTCTGCTCCCGGAGCAACAGTTCTCTTCTCCTTGATACGTGCAGCCTTACCTGTAAGTTTACGCAGGTAGTACAGCTTAGCACGACGTACCTTACCACGCTTGTTCACCTCGATTGAATCGATGTTAGGTGAGTCGATTGGGAAAATACGCTCAACACCTACAGTACCCGACATCTTGCGAACAGTAAAACGCTTCTTGTCGCCATGACCTGAAATCTTAATAACAACGCCACGGTAAAGCTGAATACGCTGCTTGTTACCCTCGATAATCTTGTAAGCTACAGTGATGGTATCACCGCTCTTGAATTCTGGGAACTGATTGCCGGTTGCAAATGCTTCTTCAGCAACTTTAATTAAATCCATTTTCTTTGCTAATTTAATAATTAATTGCTTGATGCAACGTGATAAACGACCCATCCGCCATCAGCGGTTACATCAAAATCGCTGCAAAGTTACGAAGTTTTTTCGGCTTAATAAAATAATTCGCAGAAAATCATCTTTACCCGAAACAGAGATTCGGATAATAGAAAAAGGGCATCTTTTACGAACTAAGAGGGCATATATAGCAAAACAAAAGGGCATATATTACTCCATAAAAGGGCATATACAGCAAGGTAATCTATGCCTGTTTATCATGCAATCTATGCCTTTTATGGGGAACAAGGGGTATGTATAACAAAGTATAGATTTTGCATTTTTGCTTTCACATTTAACAATTCCTGTAAAGTTTTGATTGATAACTCTTTATAAAGGAAATTTTGCTGAGGGTATGACAGCAGTTTCTGTAAATAGCCTATTGTATTGCTTTTGTGGTATTTTATATTTTTGCTGTCATACTATCATTTGGAATATCGGTATAATCCCCTTATCTTCAGGTATTCATCCTTATTGTTAAAAATGACAGTAAGAAAAAGTAATTTTGTTTTTTCTGTACTTATTATTCTGTTCTTTAATTTTTTTATTAAATTTGCATTAATCTCTGATTATAATAAAAACCAATTATCGATATGAGAAATTTCACACAAAATTATCTGTTGGCATGCTCCGTTTTATTTTTAGGAACAGGCTGTATTACTCATTATGAACTGGATAGTCTTAGCCGTAGCAGGCTAACGGTAGATAGGCGTTATGATGCAATGCCCGATCAGCAGGCTGCAACTTTTATGACAAAGTATAAGCAGCATGTAGATAGCATTATGGGACCTGTTGTGGGCACCGTAGCCCATGATATGGCTGCCCACCGTCCGGAGAGCGATTTGTCGAATTTGCTGGCAGATATCATGGTGTGGGGTGCCAAGAAATACAATGAAAAGGTGGATTTTGGCGTATATAATATGGGGGGAATTCGTGCGGCCCTGACCAAGGGTAAGGTAACTTATGGAGATGTGCTCGACATAGCTCCTTTTGAGAACAAGATAACTTTCCTTACGCTTTCGGGAGAAAAGGTACAGCAGTTGTTCGAGGAAATGGCTCTGACCGGTGGGGAAGGAGTCAGTCATGGCGTGGAATTGGTGTTTACCAAGACACATAAACTGCGGAGCGCTGCCATTAACGGCAAACCGATAGACCTGAAAGTATCTTACAGAATTGCAACACTCGATTATCTGGCACAGGGAAACGACAAGTTGGAAGCATTCAAGTCGAAAACCAATTACGTAGCTCCATCCGGAGAGGAGAACAATACGCGCTTTATCATCATGGATTATTTCAAGGAGCAGACGGCAAAAGGTAAAGTGGTCGATTCCAGAGTGGAGGGGCGTATTCGTATAGAAAAATAAGGTACTTGTCGATACGGTGAGTAAAAACGAGGTATTAGAAAGAGGAACTTATGGGAGCAATATGGCATGGTATGCAGTCTCATAAGTTTTGATATAAAAATGATAAATCCTGCGTGCGGGATTAGAAAATACGGGAAAAATGAAAAGAAATATTTTACTGTTAGGCCTGCTCTTGGTGGTGGCTACGGCCTTTGGTCAGAAAAAGCAACTGGTTATTCTTCATACCAACGATACTCATAGCCAGATATATCCGCTAAATCCCAATTTGGCCGATACTGTTCGTGCCGGTCGAGGTGGCTTTGTACGTCGGATAGCTTTGTTGAAAGAGGAACGAGAGAAACATCCCGACCTCCTGCTTTTTGATAGTGGAGACTTCTCGCAAGGGTCGCCTTATTACACAATGTATAAAGGCGATGTGGAAGTAGGATTGATGAATCAGATGCATTACGATGCAGCAACAATAGGAAATCATGAATTCGACTTTGGGTTGGAGAATATGATTCGCCTCTTTAAGGCAGCCAATTTCCCAATCGTGTGTGCCAATTACGACTTTGCCGGTACGGAATTGGCCAAATTAGTGAAGCCATACATTATTATAAAGCGTAACGGACTGAAGATTGGAGTGTTTGGCGTAGCGCCAAAACTGGAAGGCTTGGTTGCAAAGAAGAATTACGGTCCGTTGGTTTACAAAGATCCTGTTCAGGCAGCGCAGGAATGCGTTTATGCCCTGAAAGCAAAGCATTGCGACTTGATTATCTGTCTCTCTCATTTGGGTTGGGACATCGGTGGCGACGACGATCAGAAACTAATCTCCGGTACAAAGGGGATAGATCTTGTTTTGGGAGGCCACTCGCATACTTTCCTTAAAGAGCTGGGATATGTGAAAGATGCAGGGGGAAGAGCCGTTGGCGACGACCAAAATGGCAAATCGGGTATCTTTATCGGCAAGATTATAGTAGATATGAAAAAAAAGAAGTAGAACTTTATAACTTTTAATAACACGGAAAGGCGACTGAAATATATTGGGTCGCCTTTATTGTTAGTTACTGCTTGCTTTACTTTACACTGTAAGTTAAAAAAGCGATTGCAAAAGTTTCCTGTTCGGATGAAATGGATCCAATAGCAACGGAGATATAAAAGAGGATTAGAATTTATTTTTATAAAGTCTAAATTTAGTAAATTGCATTCCTTAAAAGTAGGTATGTAGAAAAATCTTATTACTTTTGTATCATCAAAAGTAGGTATTACGCCTATTCATGATGAAACAAAATTATTAATTATAAAATAGGAATTATTATGGCTTACGTAATTGGCAATGATTGTATCGCTTGTGGTACTTGTATTAGTGAGTGTCCGGTAGAGGCTATCTCTGAGGGCGATATCTATGTTATCGATGCTGACGCTTGCACAGAGTGTGGTACTTGTGCCAGTGTTTGTCCTAACGAGGCAATCAGCTTAGATGCTTAATCTTGAAGCATTACGGTTTTAAAGATTACAAAGCGAGTCTGTAAAGGCTCGCTTTTTTATTCAGATAACCTTAACTTAATATAGCTTAACCACTATTCTTGTTGCTTTTTTCCATCATTATAGACCTGTTCTCAAATGAGGCTATACTACCATGTATAAGCATTGTCGCGCTTTGTACAGATATGGCAAAGGTTTCGTAGTACCGGTAGAAGCCCTCTGTATTCTGTTTCCCTATGGCAGGTGGGTTAGGAAGGACGTAAAATTATGTTCAATTTTCTATTTTTCCTTTCCACTTTTCTACTCTCTCAAGAATTATATTTACCTTTGTGAGTAGTAAATAGCTATTTATTTTTAATGAAAGAATTTGTAATTTCAGAAGTTAAGGCCGAAACGGCGGTGCTTGTCGGATTGATAACTCCCGACCAGAATGAAGCCAAAACAAAAGAATATTTGGACGAGCTGGAGTTTCTTGCCGATACAGCCGGAGCTGTTGCCGTGAAGCGTTTTACACAGCGAGTGAACGGTCCGAGTGCGGTTACGTATGTAGGTAAAGGAAAATTGGAAGAGATTCGGGAATATGTGAAGCAGAAAGAAGACGATGACGAGCCTATCGGTATGGTTATTTTCGATGATGAACTTTCGGCCAAGCAGATGCGTAATATAGAGGGGGAACTGGGTGTAAAGATACTGGACAGAACATCCCTTATTCTGGATATCTTTGCAATGCGTGCACAGACAGCCAATGCCAAAACTCAGGTAGAACTTGCGCAATATCGCTATATGTTGCCACGCCTGCAGCGATTGTGGACTCACTTGGAGCGTCAGGGAGGTGGCTCTGGGTCCGGAGGTGGCAAAGGCTCGGTGGGTTTGCGTGGACCGGGCGAAACACAGTTGGAGATGGACCGTCGTATTATCCTGAACAGAATGTCGTTATTGAAGCAGCGACTTGCTGAAATCGACAAGCAAAAGACAACACAACGCAAGAGCAGAGGGCGACTGATTCGTGTGGCTTTGGTGGGCTATACCAATGTAGGTAAATCTACAACCATGAATCTTTTGGCCAAGAGCGAGGTGTTTGCAGAGAATAAACTTTTTGCGACTCTCGATACAACGGTACGCAAGGTGGTGATAGAAAACCTGCCGTTCTTGCTTGCCGATACGGTAGGGTTTATCCGAAAGTTGCCTACCGACCTTGTAGATTCCTTTAAATCAACATTGGATGAAGTTCGTGAAGCCGATCTGCTGTTGCATGTAGTCGATATTTCCCATCCTGATTTTGAAGAACAGATACAGGTGGTGAATAAAACATTGGCCGACCTTGGTTGTGCCGATAAACCTATGATGATGATATTTAATAAGATAGACAATTATACATGGGTAGAAAAGGAAGAGGATGATTTAACTCCTCCTACAAAAGAAAACATCACGTTGGAAGAGCTGCAGAAGACATGGATGGCAAAATCGGACGGTAACTGTCTTTTTATTTCAGCAAAAGAAAAACAGAATATTGATGCTTTCAGAGACCGTCTTTATAAAGCTGTTCGCGAACTTCATGTACAGAAATATCCTTATAATGATTTTCTTTATTCGGTAGAGGACTCGGAGAATTAACACTGGTTTGAATTAAATTAGACAAGTATGACATACAGACCACTTACTCAGGAAGAAATAGCCATCTTTGAAAACAATAACTGCTGGGCGGAAGATTGGCAAAGAGTTCAGGTAGCAGAGGAAGGATTTCAGGCAAAGTTCTTTCATCGTGTAATATTTTATGGAGATATCAGGCTGGGAAAGTTTGAGAAGGAGGTGGAACTTGCCAAGGACTTCGTTAAGCATTCCGGTATCAACGATGCTACACTGCGCAATGTTACCGTTGGCAATGACTGCTTAATCGAGAAGGTAGGCAACTATATCAATAACTATACCATCGGTAACGACTGTCTTATTTCGAATGTTTCGGTAATGGAAACCACCGAAGGAGCCACTTATGCTGAAGGAAATCTTATCTCAGTCTTGAACGAAGTGGGCGATGGAAACGTAATCATGTTTCATGATTTGAACAGTCAGTTTGCTGCTTTCATGGTGCAGCATTTTAAGGATAAAGACCTTAAAAACTCTATTCGCCGTCTGATAAAAGAAGAAATTACCCGTACCAATCCTGATCGTGGTACGATAGGCAATCGTGTAAAGATTGTAAATACCCGCGAAATAACCAATACCGTTATTCAGGATGATTGCGAAATTTCAGGTGCAAGTAGGTTGAGCGACTGTACAATCGTTAGTTCTGAGAGCGCCAGTGTATATATCGGGACCGGTGTTATTTGCGAGAACTCTATTATATCGGAGGGTAGCAGTATTATCAACAGTGTGAAGATGCAAGACTGTTTTGTGGGCGAAGCCTGCCAGATAACCAATGGTTTTACGGCATCTCAAAGTGTGTTCTTTGCCAATTCCTTTATGGCAAATGGTGAGGCTTGTGCTGCTTTTTGCGGCCCATTCTGCTCATCTCATCATAAAAGCTCGTTGATTATTGGCGGTATGTTCTCATTCTATAATGCAGGCTCAGGTACCAACTTTTCGAATCATGCTTATAAAATGGGGCCGATGCATTGGGGCATTCTGGAAAGAGGTACCAAAACAGCCAGTGGAGGTTACTTGCTAATGCCTGCCACTATCGGCACATTCTCGGTATTGTTTGGGAAACTGATGCACCATCCCAACACAACGGCTCTGCCTTTCTCATATCTTATTGCCGAAGCCGATAAGATGTATTTGGTACCCGGTAGGAATATTACAACGGTAGGCCTTTATCGTGATATTCAGAAATGGCCTAAACGTGATATGCGACCACAGAACAGTAAGAAGAGTATTGTTAATTTCGACTGGTTGTCTCCTTTTTCTGTTGGCGAGCTATTGAAAGGAAAAGCTATCCTTGAAAATCTTCGTCAGGCCAGTGGCGATAATGTGTCATCATATAATTATCACGAATATACGATTAATGCTACAAGTCTTCGTAAAGGTATCAAGTATTATGACATAGCGTTAAGAATTTATATGGGAGCTGTTTTAAAGCGTGCCCATAAGATGGGATTCTTCGGAAAACCGGAAACTACTGTGGGGATCGGTGAATGGAAAGACCTTTCCGGACTTCTGTTACCTGCCAGTGAAGAGGAGCGATTGGTGGAAGATATCAAGAGCGGTGTACTGGAAACGGTGCAGGATGTAATCGATCGGTTTGTGGAAATTAATGATAACTACCGACTGTATCAATGGGCATGGACCTATAATGTTATCCTTGACTATTATGGTGTCGATGAGATTACCGAAGAAGTAGATGCAAGGATAAAGGAAGATTATATCTCGGCTCGCCGTGCATGGATAGCAGAAATAAAGAAAGATGCCGAGAAAGAATATGCGATGGGCGATGTCGATGAGGAAGTATTCAATACATTCGTTAATAGCCTTGATCATGAAGTAGATTTTGAGAACTAATAATTTCCTTGAAACGGATAAAATATAATTTCTAAAATATTGAGCATGAAGCTATCTAAAGTTATTTCTTTCAAGAAAGGGTTGGTGTTAGTACTCCTGCTATTGCTGCTCCCCGGCATGGCACAGGCACAGAAATACCACTATGAAAGTGTACAGGGCGATGCTACAAACAGCCGTATCTACACTTTGAAAAATGGCCTGAAGGTTTATGTTACGGTAAACAAAGCCAAACCACGTATTCAGACGTATATTGCAGTACGTACTGGTAGTCGTAACGATCCGCATGAAACAACCGGTCTTGCGCACTATCTGGAGCATCTGATGTTTAAAGGTACGACGCATTTCGGTACCTCAAACTATCAGGCAGAGCGTCCTTTATTGGATTCTATCGAAGCCCGCTTCGAGCGATATCGCCATGTAACAAACCCTCTTGCACAAAAGAGATTCTATCATCAGATTGATTCTATCTCGCAGTTGGCAGCTCAATATAACATTCCGAACGAGTACGACAAGATGATGGCATCTATAGGTGGCGAAGGTACCAATGCCTACACCTCGAACGATGTTACCTGTTATGTGGTGAATATACCATCCAACGAACTTGATACTTGGGCACGGGTAGAGGGAGATCGCTTTCAAAATATGGTAATTCGTGGCTTCCATACCGAGCTTGAGGCAGTTTATGAGGAATATAACATGGGGTTGGCGCAGGATAATCGTAAGCTCTATACTGCTTTGTTGGCAAAGCTGTATCCGGGACATCCGTATGGAACTCAATCTGCAATAGGCTTGGGGGAACACCTTAAAAATCCGTCGATTTCCAACATAAAGAAATATTTCTCAAAATATTATGTACCCAATAACATTGCTGTTTGTTTGGCAGGCGATATAGATCCAGACCAAGCTGTCGCTGTAATAGATAAGTATTTTGGAAGTTGGAAAGGGTATGGCGAAGTTCAGGCACCGCAATATCCGGCACTTCTTCCTTTAACACAGGATGTCGATACAACTGTAGTAGGGCAAGAAGCAGCAAGCATCGCGCTGGCATGGAGAAGTAAGGCAGCCAATGAACTGCAGAATGATACTTTGGATGTTATCGGTAACATCTTGTCGAATGGCTCGGCAGGATTGTTAGACCTGAATCTTGTTCAACGCATGAAGTTGCAGAGTGCTGCTGCCTTTTCGGAGGAGATGAACGATTATTCGGCATTTGCTATTATGGCCGAGCCTGTTCAAGGGCAGTCTTTGGCCGATGTGAAAAAACTGTTGCTGGCTGAAATAGATAAATTGAAGAAGGGAGAGTTCTCGGATGATTTGCTTCCTTCTGTTATCAATAATTACAAACTTGATTACTATAAGCAGTTAGATAATAATGAATTCCTTGCCAATCGGTTTGTCGATGCCTTTATCAATCACAAAGACTGGAAACAGGTATCAGAAAAGCTCGCACGCATATCGAAGATAACAAAGCCGGAATTAGTAGCCTTTGCCAATAAATTCTTTAGCAGTCATGTCGTAACGGTATATAAGGAACAGGGAAACGATACCACTATCAAGAAGGTAGAGAAACCTTCTATCACACCTATTCCAACCAACAACGACAAGCATAGCAAGTTCTTGGAAGAGATTGTGAATACTCATCCGACAGAAATTCAACCGCAGTTTGTCGATTACAAGAGAGACCTGACAGTTACAAAAACTGCTAACGGATTGCCTCTGTTATATAAGCAGAATACCAAAGATGGCTTGTTTACGCTTCGTTTTGTACTGCCGATAGGTACCGAGAACGAAAAGATGATAAGGCTGGCTGCTGGTTATTTGGATGTTTTAGGTACCGATAAGCTGACCAATGAACAGGTTAAGCAGCAGTTTTATAAATTGGCTTGTAGCTATAGCATTAGCGAAGGCAATGATGAAACCAGCATCACCTTGAGTGGTCTGAACGAAAATCTGCCACAGGCATTGTCTTTGTTAAACAGTCTGCTCCGTAATGCCAAGCCTGATAAAACGGCATACGATCAGTATATAAGCATTATAGAGAAGACTCGCATGGATGCAAAAAAGAATCAGCGGTCTAACTTTGGAGCTCTCTTCGGCTATGGTCTGTATGGTAGCTACAACAGCTATCGTAATATGTTGTCTGTGGCAGAGCTGCGGACTCTGAATCCTCAAGTACTGCTTGACAACCTGAAGAAGTTACAGAGCTACCAGCAGACAGTATTGTATTACGGGCCTTCCACCGTAAAGGAGCTGAATAGCATTCTGAAAAAGAACTATGTTACAGCCGACGCAAAGCACTTTGCCAAGATACCCGATGCAAAGCCTTATGTAACTCAGGCCACTCCGCGGAACGAAATTCTTATTGCGCCTTACGATGCCAAGAACATTTATATGGTGCAGTTGCACAACGAAGACATTCCGTTTGATGTTAAACATGTACCTCTTATTTCTCTGTTTAATGAGTATTTTGGAGGTGGCATGAATGCTATTGTGTTCCAAGAGTTGCGCGAAGCCCGTGGCTTGGCTTATTCTGCCAGTGCCCATTATTCATATCCTTCACGGAAACAGGATAAGGAATATTTCTATACCCAGATTATTACCCAGAACGATAAGATGATGGATTGTATAAAGGAATTCAACAGTTTATTGGATCATACGCCGGAGCGTGAAGCCGGTTTCAATCTGGCCAAGCAGAGTTTAATGAAGAGTCTGGCATCAGCCCGTACTACAAAGTTTGGTATCTTGTCGTCTTATTTCTCTGCAAAGAAACTTGGGCTTGATACCAGTTTGGGTGAAATAACATACAAGGCTATCCCTTCCCTGACATTGCAGGATGTCATGAACTTTGCCAAGGAGAACATCTCGAATAAACCATTCAAGTATCTTATCCTTGGAAATGAGAAAGAGCTTGATATAAAAGCGCTGGAAAAGATTGCGCCGATTAAGCGTGTATCGACAGAAACCCTTTTCGGATATTAGAAAATACGATGGATAACCGGATTACATTCCCTATCTATCGTACGATAAAATACAAAAACATAATCAAACAAAACAAATACCAAAGCATTATGGCTGAATTCAAGTATGCCCCAATGTTCCAGTTGGGCAAGGACGATACAGAATATCGCCTTATTTCAAAAGAGGGAGTTAGCGTGGCTAATTTCGAGGGAAAAGAAATTCTAAAGGTCAGTAAAGAAGCACTTACACTGCTGGCACAGCAGGCTTTCCATGATTGTGAGTTTATGCTTCGTCGTGCTCATAACGAGCAGGTAGCCAAAATTCTTACTGATAAGGAGGCGTCCGATAACGATAAGTATGTGGCTTTACAGTTCCTTCGCAATGCCGAAACGGCAGTGAAGGGTGTGCTCCCATTCTGTCAGGATACGGGTACTGCTATTATTCATGGCGAGAAGGGGCAGCAAGTCTGGACAGGTTTCGACGATGAGGAAGCTCTCTCGCGTGGTGTGTTCAATACCTTTACCGAAGAAAATCTTCGTTATTCTCAGAATGCTCCATTGAATATGTACGATGAAGTGAATACGAAATGCAACCTTCCGGCACAGATTGATATCGAGGCAACGGAAGGATGTGAGTATCGTTTTGTCATGGTGGCAAAGGGTGGTGGCTCGGCTAATAAAACCTACTTCTACCCGATGACAAAGGCTACCATCCAGAATGAAGGCACGCTGATTCCTTTCTTGGTAGAGAAGATGAAGAGCCTTGGTACGGCAGCATGTCCTCCTTACCATATCTGTTTCGTGGTGGGTGGTACCTCTGCCGAGAAAAACCTGCTCACCGTTAAGCTGGGAAGCATTAAGTATTACGACAATCTGCCTACCACAGGCGATGAAACCGGTCGTGCTTTCCGTGATATAGATTTGGAGGAAAAGCTATTGAAAGAGGCACAGAAGATTGGTCTTGGCGCCCAGTTTGGTGGTAAATATCTGGCTCATGATATTCGTGTAATTCGCCTTCCACGTCATGGTGCCAGTTGCCCTATCGGCATGGGTGTAAGCTGTTCGGCCGACCGTAACATCAAAGCCAAGATTAATAAAGATGGTATTTGGCTTGAAAAGATGGATGAGAACCCATCAGAACTTATTCCGGAGGAGCTGCGCAAGCCGGGAGAAGGTGCAAAGGGAGTAGAGATTAATCTTGATGAAGGTATGGACAAGGTACGTGCCGAGCTCACAAAGTACCCAGTTTCTACCCGTGTAAACCTAAACGGTACTATTATCGTAGCACGCGATATAGCTCATGCCAAGATTAAGGCACGCTTGGATGCAGGCGAGGATATTCCTCAATATCTAAAGGATCACCCTGTACTTTATGCCGGTCCGGCCAAAACTCCGGAAGGTTATCCTTGTGGCTCTATGGGACCTACCACCGCTAACCGTATGGATCCGTATGTAGATGAGTTCCAAGAGCGTGGAGGCTCGCTTGTAATGATAGCCAAGGGTAATCGTACTCAGGCTGTAACAGATGCTTGCCAAAAGCACGGAGGCTTCTATCTGGGTACGATAGGTGGTGTTGCTGCCGTTCTTTCTCAGAGCAGTATCAAGAGCATTGAGTGTGTGGAATATCCGGAACTGGGCATGGAAGCTGTCTGGAAAATCCGTGTAGAAGACTTCCCCGCATTCATCCTTGTCGATGATAAGGGGCATGACTTCTTCAAGGAACTGAAGCCTTGGACAGGTTGCTCATGCTAAGTTTGTAACAACGAGGCTGCCGTCTGTTATGATACAGATGGCATTCTCTATAATTTTAAGAAGGTTATTCTGCCATAGGGCAGGGTAACCTTTTTGCTATAGATAGGGACGGTTTGTTCTTTTCGGCTGCAAAGGCAATAAAATACCTCTCTCTATTCAAACCGAAAATCCCCTGTCTGCGATAGCAATAAAACACAAATAAAAAAAATATTTTCGTGCTGTCACTTTTAACATTTTGCGCAAATATTTGAATATAAGATAGATACCGCCATTTCCCCGATGAGGGTATGACAGCAAAAACACAAAATATCGTGATTGAAAGGATTACACAAATTTGGAGGAAGTTGCTGTCATCTCATCACTTGTTTTAGCTTTATAAATATTTAGTTGATAGGCATTTATGTGGATTGTTAAAACTGACAGCAAATAAAAGGAAAATAAAACTTTAGTACTACATTACTTTTTGAATATGAAAAGGGGCTCTTTTACTCAATAAAAGAGCCCCTTTTGTAGGGTAAAAGGTACCATATTACCCTGTAGTTCTTACCTTATTTGGCTACTTTCTCCAAACGTTTCAGGATAGAGAACAGGAAGAGAGCACTCAATAAGCACAGTACTACAAAGATGCTCCATACTCCCCAGATAGGAAGCTTGTTCCATACCGATGCACCAACACTGGTCAGGTAATTGCCAATGGCTGTTGCTACAAACCAGCCACCCATCATCATTCCCTTATATTTTGGAGGAGCAACCTTCGAAACGAAGCTGATACCCATCGGCGAGAGTAGCAGTTCGGCAAAGGTCAGTACCAAATAAGTAGAGATAAGCCAATAAGGAGAAACACGCACCACATTCCGGCCGGCCTCTACTGCAGGTGTTTGTACAGACGCTGGGTCGAGTCCAATCGACGCATAAACCATCAGTCCGAAACCAATTGCTGCAATCAGCATACCTATTCCGATCTTGCGAGGAGCAGAGGGCTCTTTACCTCTTTTTGCCAAAGCCCCAAAGATAGCCATAGAAACCGGTGTAAGAGCAATGACATAGAACGGATTGAACTGTTGGAAGATAGAGGCTTTATAGGTTACGGTTTCTGCAGAACCTTGATATTGGTAAACTAAAAATCCGACTGCGGCTAATACGACTATACAAGAGATGAGGCGTGCCGACTGCTTCTTGCTTTGGAATACGCTGAAGAGGGCATATACTGTAACAATAACAGCCACTAAGTTCCAAACGCTGAAAGCCATTCCTTGAATGCCTGTAGCCGAAGTGTTGGTGTAGTCGCGCGCAAACCATGTTAAGGTGAGGCCGTTCTGGTGGAATGCCATCCAAAAGAAGATAACGACAGCAAAGACAAGGCACAGTGCTATCATACGTTCTTTGCTTTCGGCAGGAGAAATTTCTTCCTCTGGAGCAGTTGTTGCTGCAGCCGTTGCCTTGTTACGGTCAGCATGGCGGAAGGTGCGCTTGAAGAGCTGATAGATAAGAATTGATGCTATCAGCGAGAGGCAAGCCACGCCAAAAGCAAAGTGATAAGAGTCGGCTTCAGAATATCCTAATGTCTTTTGGGCATAGTTCATAATGGCCTCAGCAGTGGAAGGTGCAAAGAGAGCACCAATGTTAATAGCCATATAGAAAATAGAGAAAGCCGAGTCGCGTTTACCTTGCAGTTCGGGAGCATCGTATAGATTACCCACCATTACCTGCAGGTTTCCCTTGAATAAGCCCGTACCTATGCTGATAAAGGTCAGCGCGCCAAACATTAAGATAAGGGCTGTTGTTCCGTTTCCGGCCGGAATGGAAAGGAGTAGGTAGCCTCCGAACATGACAAAGATACCCAGTGTAACCATTTTTCCGAAGCCGTATTTATCGGCAAGGATACCACCGACAAATGGCAGGAAATACACGAAAGCCAAGAAGCCTCCATAAATTTGTCCTGCTACATCCTCATCAAAATGAAAATTAGCCTTGAGGAATAATGTAAAAACAGCCAACATTGTGTAGTAGCCAAAACGTTCGCCCGTATTTGCAAGCGCAAGTGCGAACAGGCCTTTAGGTTGTCCTTCAAACATAAATGTAATTCTTTAGATTGTTGATGATTATTGATTGCTTATTTTGTTCTGCTGATATCGAATAGATAGGCCGCCTTAACGACTATATTTCCAAGATTGGATTTTCCGAAATAGTCTTTTTTAGAGCTGGCATAGATATTCCCCAAGCCATAGTAATAGCGTGCCTCTACAAGGAAATGACCTATGCGATGGTTGCTCCATTCCGTTCCCAATCCGAGCGCAATACCATAGTCGAACTTCTTTTCTACGGGCATCGACTCCTGCGCAATGACCACATTCGTTCTTCCGGTGCCATCGGTTGCAAGGTTAGGCGAGGTATAATTCTGCTTTGTACTCTCGCTAAGATAGAAGCCAATCTGCGGTCCGGCATTTACGAAAAAGTTCCATCCGTTGCGTTCCTTACCCCAAGCAAGGTGTGCCATAACAGGAATTTGTACATAGTTGATGGTACGCGAATACTGTTCGGCTTCCCCATTTGCATTGATAACAGGCTGGTTAGTGGTCGTTTCTATCTTCTCTTTCCATCCTACAGAGGCATAGTTGATTTCTCCATAAATGGCACAGATAGTGCTAAAGTACTTCTCGCTGACATATCGCCAGCTGATACCTCCCGTTATTCCTCCGTGCATTTTTTGATTTACTTTCGGGTCGAACCCAACGTTCGATAGTATATACCCGCCATTCACGCCGATGGCAAAGTCGTTTCTATGCTTACCTATTTGTGCAAAAGCCGATGAAGCCACTGTAAGCAGCAGGAGGAATGATATGGCAACCTTGCTTGTTTGTTTCATTGTCAATATTGATAGAAGATACATAAGTGCTTAATATACAAGGCTCTCTAAGGTTTGGTCCACTTTGAAATGAATTAGCTGGAAGAACTTATTACGATAGCCACCTTGCCCGATTCTCTCGAAGTTAAATCGGTTTTGCAAAGGTTTGTACTTTACCTCGCTGCTTGTTGCCCTAAACTTTGTGCCATATTGCTTATATCCCCGAATAAAGAACTGTGTCTGGTCGTATCCGTTAATGGCAAAGCGGGGAATGTACTTACTACTCATGGTAGTATTATACTTATTCTTGTATAGGTTTTCAAAAGTCTGTGTTTTATCCGACGCGCTGTTATAATAGTAGGTCGAGGGGATATAAACATTATATTTGAAGAACTGAGCTAAATAGTAGTTCTGATACATAAACCACTGATTGTAGCCGAATATGGCAATGGCGATGCCCGGTTTGCTCTTTTTCAGGGCATCCAATTTGGCAAAGAGCGTGTTCAACTGTGGACTCTTTTCAGAATTGAGGATAATGACATTGGGCTGAACGGTCGAAAAATGTTTGGCAAAGTCGGTTGCAGAGCTATTGATATTGGTTAAGTCGTACTTTACATTGGCCAGCTCAAGTTGTTTACGCAAGCCACTCGTAAACGCTCCCACCTGACTGTTGGGGTCGTTACAATCGATGAAAACAGGGTGGTGCGACTTCTGAAAGCGCTCAAGGAAAGCGGCAATCGCTTTGTTGTTCAGTAAGTCATCGTTTTGATATACCTGATAAATTTCCGTGTTCGATGTAACTTCATTCCCTTCGATAGAGAATGGAATAACCAGTTTTATATTGTTGTTATGACAGAAGTCTGCCAAAGGTTTAACCTGATTGGAGTACAAGGGACCAAAAATAATATTCAGGGAAGCTGCGTTTTTATCGGAAAGGGTAGCGCGTATATCGGCGTCCTTTGGTACATTCCATGCGTGAACATCGGTTGTGATGCCTTCTGTCTTTAGCTCGTCAAGTGCCAATAGCACTCCACGATAGAACTCGATCATTCTAAGGCCATCACCATCCTGATTATGAAGTGGCAGCATAACACCCACCTTAATGGCATTCGTTGCCACTCTTTTAGTTACAGCAGGGTTATTGCCGGCAGCTTGTATGTTCGTATCTGAAACTGATTTTCTGTCGTCCGACTTGGCAAAAGGAACAAAAATCCAATCGCCTTTTTTGAGTTCGTAGCCCGGAACTTTCATCTCCGGGTTGGCATTCAAAAGGTCCTGAATGCTGATATTATAATCTTTGGCAATGCCGAAAATGGTTTCGCGCTTCTTAACTCGGTGCATATCGCGCCACTTGGTAGTCTGAGCACTGATGTTTGCAAAAACAAACAATGATAAAGCAGCTAAAAAGTATTTCACGTATCGTTTCATAATCACGTATATTGTTTTTATAAAATTCTGAATGTAAAAACTACTTACATTTCATAATAAGTTATGCAAAGATAAGAAAAACTCTTTACTCATTATATTATAGCAGAAGTATTTTTTGTAATTTTGCACAAATCTCTACGTTATAGTTCCATGCGCCAAGGAAGTTATCACGTCGCAGACTTTCTTTTTTAAGCGCTGTTCAGCTATAGAAGCAGACTCTGTAAGTCTGAAGAAAGGGGTGGGAAGTGGAAAGAATAGAGTGATATTAAAGTAAATAGATAAACGCAGGATATATATAAATGAAAGAGCAGATAACGGTTTTAGGAGCCCGCGTGCATAACTTGAAGAATGTGGATGTTACGATACCACGCAATTCGCTAACTGTATTTACGGGTTTGTCGGGGTCGGGAAAGAGCTCACTTGCCTTCGATACCATCTTTGCGGAGGGGCAGCGGAGGTATATAGAAACATTCTCAGCCTATGCACGTAACTTTTTGGGAAACATGGAACGCCCCGATGTGGATAAAATCAGTGGTCTGTCGCCCGTTATTTCCATCGAACAAAAAACGACAAACAAGAATCCCCGCTCTACGGTAGGTACTACAACCGAAATATACGACTACCTCCGCCTGCTCTTTGCAAGGGCCGGCGAGGCTTATTCTTACATGAGTGGAGAGCGTATGGTGAAATATACCGAAGAGAAAGTAGTCGATATGATTCTGCACGATTATGCCGATAAAAAGATTTATATCCTTGCTCCACTTGTGCGAAACCGTAAAGGGCACTACCGTGAGCTGTTCGAACAAATGCGCCGTAAGGGCTACCTTTATATCCGGGTAGATGGAGAAGTGTTGGAGATTACCCGCGGAATGAAAGTGGATCGTTACAAAAACCATAACATAGAAGTGGTAATCGACAAGATGGCGCTAAACGGGATGGATACCGATTTGCTTCGGGAACGCTTGACAAAAACCATTTCTGTGGCGATGAAGCAAGGGGATGGCCTCATGATGATTCTCGATAAGGATACCAATGAAGCGAAGTTCTTCTCGAAGAAACTCATGGATCCGGTTACAGGTGTGGCTTACAAAGACCCCGCACCGAACATCTTCTCATTCAACTCTCCTGAAGGCGCATGTCCGCATTGTAAGGGATTGGGCGTGGTAAGCGAGATAGATTTAAAGAAAGTTATTCCGGATCAGAAACTAAGTATCTATGAAGGAGCCATTGTTCCTTTGGGGAAATATAAGAATCAGATGATCTTTTGGCAAATCGATGCCATTCTGAATAAGTTTGATTGTACGTTGAAAACACCCGTAAAGGATATTCCGGAGGAGTGTATGAACGAGATTCTGAACGGCTCGATAGAGAAAGTGAAAATTCCTAAAGAGATTGTTCGCACGACAACCGATTATTTTGTTGATTTCGATGGAGTGTCGAAGTATCTGCGTTCCATCATGGAAGCCGACGACAGTACGGCCGGAAAGAAGTGGGCCGATCAGTTCATTGCCGATGTGGAATGTCCCGAATGTCATGGGCAACGATTGAACAGGGAAGCGCTATCTTATCGTATTTGGGATTCGAATATAGCTGAACTCGCCAATAAAGACATTACCGATTTGAATGAATGGATGGCGCATGTAGAGGAACATTTAGACGAGAAACAGAAGAAAATTGCGGTGGAAATAGTGAAAGAAATCCGTAAAAGAATCAGTTTTCTGTTGGAAGTCGGTTTGGACTATCTTTCACTGAACAGGCAAAGTGGTACGCTGTCGGGAGGAGAGAGCCAGCGCATCCGCTTGGCAACACAGATAGGCTCACAGCTCGTTAATGTGCTTTATATACTGGATGAACCATCCATCGGACTCCATCAGCGCGACAATGAACGATTGATAAAATCGCTGAAAGAGCTGCGCGACATGGGGAATACCGTTATCGTGGTGGAGCACGACGAGGACATGATGCGGGCAGCTGACTGGATAGTAGATATTGGTCCGAAGGCCGGACGTAAAGGTGGTGAGGTGGTTTTTCAGGGAACGCCTGCAGAGATGCTGAATACCCATACCTTGACAGCCCAATACCTGAATGGGGAACAGAAGATAGAAGTACCCAAGGAGCGGCGAAAAGGCAATGGAAAGACAATTAAATTAGTGGGTTGTACAGGGAACAACCTGAAGAATGTGGATTTGGAAATTCCTTTGGGAAAACTCATTGTGGTGAGTGGTGTGTCGGGCTCTGGCAAGAGTACACTGATTAATGAAACGCTGCAACCCATTCTGTCGCATCATTTCTATCGCTCTTTAAAGAAACCGATGGCGTATAAAAACATCAAAGGTATCGATAATATCGATAAAATAGTCAATGTGGATCAGAGTCCGATTGGGCGTACTCCGCGCTCAAATCCCGCTACATATACCAATGTGTTTTCGGATATTCGCAATCTTTTTGTAGGTTTGCCTGAAGCAAAAATTCGTGGGTATAAACCGGGAAGATTCTCTTTCAATGTAAAAGGAGGGCGTTGTGAGACCTGTGGTGGTAATGGTTATAAAACGATAGAGATGAACTTCCTGCCGGATGTAATGGTGCCTTGCGAAACTTGTCATGGCAAACGCTATAACAGAGAAACGCTGGAAGTTCGTTTTAAGGGGAAGTCTATTGCCGATGTTCTCGACATGACGGTGAATGCTGCCGTAGAGTTCTTTGAGAATGTTCCACAGATATTGCCGAAGATTAAGGCCTTGCAGGATGTAGGATTGGGCTATATCAAGCTGGGACAGAGTTCCACTACTTTGTCGGGTGGTGAGAGCCAGCGTGTGAAACTGGCAACTGAGCTATCGAAACGCGATACGGGCAAAACGCTTTATATCCTCGATGAGCCTACTACGGGGTTGCATTTTGAGGATATCCGTGTACTGATGAACGTGTTGCAGAAACTTGTCGATAAAGGAAATACCGTCTTGATTATAGAGCATAATTTAGATGTAATCAAGCTGGCCGACTATATTATTGACATGGGACCGGAAGGAGGCCGTGGAGGAGGTCGGATTTTAGTAGAGGGAACACCGGAGGTTGTCGCCCAAAGCAAGGAAGGAAGTACCGGTAAGTTCCTTGCCAAGGTACTGTAAAAAGTGGAAGAGCAGGAATACAATAAAAATCAAGTACTTACCAATATATGTCCTTTTGTGCTGTAAAAGGTGTCCTTTTACAGTGTAATCTGCCACCATTTGCACGGCAATATATGCCCTTTTACAATACAGTTTCCTTGCTTTTTAAAAACTATACTGGAATCCTAACGACAGATACTCCTTTAGTTGCCAGAAGCCATGGTCGTCGATACGGGCTACACCATCGTCGAAGCGGGGATAAACAAATACTTTGGAAGAAATGTAACGATTAAATTTAAATGTAAAGGTATTTTCCCATTCTATTTCGGAACGGGAATAAGTAGTATATCCATAAAGCCTCGTTCGCCAAGCAAGGTTTTCTAATAACTTCCATTCTAGGTCGATAGTGAACTCCGATCCGAAGTCGTGAAGGAAGTGTTTTCCGTCCTTTAGTCCCAAGCGTTGTGTAAGTTCAAGCAGCCTTGTGTACTTCATATTATAGGCTAAGGGGGCAAGGTGTATGTTTCCCTTTAGCTTATGATTGAGCCAATCGGCAGTATAATCCATACCGACAGATAGGTTTAAGTTGAAAGGAGCCAAGAAATCAGAATAGATGGCAGGATCGTTCGATCGATAAGAATGCCAAAACTGTGTTTGGGCAATCATCTGGACGGTATAGTACCAACGCTTGGAAGCCTGCAATCCAAGCTTCGAAGTGAGACGGATAAGGTCGTCATTAGTTTTATATTTATGCAAAGAGTCTGAACGTGAACTCTGTAAGCCAAAGCGGAGCTCTATTTTATTTTCCCATTTTACCTTCTGCTTGTTGTTGTAATTGGCCTGCATGATTACCGATGCTAAGGCTGAATAGTTGCTTTCCCCACCATTATACCAGTTTCCGGAGATATAATTCTGAAGGAATTGTAGCGAGTAATCGCCCTGAATAGTCCAAAAGTTTGGTTTTGTAATCAGTACACTTACAGGAGTAACTTCAGGGTTGGGAACCTCCGGTTCCACCTTCTTTACAAGCTCAGCATCGTGCTTAATGGGACGGTTAATATCGTCGAGTGTCGATTTTTGTGCTTCCAATTGCCGAGCAGAAATATCCACCCATTCGGGATGTTGCAGATAGATATGCAGCAAGCGAGCCGAAAGCGAGTCCTCTTCTCCTGATGGACTAAACGCATTATGAATAATATCTTTATAAAAAGCGATAGGCATTAACATCCTTACAATGCTCTTAGCTGTTTCTTTGTTCTTGTTTTTATGTTTGCTGTATAAAGAACTGTCTTTGGCAATTTGTAGAGAGTCCAGATATTTCTGATAAACATCTCTTATGCGAATAGCCTTATGTGGGATATTCTGTGTAGAACTTATATGATGATTTTGTGCATAAGCTGCTATGCAAATAAGAATGAAAGTTAGTAATGAAAGAAATAAACGCTTCATTTTTCGGAATCGAATATATTTGAATTGCAAAGGTACAATTCTTTTTTATTATCTCCATCGCGAGGAGATATAAAATGTATTTTGATGCCTTAATTCAAAATTAGGATTCTTAAAAGTTTGTTTTGGGAAATATGTTCGTTTTGTTTTATAGGCTTTTATAGCTCCTTTATAAGAAAAAATAAAAAACAATCTTTGCTGTCATTTTTAACAGTTCTCTTAAATCATTGTTTTTCAATTATTTAAAACGTTTTTTCTAATGACAGACTGACAGGAAAACTTGGCAGAGATGGGCAGGGAATAATAATATATATACTCTTCTGATATATCTATCTTTAAACTATTTGAAATCAATATATTGTAATTTAGTGGTAAGAATACAAAAGGCTCTGATAGATCTCATAGAGCTATCAGAGCTTATAATAAGCAAATAGGAATTATTCTAGTTCAAAGCTATTTTTGGAATTTTTTCTTAGAATGAGCCCATGAATATGGGAATCGTCAGAGGGTTGGGCTATATCTCCATTCAGTTCAAAACTATCTATATGAATTCCATTAATTCCAACAGTCTCCCTTGCTTTATCTCTTGACCTGTATATATAGTGAAGCACTATAGGTATTACTTGGTTTTCTAGATAAATTGTTACTTTAGATAAGCCTGTTCCATAAGTATATTCGTTATTGAACGACATTGATTTAGTATTAGGTAAGTCTGCTGCAAACATGATAGATGTCTTACCATCGTTTGCTTTTACAGATCTTAGTTCTAAATCTTTCTTAGAAAGTTCACCATAAATCTTTATTCCCTTATTGGTCATAAGGCTATCATAGTTATACTCTTTTCCATTAGCTTGTTTTATAACAAGTTCAACAGTATTTCCTTGATACGAAGTAAAGAATGGCTGATATTCATCATCACTAGAAGAGCATGAAATAAATAATAGTGTTGCTAAGACTAATAAGAAGCAACTTTTGTAATAATTTATTTGAATTTTCATGAATAATAAGTTTATTAATAATATTTCAATATGTAAAGAATTTTATAACAAAAGTATTTCTTATCTGGTTTCTTGCAAAATAAATTGATGTAAAAAATGTTAATAATACGACTTTCTCTATAATAAACTTATCACATTACTTATTAGAGTTGAGATAATACACAAGCAGAGTAATTACCTAACACCATATGTGTTAGTGCTTAACACCTCTTTAAGAATAAACACCACAATCATTCATGGCACATCCCCTGACAGTAGCTTGCTGTCATGATACTGTTAAAATTAAAATATAATCTGCTGAATAATAAGAGGTTATAAGGATGAGATAAAATGAAAGAAAAAATAAAAAAATCAGCAGGTATATATATGAAGAAGATAGATAAGCAGAAGGGGTATACTTATTTTGAAGTTGCAGACTTATTGTTTAGTTATTTTTTAGTTCCTCTAAATAAAGTTGATTTAAAAGAGGGGAGTGCTATTTTATAATAAGTTTCTCCCGAATTAAGGCATAGCATAGAACGGCTTTAGCATGGAATACTTCTGTATGTACCCTCTCAAATACAGGTATATCTAACTCATTTAATTACGGAAAGAGTAAATGTTGGAAAAAAAACGTATCACTTGAACGGCGAGTATGCTATTTTTTGTATCTTTGCAAACTAATGGGAAAATGGAATTTTCATTCAATAAACTTTAAAACTTTATCAAAATCGTGGCTGATACAAAGTACATTTTCGTGACAGGTGGCGTGGTTTCATCCTTAGGGAAGGGTATCATTTCGTCATCAATAGGTAAGCTCCTGCAAGCCAGAGGGTATAACATTACCATTCAGAAGTTTGATCCTTATATCAACATCGATCCCGGAACATTAAATCCTTACGAGCATGGAGAGTGCTATGTTACAGTGGATGGGATGGAAACCGACTTAGACCTTGGGCACTATGAACGTTTTACCGATATTAAAACGACCAAGGCGAACTCGATGACTACCGGTAGAATTTACAAGAGTGTAATCGATAAGGAGCGTCGGGGCGACTATCTTGGCAAGACTATTCAGGTAGTGCCGCATATCACCGATGAGATAAAGCGAAACATAAAGATGCTGGGTAAGAAGAATGGATACGATTTCGTAATTACCGAGATAGGCGGAACGATAGGCGATATAGAAAGTGCTCCCTTCCTTGAGGCTATCCGACAAATGAAGTGGGAACTGGGTAAATGTGCTATCAATATTCATCTTACTTATATTCCTTATCTTCGTGCAGCGGGCGAATTAAAGACAAAGCCTACACAGCATAGTGTAAAGGAACTGCAAAGCGTGGGTATTCAGCCGGATATTCTGGTACTTCGCACAGAAAAACATCTCGATGATGATATCCGTAAAAAGGTGGCAGCTTTCTGTAATGTAGATTTCGATTGTGTCGTACAGAGCGAAGATCTCCCCAGTATTTATGAGGCTCCTGTCAATATGCAAGACCAAGGACTTGATGTGGCTATACTGCGTAAGTGTGGCGAACCTATTGGTCCTACTCCCTCTTTAGGCCCTTGGAAAGACTTTTTGGAGCGTCGTAGAAAGGCAAAGAAGGAAGTTCATATTGGCTTAGTGGGCAAATACGACCTTCAAGATGCGTATAAGAGCATCCGGGAAGGACTTCTTCAGGCCGGTACTTACAATGATCATAAGACTGTTCTTACCTTTATTAACTCGGAAGGCCTTACCGATGCCAACGTTGCCGAGCAACTGAAAGGGCAGGATGGTATTGTAATTTGTCCGGGATTTGGCCAAAGGGGTGTCGAAGGTAAACTTGTCGCAGCGAAATATACACGTACACATAATATCCCAACGTTTGGTATCTGCCTTGGTATGCAGATGATGGTGATAGAGTTTGCACGTAATGTATTGGGCTATGCTGATGCCAACTCGCGTGAGATGGACGAGAAAACCACTCACAATGTGATTGATATCATGGAAGAGCAGAAGAACATTACCAACATGGGAGGTACGATGCGACTGGGTGCATACGAGTGTGTTCTTCGGCAAGGCTCTCACACCTTTAATATATATAAGAAAGAACATATTCAGGAACGCCATCGCCATCGCTATGAGTTTAATAGCGATTATCTGCAGGAATTTGAACGTAACGGAATGCAGTGTGTCGGGAAAAACCCGGAGAGCGAGCTGGTAGAAATAGTGGAAATTCCGGGTTTAAAGTGGTACATCGGCACACAGTTCCATCCGGAATACCAATCTACGGTTTTAAATCCCCATCCATTGTTCGTGGACTTTGTTAAAACTTCAATAGAAAATCAGAAATAATAAATAATGGACAAAAACACGATTACAGGCTTTGTATTGATAGCCTTAGTGCTGTTTGGCTTTGCTTATTGGCAGCAGCCATCGAAAGAAGAAATCGCACAACAACGGCAACAATTTGTAGCCGACTCTATTGCAGCTGTCAAGAAAGCACAATTGGCTAAGGCCGATAGCCTCAAAACAGCTCAAAGCACAAGCAATGTTGCCGTAGCAGATACTACAGCATTGTTCTATTCTGCCCTTACCGGTCAGGCCAAGAATGTTATTTTAAAGAACGATAAAGTGAGATTGACCTTAAGTACTAAGGGAGGTATTGTTGAAAAGGCCGTCATTAACAATTATGTAGGGCATAACATCGCCGTGAAGGATGGCTCGAAGGATCAGAAAGATGTAACCTTATTTGAGGGCAAGGAACAGAGTTTGAACTTTATGTTTGCAGCCAAGCAGACAAATATCCAGACAAGGGATTTGTATTTTACTCCTTCCAATCAGACAGATTCCACAGTAACCTTTACCGCACAGGCCGGCACGGGGAAGTCTATCAGCCTTAATTATAAATTAGGAAAGAACTATCTGTTGAGCCTGAGCATCCGTGTGCAAGGTATGGAAGGTATGTTTGCTCCGGGTAAAAATCAGATGGATATTCAGTGGAACGACCGTGCCCGCCAGCAGGAACGCGGATATAATTTTGAAAATCGTTATGCCACGCTTACCTATAAGCCTACTAATGGTAGCAGCACAGACTATCTGAGTGAGACAAAAGAAACCGAAGAAACAACCGAAGAGGCGCTTGACTGGGTTGCATTCAAGAACCAGTTTTTCTCTGCTGTAATGATTTCCAAGGACAACTTTGCCACAGGAGCTAAGCTGAAGAGTGCTCCTTTAGAGAAAGATTCTCATTATCTGAAAGACTATGAGGCGAGTTTAAAGGCCAATTTCGATCCGACAGGTAAGAATGCCAGCGAGTTTGAGTTCTATTTCGGACCTAACGACTTCCGTATTCTGCAGGCTGTGGAGAAGCAGAGCACCTTTGGCAAAGACTTGAACATGGAACGTTTGGTGTATCTTGGATGGCCGTTGTTCCGCATTATCAACCGTTGGTTTACCATTTATGTGTTCGACTGGTTGAGTAAAATCTTCCCAATGGGTATTGTGTTGATTCTCATTACTTTACTGCTGAAGGCTATTACCTATCCGATGGTAAAGAAAAGCTATATGAGTTCGGCCAAGATGCGTGTGCTGAAACCGAAACTTGATGAGGCTACAAAGCAATACAATAAGCCGGAAGACCAGATGCAGAAGCAGCAGGCAATGATGCAAATGTACTCGGAATACGGTGTCAGCCCATTGTCAGGCTGTCTGCCGATGCTCATTCAGATGCCTATCTGGATTGCAATGTTCAACTTTGTGCCGAATGCTATTCAGCTTCGTGGCGAGAGTTTCCTGTGGATGAAGGACTTGAGTACCTATGACCCGATCTTTGAATGGGGACATAACATTTGGCTGATAGGCGACCACATCTCATTAACCTGTATTCTTTTCTGTGCTGCCAACTTGCTGTACTCATGGTTTACCATGCAGCAACAGAAGGATCAGATGGTAGGTCAGCAGCAAGATCAGATGAAGATGATGCAGTATATGATGTTGTTCATGCCATTGTTCTTCTTCTTCGTCTTCAATGATTACTCTTCCGGTCTGAACTTCTACTATTTTATCTCATTGTTCTTCTCGGCAGCTATTATGTGGGCTTTGCGCAAGACTACAAACGAAGAGAAGCTATTGGCTTATCTGGAGCAACGCCGTGCCGAGAACAAAAAGAATCCAAAGAGGCAGAGCGGACTGGCTGCCCGTATGCAGGCGTTGCAGGAAATGCAGGCAAAGCAGCAGGCGGAACTAAAGCGTAGGCAGGAAGAGCTTGATCGAAAGAAAGGAAAGTAATTAAAAGAAAAGAATATGAATAAAGGCATTGTCGTAGCAATGGCAGCTTCACTCATAATGAATGGTATGGCAGCACAGGCTCAAGACGTTAATATTCAGCGTAATAATATAACATTATCTTCCGATATTCTTACTCCGGAAGCCTTGTGGGCAATGGGAAGAATAGGTACGGCGCAGGCCTCTCCCGATGGTAAAAAGATAGTCTATCAGGTAGGTTATTATAGTGTAAAGGAAAACAAAGGGCATCAGGTTTTGCGTGTAATGGATGTCAAAGGGCAGAATGATAAGTTGCTAACTACTGACATTAAGAGCGACTCAGACCCTGCTTGGTTGGATAATAACACGATTGCTTTTCTAAGTGGCGGTCAGCTTTGGGTGATGAATGCCGATGGAACAGGACGCAGACAGCTCTCCCATTCGCAGATGGATATAGAGGATTTCCGCTTCTCTCCCGACCGTAAGCGGGTAGTACTTATCAAGAGTGTTCCTTATTATGGCACGATTTCGAAGAATCCGGACGATCTCCCAAAGGCTTCGGGTATGATAATTACCGATATGAACTATCGTCATTGGGATCATTATGTAACCTCGAATGCACATCCTTTTGTAGCTGATGTTACAGCAAGTGGGGTGAACGATGGGATAGATATTTTGGAAGGTGAACCTTTCGAGAGTCCTATGGCTCCTTTTGGAGGTATTGAACAGATAGACTGGAGTACCGATTCTAAGAAAGTAGCATATACCTGTCGTAAGAAAGAAGGTACTCAATATGCCATCTCTACCGATGCAGATATTTATCTATATGATATAGTATCAAAGCAAACCAAGAACCTTTGTAAGCCTGAAGGCTATCAAGAGCCTAAGATAGATGCCACAAAGTCTATGCGTAACCAAGCTGTTAATAAGCAGAAAGGCGATATGAATGTGGGTTATGATGTAAACCCTAAATTTTCTCCTGATGGTAAATATGTTGCATGGTTGAGCATGGAACGCAACGGATATGAGAGCGATCGTAATCGTCTTTGTGTCTATGAGCTCTCTACGGGTAAGAAAACTTATGTTACAGAGAAGTTCGATTCTAGTGTAAACGACTATGTTTGGGCAGCTAATTCAAAGGATTTATACTTCATTGGTTGTTGGCATGCGTGTGTCAATATGTATCAAACCAACCTGTCAGGCGATGTAAAGCAGCTCACAGTTGGTCAGCATGATTATGTTAGTTTGTCGCTTATAGGCAATGCAGGTAAGCAGATTCTTGCCATTCGTCAGAGCATGATGGCGCCAAGTGATATATATATCGTTACCCCGTCGAAGAAGGAAAAAGCGAGCACTCAGGTTCAAATTAGTTTCGAGAATAAGCATATCCTCGACCAGTTAGCACTTGCCAATGTAACCGATCGCTGGGTAAAGACAACCGATGGTAAGGATATGCAGGTATGGATTATAACTCCTCCTCATTTTGACCCTAATAAAAAATACCCTACATTATTATTTTGTGAGGGAGGACCACAGAGTCCTGTCTCTCAATTTTGGAGCTATCGTTGGAACTTTCAGATGATGGCAGCCAATGGATACGTTGTTGTTGCTCCCAATCGCCGTGGTCTTCCGGGCTATGGCAGTGTTTGGAATGAAGAGATAAGCGGCGACTGGACGGGTCAGTGTATGAAGGACTACTTGTCAGCAATCGATGATGCGGCTAATAATCTTCCTTATGTTGATAAGGAACGTTTGGGTGCTGTAGGAGCCTCATTCGGTGGCTTTTCTGTATATTACCTTGCTGGCAACCATGATAAACGCTTCAAATGCTTCATTGCTCATGATGGTGCTTTCAATTTAGAAAGCATGTACACCGATACAGAAGAGGCTTGGTTTAGCAATTGGGAATACGACGATGCTTATTGGAACAAGGATCGTACAGCCAATGCCGACCGTACTTACAGGAATAGTCCTCATCTCTTTGTAGATAAATGGGACACTCCGATCCTGTGCATTCATGGCGAGAAAGATTATCGTATCAATGCCAATCAAGGTATGGGTGCGTTCAATGCAGCCCGCCTGCGTGGTATTCCTGCCGAACTTCTCCTCTTCCCGGACGAGAATCACTGGGTATTAAAGCCGCAGAATGGTATTCTTTGGCAGCGTACATTTGCTTCATGGCTCGATCGCTGGCTGAAGAAATAGAAAACCTTAATAGTTTAAAGAACGAAAATTTAAAAATATGGTTGAAACAATTCAAAGAAAATTAAATGATAGTGCGGGTGCTCGCTGGACCGCATTGATTATTGTAGCCTTCACAATGATGATGGGTTACTTCTTCACCGACGTGATGTCTCCTCTTCAAGACATGTTGCAAACACCTGTATCTGACGGTGGTTTTGGTATGGGATGGTCTAATACAGAGTACGGATTCTTCTCGGGTTCATACGGCTTTATCAATGTGTTCCTGTTTATGTTGTTCTTTGGTGGTATCATCTTAGACAAGATGGGGATTCGTTTTACAGGTATTATGGCTTGTGCTTTGATGGCTGGAGGAGCTATTCTCAAGTTTTACTCTTTGGAATTTATATCTCCGGAGCACACTTTAACCATTCTAAGATGGACTTACAAAACACAGGTATGGGTAGCAGCTTTAGGTTTTGCTATCTTTGGAGTTGGCTGTGAGATTTGCGGTATTACGGTAAGTAAGGTCATAGCAAAGTGGTTTACCGGCTATAGTATGGCGTTGGCAATGGGTCTTCAGGTCGCTTTGGCACGTTTAGGTACCGGTTGTGCCTTTGGTCTCAGTCCTCTTGTAGCCAAGAGTTTCCATAATGTAGCTGTACCAGTTCTTTTAGGTGCAGTATTGCTTTGCATTGGTTTACTCGCTTTCTTGGTATATGCTGTAATGGATAAGAAGCTCGACAATTCTGTTAAAGCACTTAATGCTGCTGCTGAAAATGATAAAGCTGATACTGAAGATGAAGGCTTTAAGTTTTCTGATTTGGGTAAAATTTTCAGTAATCCGGGATTCTGGTTGATAACACTTCTATGCTTATTGTTCTATAGTGGCGTATTCCCATTCCTAAAATTTGCAGCAAAGCTAATGACAGTAAAGTATGGTGTTGCTCCGGAATTTGCAGGTTCTATCATAACTATTTTACCTTTCGGTACTATTCTTATGACTCCTATCTTTGGCGCAGTTTACGACCGTATTGGTAAGGGAGCCACTTTAATGATGATAGGCTCCTTGCTAATGGCACTTGTACATATTGGTTTTGCATTGCCTATCTTCTCAACAGTACCATTTGCTATCATCTTAATGGCTCTTTTAGGTGTGGCTTTCTCTTTGGTTCCATCAGCAATGTGGCCTTCAGTTCCAAAGATTATTCCAATGAAGCAACTTGGTTCCGCCTATGCTATCATCTTCTATATCCAGAATATCGGCCTGTCTTTGGTTCCAATGCTAATTGGTACTATTCTTGATGGCAGTACTAAGGATGGTAAGGCAGATTTTACTTCAGCCATGTGGGTATTTGCCAGCTTTGGTCTTGTCTCTGTTTGTCTTGCATTTATCCTGCGTATTCTCGATGGCAAGAAGCATTATGGTCTTGAGCAGGCTAATATTAAGAAGTAAAGAACTTTGATAGATACAATGAAAAAGATGCAACTCTTATACGGAGTTGCATCTTTTTTTGACATATTCTGAACGCTTATAACATGTTTTTAATCATAATGTAATGCTTGAACAGCCATGACTGCCCTTCGGCTACAGCTTTTGTTACCTCGGCACCTATCAGAAGGCAAAGGATGGTGAGCACGATAAAAGCGAAACTGAAGCCAAAGAATATCCATAGGTCGCCGTCCTTGTATTTCTGTTGGAATGCCATAATGCGTGAAGACGACCGAGCTACGAACTTAGAAGTACTGTTGGTGGCATTCAATAGTGCGTCGGCTGCGTTCGAGGAGGTAGTCGAAATATGCTTTGAGGCATTCTTCAGCTTATTCCTCATCTCTGTGATTTTTTCTTTGGAAGGGAGATTAATCAATTTCGTTTCCGCAGTCTTCAGGTTCTTGTTCTGTTTTATTTGTACAGGAGTAGCAGCAGACAGTGGAATAACCTCACGTGCACGGGTACGGAAAGGCACCGGCTCTTTAAAGATACATTTAAGAATCGTTCCGCAGTATGGGCATCGGAAACGATTCTCACCATACCTATCTGTTTCGGCGGCGAATGTCTTACCGCAATTAGAACATTTTACGTTGTACTTCATGATGGGAACAAAAGTATAAAAAAATCTGCTAATACGGCTTTATCTACTTTATTAAAATATCCCTTGCAGCTAATCTTAACGTTTTTGCTAAGTTCAGCTTTTTGTAGAAAATCCCCCTTGTTTTGCCATCATTGTATTACAATCTGATAGTAGAGTAAGGTAGGATGTGAACTTTATCTTAAAAACTATGACCTTTTTTTCCGATACTTCACGGGAATTGCTATCTTTGTATATTCTTTTAAATATAATTATGAAGTGGTTAGAAGATTTATTTATTGTTCAGGATAGTATTGCACATATCGTGCTACTCTATTCTCTTGTAATAGCCATCGGCGTCTATCTTGGTAAGATAAAGGTAGGAGGCATATCGCTTGGAGTTACATTTGTGCTTTTTGTTGGCATCCTTGCCGGGCATATTGGTTTCACAGGCCCTACGCCAACTCTAAACTTTCTTCAGGACTTCGGACTCATCCTGTTTGTCTTTATGATAGGTATGCAGGTTGGACCGGGCTTCTTCGAGAGTTTTGGTCGCGGTGGTATTAAGCTGAATGGCTTGGCTGCCGTTACCATTTTCTTGAATGTAGCAGTGATGTTTGCCTGTTATTACATCTTCTTTGATACATCTGACCCTAAGAATCTTCCGATGATGGTAGGTACATTATATGGTGCCGTTACGAATACTCCGGGTCTTGGTGCAGCCAAAGAAGCTATGGCCAGCGTGTTCCCTAAGGGATATTCTTTCGATATTGCTTCGGGATATGCCTGTGCTTACCCATTGGGTGTGATTGGTATCATTGGTGCCACGCTTGCCATTCGTTACCTTTGTAAGGTAAATCTAATGAGCGAGAATGAGAAAATAAAAGCCGAAGAGAGCGAGAGTCCCGATGCAAAACCTCACTCGATGTCGCTTCTTGTCGATAATGCTTACATAGCAGGGCGCACTATGAAGGAAATATCTAAGTTCCTGAATCGTGATATGGTATGCACCAGAATCATGCATAACGGCGAGTTACATGTGCCTACCAAGAGCACTATCTTCGAAAAAGGCGATGAAATTCTCGTCGTTTGCGCCGAAGCCGATGCTCCGGCTATTCAGGCTTTTATCGGTCCTGTTATCGATGTAAACTGGAATGAGGACGATCAACCGCAGCCATTAATTTCAAAACGTATTGTCGTTACCAACAGTGCTATGAACGGTAAGGAGCTTGGAAAGATGAATTTTGAGGCACTATATGGCGTGAATATCACCCGAATAAGCCGTCAAGGGATGGAACTCTTTGCTACAAGGAAGCATATCTTGAATATTGGCGACCGTTTATTGGTAGTAGGCTCTATAGAAAATGTAAACCGCATGGCTGAGGTTATGGGTAATTCAGAGAAACTTCTGAATACTCCAAACCTTGCAACTATCTTTATCGGTATTATCGTCGGTATCCTTTTCGGTAGTCTTCCTTTTGCTATTCCTACCATGCCGGTACCATTAAAGTTAGGTTTGGCAGGTGGTCCGCTGATTATCGCTATCCTTATAGGGCGTTTTGGATACCGTATGCACCTTGTAACCTATACTACCACATCAGCTAATATGATGCTTCGTGAATTTGGACTGGCACTTTTCCTTGCCTCAGTGGGTATAAAGGCAGGTGCAGGTTTCTGGGAAACAGTAGTGCAGGGTGATGGTTTGAAATATGTTTACACAGGTTTCCTCATCACTATTATTCCCATTTTGATTATCGGAACAATAGCTCGTAAAAAGTATAAGTTTAATTATTTCACCATTATGGGAATGATAGCCGGTACCTATACCGACCCTCCGGCATTGGCCTATGCCAATTCTGTATGTGTAGGAGAGGCTCCAGCTATTGGTTATTCTACCGTCTATCCATTAAGCATGTTCCTCCGTATCCTCGCAGCCCAGCTGGTAGTTCTCTTCTTCTGTGGGGCATAAGTAACTCTGATAGTAATAAAATAGTATATTAATATATGTAAAAAGTAGCGGATATCAATGGGTGTTCGCTACTTTTTTATTTCATCTATCTGATATAGTAATATCCTTCTTTCCCTGCCATATTCCTCTTTTCCCATCCTTTATCCTGAGGTTTATCCGGTGAGGTTTATGCTATTGTATAGCAAAAGGTGCTCTTTTGTCGATAAAAAGGGCACCTTTTGTTGTGTTATCTGCCACCTTTTGCAGCGAAAAAGGGCATGTTTTATTTTCCTGATTGTAAATCATTTATATTCAATGTTTTATGAATATTGTCTTTGCCTTCCTGTATGCGTAGATTTATTTCTGTCATCTTCATTTATAAATTAGGAAGATTTGTTTTGACAGCCGATAACTCTGAATATATCAGGCATCTGTTACAACCGAATAAATTGTATAAAATTAAGAAGGCTAAATACATAAAAACAAATTATAATTATTGCTTTAGTCAAGAATATTTCTTAACTTTGGGAAATGAAAAAGGTGAGTTGCCCCACCTTAAATGTTTTCACAACGGAATAATCCTTATTGTGACTTGCTTGAAAATACATTGCAAAGATATGAATTAAAGTGCTAAGAACCAAATAATAATAGTAAAAGATGAAAACAATTTTAGGTTTAGACTTGGGAACCAATAGTATTGGTTGGGCTAAAGTCTCGGTAGATGAAAATGGTAATTACTTAAAGGACATAAAGTTAGGAAGTAGAATTATTCCTATGAGCCAAGATGTTTTAGGTAATTTCGATAAGGGAGTAACGGAGTCGCAAACGGCTATTCGTACAGGTTTCCGAGGTACGAGGCGTTTGAGAGAGCGTACTCTTTTAAGGCGGGAACGTCTTCATAGGGTATTGCACACCTTGGGATTTCTTCCCGAGCATTACGATAAAGCTATCGGTTGGGATAGGAATCAGGCCGTTTCCTATGGAAAATTTCTGAACGATGGAGAGCCAAAGTTAGCTTGGGAGAGGCAGGAAGACGGTAGCATGCGCTTCTTGTTCATGGATTCTTTTCATGAAATGCTGACCGATTTTGCTCAATATCAGTCTGGCTTAGTTGCAAATGGAAAAAGAGTTCCTCTTGACTGGACGATTTATTACTTAAGGAAGAAAGCCTTGACAAAGGCTATTACGAAAGAAGAACTGGCATGGATTCTGCTTAACTTCAATCAGAAACGTGGATATTTCCAGATGCGTGGTGAGGAAGAAGAGGAAAATCCGACTAAGAGAGAAGAATATCATGAGTTAAAAGTGGTGAGCGTAGAGGCTACCGATGAGAAGAAAGGTGAAGATACGTGGTATAATATTCTTTTAGAAAACGGATGGATTTACCGTAGAAGCAGTAAGATACCATTGGATGATTGGGTTGGGAAGGTAAGGCAGTTTATCGTAACGACAGAATATGAACAGGATGGGATAACCCCTAAAGTCGATAAGGAAGGAAATGAAAAACGTTCCTTTAGAGCTCCTAAAGACGATGACTGGGGACTGCAAAAGAAATGTACAGAAGATAAACTGGAAAAATCCGGAATGACGGTTGGAGCCTTTATATACGACCATTTATTACAAGAGCCGCAGGATAAGATACGGGGAAAATTTATCAGAACGATAGAACGTAATTATTATAAAGAAGAGTTACGCTTGATATTAAAGGCACAATCAAAGTTCCATGAGGAGTTAAGGAGCGAGGAAATGTTGGCAGCTTGTGCCAAGGAACTTTATCCTAAAAACCTGCCTCATCAGCAAAGTCTGATAAAGAAAGATATGACTTATCTGTTGCTGACCGATCTTATTTTCTATCAGCGTCCATTAAAGAGTAAGAAATCTCTTATAAGCGATTGCCCTTATGAAGCTTATTCTTTTGTGGATAAAGAAACAGGCGAGATAAAGAAGCAGGGAATAAAATGTATTGCCAAGTCGAATCCATATTTTCAAGAGTTTAGAATTTGGCAGTTTATCGCTAATCTGCGGTTATATAACAGGGAAACAGAAGAGGAAGTAACCGGGCAGTATCTGCCTTCTAAGCAAAGTTATGCCGATTTGTTTAGTTTCCTGAATGATTGTAAGGATGTTACACAGGAAAAGCTGTTGAAGGACTTTCTTAAATTGAAGAAAGTACGGATAGGAAACGATAAGTTATATCCCATTCGTTGGAATTATATTGAAGACAAGGCGAAGAAATACCCATGTAACGAAACACGTTACGAACTTCTGTCGGCACTTGGCAGAGTAAATATGCCACATGAATGGCTCGATAACAAAATGCAATACCGTTTATGGCATTTATTATATTCTGTAGAGGGGAAAGCCGAGGCAGAAAGTGCCTTGCGAAAGATAAAGGATGATAACGATTTTGTTTCATCCTTCTTGAGAATAAAGCCATTTAAGAAAGATTACGGGGCATATTCCGAGAAGGCTATCAAGAAATTGCTGTTCGTAATGCGTATGGGTAACTATTGGAATGAAGAAGATTTCTGCGTTCAGACTCGGCAAAGAATAGACCAGATACTGCGAGGTGAGGTGGAAGAGAAGATAAAGACCAGAGTGCAGCACGATAGATTCTCCTTCAATAGCTTATCGGATTTTCAAGGATTGCCGGAATGGTTGGCTGCCTATGTAGTGTATGGGCGGCATTCAGAAGCTACAGATGTTCAAAAATGGGATAGTCCGGAGAAATTAATGGCTTATATCAATGGATTTAAACAGCATTCTTTGCGTAATCCAATTGTAGAGCAATGTGTCCTTGAAACGCTTCGGACAGTTCATGATATTTGGAAAGAAGCAGGGCATATAGATGAAATCCATGTGGAGCTTGGACGTGAGATGAAGAGTACAGCCGAGCAACGTGCCCGTGCTACGCAGAATATCATTAAGAACGAGAATTCAAATTTGCGTATCAAACACCTTTTGATGGAACTGAAAAATGATAGTTCTATCAAAGATGTCCGCCCACATTCTCCTATGCAACAGGAGATACTTCGTATTTATGAAGAAGGAGCTTTACAGGAACTGACGAAAGATGATAAGGATTATGACGAGATTGCAAAGATCTCTAAGGTGGCAGAGCCATCAGCTTTGGAACTGACGAGGTATAAATGTTGGTTAGAGCAAAGATATCGTTCGCCCTATACCGGTAAGGCTATCTCGCTTTCCAAGTTGTTTACTTCTGCTTATCAGATAGAACATATCATTCCGCAGAGCAGATATTTCGACGATTCGTTCTCTAATAAAGTTATTTGTGAGGCTGAAGTTAATCAGTTGAAAACAAATATGTTAGGCTATGAATTTATCAAGAAACATGCCGGCGAGATAGTGCATTGTACTACACTTGGCGATGTTAAGATATTGTCGGAGGAAGAATATAAAGCCTTTGTAACCGATCATTATGCCAATAATAAGGCTAAGAAAACAAAACTATTATTGGAAGATATACCGGAAGAGTTCCTAAACAGGCAGCTTAATGACAGTAGGTTTATCAGTAAAGTAGTAAAAGGTTTGCTATCAAACATCGTTCGCACCGATGACGAATTAGAGGCAACGTCAAAATTTGTCGTTCCTTGTACGGGTGGAATTACTGATAGGTTAAAGAAGGACTGGGGACTTAATGATGTTTGGAATACGATAGTTTATCCTCGTTTTGAACGACTGAATAAAATCAATGGCAGCGAAGATTTCGGACACTGGGAGAATAAAGATGGAAAGCGGGTATTTCAAACCTCAATGCCTTTGGAACTGCAACGAGGATTTCGCAAGAAGCGTATAGATCATAGGCATCATGCAATGGATGCGCTTGTGATAGCTTGTGCTTCCAGAAACATAATTAATTATCTTAATAACCAGTCGGCAAAAGATACCAAGCAGCGTGAGGACTTGCGTCGGAAATTATGTGATAAGAACAGAATTATTCGTAAGCCATGGGATACGTTTACGCAAGATGCAAAAGTTGCGTTGGAAAACGTTGTGGTTTCATTCAGGAATTACGTTCGGGTTATCAATAAAGCTACGAACAAAATTGAGAAGTACGATAGTGATGGGAAGAAGATTTCAGTCCGTCAGGCAGGCAATGATTTGTGGGCAATAAGAAAACCTCTGCATAAAGATACTGTTTTTGGCCATGTAAATTTGCAACAACAAGAAGAAGTTCCTTTGTCGAAAGCTCTTGATAAAATCTCTGCAATATGCAATGGCAGTTTAAGACGTTATATACATGACTTAGAAAAGAAAGGTTTCAATAAGAAGCAGATAATGGCTCATTTTAAAGCTGTTAATTACCGATGGCAGAAACAAAATGTAAATAAGGTGGACGTATGGACATACAGTGATGAGAAAGAGCCGATGGTAGCTTCGAGAAAGCTATTAGATGATTCTTTTAATGAGAAGAAAATACGTTCTATTACAGATACCGGTATTCAAAAAATACTTCTTAATTATCTTGAAAGTAAGAATGGTGATGCCAAACTGGCTTTTAATCCGGAGGGAATAGCAGAGATGAATAAGAATATAAAGGCATATAATAACGGTAAGAATCATCAGCCGATTATTAAAGTTCGTGTATCCGAACCTATGGGAACGAAATTTAATGTGGGTGAAAGTGGTAAGAAATCTGCTAAATATGTGGAAGCTCAAAAAGGAACAAATCTTTATTTTGCTATCTACGAAGATGAGGATAAGAAGCGTACCTATTATACAGCTCCTTTGAATGAGGTGGTAGAACGATTAAAACAAGGTTTATTACCTGTTCCCGAAATGACCGAAACAGGTGCAAAGCTAAAGTTCTACTTATCGCCTAATGATTTGGTTTATGTTCCAACAGCAGACGAACAAGCTTCTCAACAACCTCAATTAGACAAAGGAAGAATCTATAAAATGGTAAGCGCAACAGGAACGGGATGTTATTTTATACCTTATGCCGTTGCGAATATCATTTCTGATAAGAAAGAGTTTGAGGCAATGAATAAAATTGGTAGAGCTTTAACTGGTGAGATGATAAAGGAAGTTTGTTGGAAAATAGAAATAGATAGATTAGGTAATGTTTTGAATATAATCAGATAAAGATGCTCTATGATAAAAAAGACACTTTGTTTCAGTAATCCGATTTATTTGAGCTTACGAGACAATCAATTGGTTTTACGTGTTCCTGAAGCAGTAACCAATGATACACTACCCGATAAGTTCAAACAGGAAGCCGAGCGGACTATCCCTATAGAAGATATAGGGATAGTACTCCTCGACCACAAACGAATAACGATTACTTCCGGCGTGTTGGAGGCTTTGTTAGAGAATAACAGTGCGGTAATTACTTGCGACCAACGAAGTATGCCGGTAGGATTGCTGTTACCGTTGTGTGGCAATAAGACTCAAAACGAGAGGTTTAGGTATCAATTGGATGCCTCCTTACCCTTAAAGAAACAGTTATGGCAGCAAACAATTAAGCAGAAAATAGCCAATCAAGAATTTGTTTTAAGGTCATATACCAGTAAAGAAACAAATTGTATGCGTGCATGGATGAATGATGTGAGAAGTGGAGATCCGGAAAACCTTGAAGCAAGGACTGCTGCATATTATTGGAAGAATTTATTTCCTAAGTATCCGGACTTTGTTCGGGATAGGGAAGGGACTCCTCCCAATAATCTTTTAAACTATGGCTATGCCATACTGCGTGCTGTGATTGCGCGAGCTTTGGTAGGTAGTGGACTTCTTCCAACCTTGGGAATCCACCATCATAATAGGTATAACGCCTATTGTTTGGCAGACGATATTATGGAACCTTATCGCCCTTATGTTGATGAGTTGGTTTTAAAGATGATGGAAAAATATAGCGACATATCGGAATTAACGAAACAATTAAAGATAGAACTGTTAGGTATTCCAATGATAGATGTTGTCGTAAGTGGTAAGCGTAGTCCTTTAATGATAGCCGCTCAGCAAACAACAGCTTCTCTTGCCAAGTGTTTTGCTGGTGAATGTAGGCGAATAAGTTACCCTGAAATGTAATTAAAGCGAAATGACAACCTTTGATAGATTTAGTGAATATAGGATTATGTGGGTATTGGTGTTTTTTGATCTCCCTACGGAAACCAAGAAGGAAAAGAAAGCCTATGCCGATTTTCGTAAGGTCTTGATAAAGGATGGGTTTACAATGTTCCAGTTTTCTATCTATGTCAGACATTGTGCCAGTATGGAAAATGCAGAAGTGCATATAAAAAGAGTACGTAAAAATCTTCCGACTATAGGAAAAGTGGGTATATTGTGTATAACAGATAAGCAATTCTCCAATATCCAATTATTTTATGGGGAGAAGCAGCAGAAGGCTAAAACTCCCTATCAGCAGTTGGAACTATTTTAAAAATAGTTCTGATATTGCTTTTTTGGCGTAATGGACATTTGGTAGGCTGAAAATCTCCCAATATCCTTTATTTATTACCTTTGTACCATTTGAAAACCTATGAATAAAAAACATGTGTATTCTGTGGTAGCCCAAATGTTAAAAAGGACGGTCATCGTCGTGGTGTGCAAATGTATTCTTGTGGTGATTGCAAGAAGCAATTTCAAGGTGGTCATCGCATAGACAGTATATCATTATGGCGAAGCTATCTGACAGAGAAACGAACTGTCAAAGAACTCTCAGTCCTGCATAAATGCTCGGAAAGGACAATACGCTGGAAACTAAAGTTGGTGACAGATAGCTTTACCCCTTCCCATCCTAAGGAAGCAACAATCATAATGGACACAACCTATTTCTCCAGAACATTTGGTGTTATGTTGTTTCAGGATGCAACTTCTGGAAAAATCCTTTATCGCAGGTTTGTCAAGAATGAAACCAACAAGGACTATCTCTCAGGACTTAAATATATACAAGCTGGTGGAACAAAGATAAAGGCAGTAGTCTGCGATGGACACACCGGGCTTTTGCAGGCTATAACATCCTGTCCTGTACAGATGTGTCAGTTTCATCAACTACAAATCATTAGAAGGCTTCTGACAAGTAAGCCTCATTTGCCTGCAAGTATAGAATTGCTGGCATTGATAAGAAAGATGTTTACCGTCGGCAAGGAGCAGTTTTTAATAAAATTTGATAAATGGTGTGCCTTATGGGAAGATTTCTTGGATGAAAGAACTACTTTGGCATCAGGCAAGACTACTTATACCCATAGACGACTTAGGACTGCAAGAAGATCTATAAGAACACACCTCAAGTGGCTCTTTACATAGGAAGAATATACAGAAACTAACATACCCAACACAACCAATATATTAGAGGGGGACAACTCACAACTTAAAAGAGCCTTACTGAATCATAACGGATTAAACGAAACCAACAAAAAGAAGTTTATTGATGGGTTCCTGAATATAACAAAGTAGGCTGGGATGTGCCAGCCTACCATTTGTCCATTACGAACATTAGGAGCTTTTTCAGCCTACCAAATGTCCATTACGCCCTTTTTGGAGATTTATCAAAGTGGTAGTAATGAATAGAAACAAAAAATCCCATTCGAATGAATGGGATTTTTAATCTGCAATAGCATTTTTCATTTTTCTTATTTCTTTGCAACTTTCTCATTATCAGTTTTCTATGTATAATGAGTTGTTTTTGCTATTGCAAAGATAAA